>JAGWMT010000303.1 GCA_028871595.1 Elusimicrobiota bacterium
TTCAAAGAGTTCGTGCCGCCGTTCCAACTCCAGGAGGCGACCGCATGAAAACCTTCGTGCTCGACACCAACGTCATCCTTCACGACCCGCACTCGATTTTTTCCTTCGAGGGCTCCCGCGTCGTCCTCCCGCTGACCGTCATCGAGGAGCTGGACACCTTCAAGCGCAGCAACGACGAGCGCGGCCGCTCGGCCCGCTTCGTCTCGCGCAAGCTCGACGAGCTGCGCAAGGGCGGCAAGCTGTCCAACTGGGTGCCCCTGGAGCACGGCGGCAAGCTGAAGGTGGAGATCCAGGTCTCCGACGGCCTGCCCAAGGCCTTCTCCGCCCACACCAAGGACAACGAGATCCTGAGCTGCGCCCAATATCTCAAGAAGCAGGGCGAGAACGTGGTGTTCATCTCCAAGGACATCAACCTGCGTATTAAAGCCGAATCGCTCGGTCTCGAGACCCAGGACTACGAGAAGGAGAAGATCGCCGTCGAGGACCTGTACAAGGGCTGGCGCGAGCTCACCGTCGGCGGCGACGTCATCGACCGCTTCTACAAGGACAAGCGCCTGGAGGCGCAGGCCCCGGACCTGGTCCCCAACGAGTTCGTCATCCTCAAGGACGGCGGCTCGAAGAGCGCCCTGGCCCGCTACGACGCCAAGTCCTCGTCCTTGGTGCCGCTGATCAAGGCGGACTCCGCGCCCTGGGGCATCAAGCCGCTCAACACGGAGCAGCGCTTCGCGCTGGAGCTCCTGCTCAACAAGGACATCGCCTTGGTGACCTTGGTCGGCCTGGCCGGCTCGGGCAAGACCATGCTGGCCTTGGCCGCCGCGCTCCAGCAGACGCTGGAGGAGAAGGTGTACCGGCGCATCCTCATCGCGCGCCCGGTCATCGCCGTCGGCCACGACCTGGGCTTCCTCCCCGGCACCAAGGAGGAGAAGCTCACCAACTGGATGGGCGCCATCTACGACAACCTGTCCTACCTCCTGGAAAAGCCCAAGGGCGCCCTGGAGACCGCGGACATGGACATCCAGATGCTGACGGAAGAGGGCGTGCTGGAGATCGAGGCGGTGACCTATCTCCGCGGGCGGACCTTGCCCGGCCTGCTCATCATCATCGACGATTCCCAGAACCTGACCCCGCACGAGATCAAGACCATCATCTCGCGCGCCGGCCAGGGGGCCAAGATCGTGCTGACCGGAGATCCGCACCAGGTGGACAACTACTACCTGGACTCCGCGTCGAACGGCTTGACCAACCTGGTGGAGCGGTTCAAGGGCCAGTCCATCTTCGGCCACGTCACCTTCACCAAGAGCGAGCGCTCGGCTCTGGCCGCGCTGGCCTCGGACCTGTTGTGACCAAGCCGGCCGCGCGGGAACATCGGCGCATCATGGTCGTCGACGACGACGCCATGGTGCGCGAGACCGTGCGGCTGTCCTTGGAGCACGCCGGGTTCGAGGTGCGGACCATCGAGGACGCCTCGACGGCCGTGGACGAGATCCGGGCCGCCAAGCCGGACCTGGTGGTGCTGGACATGTACATCGGCGACGTGGACGGGCGCGACGTGGCCCGCGCGTTGAAGAAGGACCCGGCGACGGCGAAGACGCCGATCGTGTTCTTCACCGCCTCGGACGAGGCGGTGGACGTCGTGACCGGCCTGGACACCGGCGCCGTGGACTACATCGGCAAGCCCATCGACGGCGAGGTTCTCATCTCGAAAATACGACATATACTGAAACTCGATGCTCGATAAAGCCTACGACCCGAAGCCCGTCGAAGAAGCCCGCCTGGCCGCGTGGGAGAAGGCCAAGCTGTCCCGCTCCGTCCCGCGCCCCGGCGCGAAGGCGTTCACCATCGTGATTCCGCCGCCGAACGTGACCGGAGCGCTTCACATCGGGCACGCCCTCAACAACACGCTGCAGGACGCCTTCATCCGCCACCACCGCCTCTCCGGCGACGAGGCCTGCTGGGTCCCCGGCACGGATCACGGCGGAATCGCCACGCAGAACGTGATGGAGAAGCAGCTCAAAGCGGAAAAAATAGACCGATACGCTTTGGGCCGAGACAAATTCCTTGAGCGCATGCGGATTTGGACTCGTGACTGCAAAAAGACGATCTTGGGCCAATTGCATCGTCTCGGATGTTCTCTCGATTGGGAGCGTGAAGCGTTTACGATGGATGAACCGCGAGCAAAGGCGGTCTACCATGCGTTCAAGACCCTCTGGGAACGCGGGCAGATTTATCGCGGCGAGCGCTTGGTCAATTGGTGCGTTCGATGCGGCACGGCGCTTTCGGACAGCGAAGTCGAGCGTGAAGAGCGCAAGGGCGGCCTGTATCACATCCACTACCCGCTGGAAGGCGGCGGCGAGGGCGTGGTGGTGGCCACCACCCGGCCCATCACCATGTTCGGCGACACCGCCGTCGCGGTGAACCCCAAGGACCCCCGCTGGAAGCACATGGTCGGCAAGAAGGTCCTGATCCCCTTCATCAACCGCGCCATCCCCGTCATCGAGGACTCCTACGTGGAGTTCGAGTTCGGCACCGGGGCGCTGAAGGTGACGCCCGCGCACGACCAGAACGACTGGGAGATCGGCGAGCGGCATAAACTGCCGGCGATCAAGGCCATCGGACCGGATGGCAAACTCACGGAAGCGGCGGGTCCGTACGCCGGTCTTTCCCGTGAAAAAGCCCAGGACCAGGTGGTCGCGGACTTGGAAGCGCAGGGATTTTTACGGAAGAAAGAGGATCATAAATCCGCCGTTCAGACATGTTATCGCTGCGGTTCCGTGATCGAGCCGTTGCTCTCGTTGCAGTGGTTCGTGAAGCAAATGGAGTTGGCGAAACCCGCTTTGAAGGCGTATGACTCCGGCGAGTTTAAAATTTACCCCGAAGAGCGCGGCAAACCTTACCGTGACTGGCTCGTCAATATCAAGGACTGGTGCATTTCGCGCCAAATCTGGTGGGGCCACCGCATTCCGGTCTGGTATAAAGACGGCGAGCAGCCCAAGGTCTCCTTGGAGACGCCCGGCGCCGGCTGGACCCAGGACCCGGACGTTCTCGACACCTGGTTCTCGTCGGCGTTGTGGCCGCTGGCCGTGTTCGGCTGGCCCGACAAGACCCCGGACATGGCGTACTACTATCCCACGTCGACGTTGGTGACCGGCTACGAGATTCTCTATCTGTGGGTGGCCCGCATGCAGATGATGGGCCTGGCGTTCGAAAACAAAGTCCCGTTTCCCGACGCGGTGATCCACGGCATCGTCCGCGACAAGAGCGGCAAGAAGATGTCCAAGTCCCTGGGCAACGTGATCGACCCGCTGCTGATGATGGACAAGTACGGCACCGACGCGCTCCGCTTCGCGCTGATGGCCCAGGCGCACCCCGGCAAGGACATCCCGTTCGACGAGCAGTCGGTGGTGGGCGCGCGCAACTTCGTCAACAAGCTGTGGAACTCGTCGCGCTTCGTGCTGATGAACCTGCCGGAGACCGCTCCCGCCGGCGGCTACGCGCTCGACGCGCTCCATCATTGCTGTCTGGAGCTGGCCGACGCGTGGATTCTCTCGCGCTATCAGGCGACGCTGGCGAAGGCCAAGGCGCATCTGGACGCGTACGAGCCCGCCGCCGCGGCCGATGCGTTGTACGGCTTTCTGTGGGACGAGTTCTGCGCCTGGTACATCGAGCTTGCGAAGTCCCGCCTGCTGGGCATCGATGGGGAAGGCAAGGAAAACGCCCGGACGATCCTCGTGAACGTCCTCACGGGGTCCTTGAAGGCCCTGCACCCGCTGATGCCCTTCGTCACCGAGGAGCTGTACGCCGCGGTGAAGCCGTACGCCGGGGAAAGCGCCGAGTTCCTGCTCAAGGGCGGGTACCAACATCTGGACTTCGATTGGTCCAACCCCGAGGCGGAAAATGAAATGGCGCGCGTGATGGGCGCGGTGACCTCCATCCGTTCGCTGCGCGCCCAG
>JAGWMT010000304.1 GCA_028871595.1 Elusimicrobiota bacterium
CTCGCCAAGAAGCTTTCCTCTGGAAAAACCCTGCGCGTCAAGCTGGGGGTGGACCCCACGTCGGCGGACCTCCATTTGGGGCATTCGGTGGTCCTCTCGAAGCTGCGCCAGTTCCAGGACCTGGGCCACACCGCCGTCCTGATCATCGGCGACTTCACGGCCATGGTCGGCGACCCTTCCGGCCGCGACTCCACCCGCCCGACGTTGACGAAGGAGCAGGTGCGGGCGAACGCGAAAACCTACCAGGAGCAGGCGTTCAAGGTCCTGGACCAGAACCGGACGGAGTTGCGCTTCAACTCCGAGTGGCTGGAGCCCATGATGCGCGAGGGCCTGCTGGACATCCTCAAGCGGCACACGGTCCAGCAGGTGCTGTCCCGCGAGGACTTCAAGACCCGGCTGGCGTCCAACTCCCCCCTGACCTTGCTGGAGATCATGTACCCGATCCTGCAGGGCTACGACTCGGTCGCCATCAAGGCCGACGTCGAGCTCGGCGGCAACGACCAGCTGACCAATCTGCTCATGGGCCGCAAGATGCAGGTCGACGCCGGCCAGGAGGCGCAGGTCGCCATGACCGCGCCCTTGCTGGTGGGCCTGGACGGCGAGAAGAAGATGTCGAAGTCGTACGGCAACTTCATTGCTCTCAACGACGAACCCAACGACATGTTCGGCAAGACCATGCGCGTGTCCGACGAGCTGATGGTTTCGTATTACGAGCTGCTGACCGCGCTGGATCTCTCCGCGGTGAAGGCCGAACATCCGATGAAGGCCAAGAAGGCGCTGGCGCGCCTCATCGTGGACCGTTTCCACGGCGCCGCCGCGGCGGACGCCGCCCTCGCCTATTTCGAGGCGACGTTCTCGAAGAAGGAGCTGCCGACGGACCTCCAAGTCGTCAAAGTCCCGTCGGGCAAGACCCTGAGCGAGATCATCCTCCTGGCGGCCGGGGCCAAGTCCCGTTCCGAGGCCCGCCGCCTGATCACCCAGGGCGGCGTCCAGATCGACGGGGCCAAGCGCACGGACGACGCGCCGATCGCCGCCCCCTCCGGCTTCACGCTGAAGATGGGCAAGCACCAATTCGTGAAGATCGAGCTCACCCCGTCATGAAGCTCCTGCTCGCGTGCCTGCTGGCGGCCGCGGCCGTCCCGCTTCGCGCGCAGGACGACGTGCGCTGGGACGCCCGCGTCGCGGCGTCCTCCGGCGACGTCGTGGTGCATCCGGCGGGCGGCGGCGACGACTCCGGCGCCGAGGCCGACATGCCGCTGGAAGAGGGCGACCGCGTCACCACCGGCGAGAATTCGTCGGCCGACATCTCGCTGGACGGCGGGAGCCTCATTCATCTGGAGCCCGACTCCGATTTCACTTTGGAGAAGACGGAGCGCGCCCAGTCGTCATTCCTGCTGGCCTTCGGTTCGCTGATCGCCAAGATCCAGAAGCTCGGTTCGCAGAGTCTGACGGTGCGCACGCCCGGGGCCGTCGCGGCGGTGCGCGGCACGGAGTTCGGCGTCGAGGCCGGCGCCGACGCGCAGACCCACGTCGGCGTCTTCGACGAGGGCCGCGTCGAGGTCAAGGACGACGCGGGGACGGCGGTCCTGACGCCGAACCAGGAAACCACGGTGGAAGAAGGGCGCGCCCCGATGCGGCCCGTCGCGCTGAAGCGGTTCGTCCGTTTCCGGACCTTCATGAAGGCGCACCGCCGGCGCCTGGCGGCCCTGCGCAAGCGCTGGCGGGCCCTGCCGCCCGCGGAGCGGCGCGCGCGCCGCGAGCAGTTCCTTCAGCGGATGCGCCGCCTTCGCGGCCAGATGGCTCCGAAGCGCCGGCGGTTGAATCAGCTGCGGCGCGAGAAATTCGAGGAGCGCCGCAAGGCCAATCTGGAGCGGCGCCGGAACGCCCGCGGCGAGCGGCGGAGGAACCCGTGAGCGTCGTCGAAAAGAAGACGCCGGTTCCCCCCGCCGCCGACCCGACGACTTTGTCGGGCATCCCGGTCCGGCGCGAGTACGGCCCCGCCGACGCGGCCGGGGACGTCGGCCGTCCCGGGCAGTTCCCGTTCACCCGCGGCCTGAAGGGCAGCGGCTACCGCGTGAACCCGTGGACCATGCGCATGTTCGCGGGCCACAAGACAGCGAAGGACACCAACGAGCGCTTCAAGTACCTCCTGGAGCACGGCGAGACGGGCCTGTCCACCGCCTTCGACCTGCCCACCTTGATGGGCCTGGACTCCGACGACCCACGCTCCTTGGGCGAAGTCGGGCGGGAGGGCGTGGCCATCGACAGCCTGGCGGACATGGAGACCTTGTTCTCCGGCATCGAGATCGCGAAGGTCTCCACGTCCATGACGATCAACCTGCCCGCGCCGGTGATCTTCGCCATGTACCTGGCCGTGGCGCGCAAGCAGGGCGTCCCGTTCAAGCGCATCCGCGGCACCTGCCAAACCGACATCCTGAAGGAGTACATCGCGCAGAACGAGTACCTGTACCCGCCGGAACCGTCCATGCGCCTGGTCTTGGACCTCATCGAGTTCTGCGTGAAGGAAGTCCCCCGCTTCTACCCCATCTCCATCTCCGGCTACCACATCCGCGAGGCCGGCGCCGACGCGGTGCAGGAGCTGGCGTTCACCTTGGGCGACGGCCGCGACTACGTGGAACGCCTGGTCAAGCGCGGCCTGAACGTGGACGATTTCGCGTCCCAGCTGTCGTTCTTCTTCGACGTGCACAACCACTTCTTCGAGGAGATCGCCAAGCTGCGCGCGGCGCGCTCCATCTGGGCGAAGATGATGCGCGACGAGTTCGGCGCCAAGAAGGAAATCTCCTGGATGCTGCCCATGCACTGCCAGACCGCGGGCGTGAGCCTGACGGCCCAGCAGCCGCTCAACAACCTGGCGCGGGTCGCCTACCAGGCGATGGCGGGCGCGCTGGGCGGGACGCAAAGCCTCCACACGAACTCCTTCGACGAGGCCCTGGCGCTGCCCACCGACGAGGCCGTGATGCTGGCCCTGCGTACCCAGCAGCTGCTGGCTCTGGAGACGGGCGTCACCGACACGCCCGATCCGTTCGGCGGCTCTTACTTCTTGGAGGCCCTGACCCGGGACGTGGAGACGCGCGCGGTCGCGCTGATGACGCGGATTCGCGAGCTGGGCGGCGTCGTTCCCGCCCTGGAGAAGGGGTTCTTTCACCGGGAGATCGCCGAGACCGCCTACCGCCACGAAACCGACCTGGCCGCCGGAAGGCGGAAGATCGTCGGCGTGAACGTCCACGAGAGCGACCATGTCAGCCCCCCCATCCTGAAGATCGATCCCGCCGTGGAAAAGGGACAGGTGCGGCGCCTGAAAAAGCTGCGGCGCGAGCGCGACAACGGCCGGGTTCAGGCGGCGCTGACGCGCCTGCGCGGCGAGGCGAAGGGCCCCACGAATCTGATGCCTGCCATCCTGGAGGCCGTCGAGGCCTACGCCACCGTCGGCGAGGTCACCAACGCTCTCAAGGACGTGTTCGGCGAGTACCCGGTGTTCGGCGGATGAGACTCTCATGAACATCGCCGTCATCGCCGAGGAGAATAAATTCCGCGAGCAGCTGTGCGGCCTTCTTGAAGGCCAGGGCCACCGCGTTCAGCCGGTGGACGCTCTCTCCCGCGCCCTGGACGCGATCAAGACGGGGCGCCCCAGCCTCCTGGTGGTCGCCCATTCGTCCGACGCCGCGGTCCCCGCCTTCCTGCGCCGCCTGCGCGAATCCGCGGAACTGCGCCGCCTGCCGGTCCTGTGCGTGGACCCCAAGGCCGGCGCCGCCGAAGGCGTCGCCCTGCTGGACGCCGGCGCCGACGACGTGATTCACCGCCCCTTCCAGCCTCCGGTGTTCCTGGCCCGCGTGCGCACGCTGCTGCGGCGGGTGGTGTGGGCCGGGGAAGCGCCCGAGGAGACCGTGACCGTGCTGGTGGGCGGGCCCATCGAGCTCCG
>JAGWMT010000305.1 GCA_028871595.1 Elusimicrobiota bacterium
CAACGGCAGGCCGACGCCATCAAGTCCTGCCAGGCGCGGTTTCAAGGCAAAGCCCCCGATTACAAGGCGATGGCCTACTGCGCGCGCGGCCGTTCCGGCGAGGCGTCCCTGGCGGCGGAGCTCGGACTGCCGAAGCCGGAGGAGAAAAAGGCGGCCGCCCTCCGTCCGGGTCCCGACTTTTATCGCCGCGTCATCGACAAAGGCTCCATTTTTCCGCAGACCTTGGGCACCCCGTACCCCGAGCTCCCCGATCTGGCGAACTGGACCTACCGTCATATCCAACTCGGCTCCGCCGATTTCTTCGTGCCGATTCAAGGCGGCGGCAGCTGCGTCGTCCGTCCGGAGTTTTCGACCTGTCCTCGGCTCGACCCGTATCGTGGCGCGGCCCAACGCTGGCCGACCGCGCTGATCGACGACGGCTGCACCGGCCGCGTTTCGACGCAGCGCGTCGTGTGGAAAGAGGGCGGCGGCCTTCTCCTCCACGCCCCGGAAAAGGACCGGTGGCCCCAAAGCCGCGCCGATGAGATGTACTCCATCCTGGCGTATATCGTCGACAAGGGCTGCGACTGATGGGCATCTTCCTCAGCTGTCAGAACCTTTCCAAGAGCTTCGGCGTGCGCCCGTTGTTCGAGGGCCTGTCGTTCGGGCTGTTCGAAGGCGAGCGCACCGGGCTGATCGGCCCCAACGGCGCCGGCAAGTCCACGTTGCTGAAGATCCTGGCCGGCGTGGAAACCGCCGACGAGGGGACCTTGTCGCCGCGCCGCGGCCTGCGCGTCGGGTACCTGGCCCAGCAGGACCGGTTCGAACTGGCCGACGAAGGCTGGACGGTCCGCGACGAACTGACCGCCGCCCTCCAGGGGCTCAATCTGGAAGACTACGAGATCGACATGAAGGTGGAGGCCGGCATCGAGCAGGCCGGCTTCGCGTCCGCCGATCAATTGGTCAGCAAGCTGTCCGGCGGCTGGCGCAAGCGTCTGGCTATCCTGGCCCAGGTCGTGCGCGAGCCCGACCTGCTCCTGCTGGACGAGCCCACCAACCATCTGGACCTGGACGGCGTGCTGTGGCTGGAGAAGTTCCTGGGCGGCCTGCGTTTCGCTTTTCTGACCGTCACGCACGACCGCCGTTTCCTGGAACGGGTCTGCAACCGCGTCATCGAATTGAACCGCCGCTACGAGGGCGGGCATTTCTCCAGCGCCGGAAACTACAGCGACTTCCTGGAGAAACGCGAATCCTTATTCGCCGACCAGGAGACCCGCGCCGACGTGCTCAAGGGGATCGTCAAGAACGAGATCGCCTGGCTGCGCAAGGGGCCCAAGGCGCGCACGACGAAGCAGCAGGCGCGCATCGACCGCGCGGGCGAGCTGCAGTCGGAATTGGGCGAGCTGAAGTACCGCAACGCCCAGTCCCGCGCGGCCGACATCGACTTCACGGCCAGCGAGCGCCAGAGCAAGAGCCTGATCCGCCTGCTGGGCGTGGAGAAGAGCATGGGCGGGCGCAAGCTGTTCGGCCCTCTGGACCTGATCCTGGCGCCCGGCGACCGCCTGGGCCTGTTGGGAGAGAACGGCAGCGGCAAGAGCACCTTGCTCAAGCTCCTGTCCGGCCAGCTTCAGCCCGACTCCGGAGTCGTCAAGCAGGCCGACAAGCTCCAGGTGGTGACCTTCGATCAGCACCGCGAGCAGCTGGACATGAACATGTCCTTGAAGGAAGCGCTGTGCGGCAACGGCGAGCACGTTGAATATAAAGGGAGCCGCATCCATGTGTACGGCTGGGCCGCGCGCTTCCTGTTCCGCCAGGAGCAGCTGACCTACCCGCTGGGACGTCTGTCGGGCGGCGAGCAGTCGCGGGTGCTGATCGCCCGCCTGATGCTGCGTCCCGCGGACATCCTCCTCCTCGACGAGCCCACCAACGACCTGGATCTGCAGTCGCTGGAGATCCTGGAAAACAGCATGCTGGAATTCCCCGGCGCCTTGGTGCTGGTCACCCATGACCGCTACCTGCTGGACCGCGTCAGCAGGGAGATCCTCTCTCTGGACGGAAAGGGCGGCTCGAACCTGTTCGCCGAGCTGTCTCAGTGGGAGGATTGGAAGGAGGGCGACAAGCGCGCGCCCGTGCCTCAACGGCGTCGCGCGCCGGCCGCCGCCGGGCCGTCGCCTTCTCTGACGCCGAAGGAGGCCAAGGAGCTTCAAAAGATGGAGGCCAGCATCCAGGCCGCCGAGAAAGCCGCCGCCGAGGCGCGCACCGCTCTGGACGATCCGGCCGTCGCCAGCGACTCCGCGGAGCTCGCCAAGCGCCAGCAAAAGGTGGAGGCGGCGCACGCCCAGGTGGAATCACTCTTCAAGCGTTGGGAAGAGCTGGAGGCGCGGCGCTGATGGGGCGCACGAGCGGGGAGGAGCGGGAGCTCAAGCGGCTGCGGGACCTCTGCATGGCCATACCGGGGACGGCGGAAACGTCCTCGTGGGGGCACGCGAACTGGCGCGCCGGGAAGAAAAAGATCTACGCCGAGTATGAGGAGACCCGCGGCGCCCAAACCTTGTCGATCTTCGTGGGCGCCGGCAACGTCGAGGATTTCCTGGAGGACCGGCGGTTCGCTTTGCCCCGCTACACCGATCATCACGGCTGGGTGTGCCTGCGGCTGGACCGGAGCACGGATTGGAACGAGGTCAAATCGTTGATCCGGGCCGCGCACGCCCTGGTCACCGCCGTGGAGCCGGCAGGAGGCTCCGTTTGAAGCCCAACCTCGACGCCAAACATTTGACGGTGCTCGTCACCGGCGCCACGTCGGGCTTCGGCGCGGCGGCGTGCCGGCGGTTCGCCGCCGCCGGGGCCAAGGTCATCGCCGCGGGACGGCGAAAAGTCCGTCTGGCGGCATTGAAGAAAGAGTTGGGCGAACGCTGTCACATTCTGGCGTTTGATGTCGCCGACAGAAAAGCGACCGAGGCGGCGCTTTCAGGTCTGCCCAAGGAATTCGCCTCCTTGAACGTGCTCGTCGCCAACGCGGGATTGGCGCTCGGCCTGGGCCCCGCGCACGAAGCGGATATGAATGATTGGGACACCATGGTGGCGACCAACATCAACGGCGTGATGTACTCGGTCCGCGCCGTGCTTCCTGGAATGGTGGCCCGCGACGAGGGGCACGTCGTGCTTCTCGGGTCGGTCGCCTCCGATTTTCCGTATCCGGGCGGCAACGTTTACGGCGCGACGAAGGCGTTCGTCGAACAATTCTCGCTCAATCTTCGCGCCGATCTGTTGGGGTCGAATGTCCGCGTGACCTGCATCGAGCCCGGCCTGTGCGAGACCGAATTTTCCTTGGTTCGATTCAAGGGGGATCAAGACAAGGCCGCCGCGCCTTATAAAGGGATCGAACCCCTGTCGGCCGAGGACGTCGCCGAAACGATCTATTGGTCGACGACCTTGCCGCGGCATGTCAACATCAACCGCCTGCAGGTCATGCCCGTGATGCAGTCCTTCGGGCCGTTCGCCTTCAAGCGAAAAAAATGACGGGCGCCGGTCCGTTCCGTGCGTCGCCCGGGGTTAGGCTGGAACGGTCCGACGCCCGTCGAAATTCCTTTTCCCGCTCTTAGCGGGCCATCGCCAAAGTCGCGCCTCCGTCCATCAGCCCGCGCCGCGGAGAGAGATCGCCGGCCAGCACCATCCCGCGGCCTTCGAAGTCCGGCGTCAGGCCGGAGATCGGGCGGGCGGCGCCGTCCAGGGCGGCGCGCAGGGCCGACGGCGTGGTGGCGCCCAGGGAGAAGGCCAGCGCCGCCAAGCCCGCGACGTGGGGGGACGCCATCGAGGTTCCCGACAGGCTGACGTAGCCGCCGCCCATCTTCGTGGACAGGATCTCGACGCCGGGGGCGATGAAGGCCACTTCCGGGCCGTGGGCGGAGAAGTTCGCGGGATGATCCGCGGAATCCGA
>JAGWMT010000306.1 GCA_028871595.1 Elusimicrobiota bacterium
CGGAGCCCACGGACGCGCCCGCGCCGCGACGCGTGGACGTGCCGCGGCCGGGCCACGCGGACCTGGTGGGAAAACTCAAGTACGGCTTCGACGATATGCGCGACGTGCTCGAGCGCGCCTCGGCGCGCGAGACCGCGATGCGGGTGGCCATCGGTGCGGCGGCTCGAAAGTTCTTGTCGGAGTGCGGTATTCATGTCGCCAGCCGCGTCGTTGCCATCGGTGGAGAAGAGGATCCCACGGCGCTCCCGTGCGCGGCGGCCGATTTGAACGAGCGCGTGGAGAGTGATCCGGTGCGCTGCTCCAGCGCGGCGGCGTCGGCGCGGATGGTGGCGCGCATCGACAAGGCCAAGGCCGAGGGCGACACGGTGGGCGGCGTCTTCGAAGTCGTCGCCGACGGCCTGCCCATCGGCTTGGGCAGCTACGCGCAGTGGGACCGGCGCCTGGAGGGGCCGCTATGCGCGGCCTTGATGTCCTTGAACGCGATCAAGGGCGTGGAGGTAGGCGGGGGATTTCGCAGCGCGGCGGTGTCCGGCTCCGAGGCGCATGACGCGTACGAGCCGAAGGGAAAAAAGGTCGGCTACCGGACGAACCGCTCCGGCGGGTTGGATGGGGGCATGACGACGGGTCAAATATTAGTGGTTCGCGCGGCGATGAAGCCGATCGCGACATTAATGAATCCGCTCGACTCGGTCGATTTGCGGACGATGAAACCGGCCAAAGCGCACGTTGAGAGATCGGACGCTTGCGCGGTCCCGGCGGCGGCCGTCATCGGCGAATCTCTCGTTTGCCTTGTTCTGGCCGATGCCGTCTTGGCCAAATTCGGGGGAGATTCGATGGGAGAAATACTTCCCAGATTGAAGGTGTGGAGTAAATGAAGTCAAACGTTTATCTCACGGGATTTATGGGAACCGGTAAATCGGTTGTCGGGAAGTCATTGGCAAAAAAAATGGGGCGACCGTTCGTAGATTTAGATCATTTGATCGAAAAGGAGTCGGGCTGCACGGTTGCCGAATTATTCTCTCGCCGCGGCGAAACGTATTTTCGTCGTTTGGAGCATAAAAAACTGTCGACCGTCGCGAAACGCACCAATGCCGTCGTGTCCCTCGGCGGGGGCGCTCTTTTGGATGGGCGCAACCGAGACATCGTTCGTCGGACCGGCGTCTTGATTCGTTTGACGTGTTCACGCCGTGAGCTGATCCGCCGTTTGCGCCCGACGCGAGCGCAACGGCCGTTGCTGGTCGGCGGATCGTTGGACACCAAGGTCGCACGGCTGATATCGGAACGACGACGCGCTTATGGCGGCGCCAAACTCACCGTATCGACCACGCGTCTTTCCAACACGCAGGCGGCGTCTTTGATTGCCAGGAGATTGGCATGACTCCCGAAAAACTTTTCGTCGGACCCGGCTCCCGGTTGAACGCGCGGGCCTGGACCAAGTCGCTGACGGCCGCCAAGCACGTCGCATTGGTTTCCGAGTCCGGCGCCTGGAAGCGCTTCGGCCCCGCCGTCGAGAAGGCGCTCAAGCGCGCGGGGCTCAAAATACACCGTCACCTTCTACCTCCGGGCGAATCCGCGAAGACGTGGGCGTCCGTCGAGGAATTAATGACGTCGATGCTTCAAGCGGGGATCGGGCGTGACGGGGCGTTGGTGGCGCTGGGCGGGGGTTCGGTCACGGATTCGGCCGGTTTTGCGGCCTCCATCTACCTGCGGGGAATTCCTTGGGTCAGCGTTCCCACGACGTTGCTGGGTCAGTTGGACAGCGGCTTGGGCGGGAAGACCGGAATCAATTTGGCCGGGGGCAAGAATTTGGCGGGATCATTCCACCGGCCGCGTGCGGTCGTCTGCGACTCAGAAGTTCTGCGCACCTTGCCGCCGCGCGAGCGGGTGTCGGGCTTCGGGGAGGCGTTGAAGTACGGGTTGGTGTTCGACCCGTCGATGTGGCGTTTGATGACCGATAATTGGGATGCGCTCATGGAAGGTGATCCCATCCTCACCGCGCGCGTGGTGGCGCGGGGCGCTTCTTGGAAGACGAAGATCGTGGCGCAGGACGAGTTCGAAACCAAAGGTCCGCGCGAGCTTCTCAATTTCGGCCATACGTTGGGCCATGCGCTCGAATCGGCGGCGGGCCTGGGTTCGCTCCGTCACGGCGAGGCCGTGGTGTGGGGGATGCGCGCGGCGTTGCGGCTGTCAGTCACCTGCGCGCGGCTGTCGCCGTCCTTCGCGCTGGAGGCCGACCGGTTCCTGGCGACCTTGCCGGTGCCGTTGCCGCGAAGGGTGGATCCGCTGCGGCTCCTGAAGATCGCCAAGCAGGACAAGAAGGCCCGCGGGGGACGCGCGCGCTTCGTGCTGCTGCGCGCGCCGGCCAGGCCGGTGGTGGCCTTCGTGCCGGACGACGTGATCCTGCGCACCGTGCGGGAGCTGCTATGAACATACTCGTGCTGAACGGCCCGAACCTGAATCTTCTCGGCGAGCGCGAACCGGAGATCTACGGCCGCATGACGCTCTCCCGGCTCAACAAGAAGATCGCCGCCTACGCCCTCAAGCGCGGGGCCGCCGTCCGCGCGCGCCAGTCGAACTCCGAGGGGAAGCTGATCGACATCCTGCACACGCATCGAAAGTGGGCGGACGGAATCGTCTTCAATCCCGGCGCCTACACGCATTACAGCTATGCCCTGCGCGACGCGGTCGCCGCCATCCAGGTTCCCACCATCGAGGTGCACCTTTCCGATGTGACCAAGCGCGAGCCGTTCCGCCGGGTCTCCGTCATCGCCCCGGCGTGCGTGGGACGCCGCTATGGCAAGGGCGCGGAGTCATACATCGAAGCGATCGACGACCTGGTCGCGTTGAAGCGGCCGAAACGCTGAGTCCGCCCGACTGCTGGCGCCAGCAGTTGCCCTGGAATAGCGTGGATATCTCCCGCTTTTCGTAGAATACCGTCGTGGCCCGCCCTTTTTCCGTCTTCACCATCGACCTCGGCCTGACCGGCCTTGACGCGGTCACGTGCCTGGAGCGCATGCTCCCCGCCGGCGGGCGCGGGTTCATCATCGAGAAGAATGAGGACGGCCGCCGCCGCGCGTGGATCGGGGTCAAACCGTTTGAATTGTTGTCGGTCCAGCATGGCCGCGCCATCAGCGAGACCAAGACCGGCAAGCGCGTCCTCAAGGGCAATCCGTTCGCGGCCTTGGGCCGGCGCATCGCCTCGTTCCGCGCGAAAAGCGGCGAGGCGTTCGATTGCGGGGCCGTGGGTCTGCTCGGCTACGAGATGGTGCGCCATCTCGAGAAAGTGCCGGTCAAGCCCGAGCGCTACGAATCCGTATTGATGCTGTTCGACGAGGTGTTGATCGTTGAGAACGGCCGCGCCAGCTTCCGCGCCCTCATCCGGAACGCGAAGGACCGCCGCGCGGTTGGCATGCGTGCCTGCACACTCTCCGGCCTGCTCCAAGGCGCCGGTCCGGTCATCACCAAGAAGTCCGACAAGCTTCTGCCGGTCCGCGGCGGCCGCGGACGAACGGCGTTCCTGCGCGGCGTGAATAAAATCAAAGAGCATATCCGCGCCGGGGACATCTTCCAGGCGGTATTATCCGAGGACTTCTCCGCGCGCCTCAAGGGCGGGCCTTTGGCCGCCTACCGGGCCATCCGCGCCGCCAACGCCTCGCCGTACCTGTTCTGCCTGATGGGCGGCCACGACGCCGTCATGGGCGCCTCGCCTGAGCGTCTGGTCCGCGTCCTGAACGGCGTGGCCCGCAACTGCCCCATCGCCGGCACCCGCCCCCGCGGCAAGACCCGCGCCCAGGACCTCCGCCTGGAGAAGGAACTCCGCGCCAGCGCCAAGGAGCGCGCCGAGCACCTGATGCTGGTGGACCTGGCCCGCAACGACCTGGGCCGCGTCTGCGCCCCCGGCTCCGTG
>JAGWMT010000307.1 GCA_028871595.1 Elusimicrobiota bacterium
GCCCAGGACAGGACGGCGCTGGAGACGAAGACCTGCATGGGGCCAGGCAAAATAGGCGCGTTGGCCAAGGTGCTGGTGGCGGAAAGCGTCGTGTAGTCGGCCGCGGCATCCCAGTTGAGGCTGGCCACGCGGGAGTAGTACGTGGTGTTCGGATCGAGGCCCGAGACGGTGAGAGCGCCGGCCGCCGCGGCGGTCGTCGCCGACGAGTAGACCAGCCCGCCGGGCGAGAGCGCACCGAAGTTGGTGGAGGACAATTCGAGCCGGTAACCTTCGGAGGTCGCCGATGAGGGCGAAACCGGCAGGGCCGCCCATCGTCCCGTCGCGGAACTCGTGAAAACGTCGAGGAACGCGGGATTCAGCGCGGCGGCGGGATCGGCGAGCGTGGCCGCCGCGCCGACCGTCGCGTAGTTCGGGGCCTGCGCCCAGTTGAGGCTGGCCGCGCGGTAGTAGTAGGTCGTGTTGGGATCGAGCCCCGAAATGGTCAGCGTGCTGGCCAGCGCGCCGGCCGTCGCCGAGGAGTAGACCAGGCCGCCGGGAGACAGCGCGCCGAAGTTTGTCGAGGACGCCTCCAGGCGATAGCCCTCGGCCGTGGCCGAGGCCGGCGAAACCGGCAAAGCCGTCCAGCTCACGGTCGCCGCGTTCGTGGAGAGCGTCACGATCTGAGCGCCGGCCGGAGGCGCGGCCAAGGTCGCGACGGTCGTGCCGTTGGAAAGGGAAGACCAATTGGGTTTTCCGTCCGCCGTCCAAAGGCGGAAGAAATACGTCGTGTTCGGGCTGAGCCCGGCCGCGACGGAACCCTGGGCGGCGCCCGCCGTCACGTTCAGTGTGGAGATCAGGACCTGCGCACTACTTGTGGCCCAAGTGACGCCGGTCCAAGTGGCGTATTGGATCGCGTAGGTGCCGTTGAGCGGGATGTTGTCGGGGTCGGAGGGGGCGGTCCAGTTCAAGGACAGCGCGGACGCCGCCGGCGCCGACGCGGCCAGATCGACGACCGGGCTGGGCGGCGTGACGTCCGGCGAGATCAAGGTCAAAGTCGAGCCGAGCGCGGCGTAGTTCGCCGCGCCGGACCAGTTCAGCGCGCCGACGCGGAAGTAGTAGGTCGTGTTCGAGAACAGCCCCGTCACCGTCAGCGTGCTGGCGGCCGGGGAAGCCGTGGACGAGGAAAGGATCGTGCCGCTGAAGTCCGCGGCGGTCGAGGCCTGCAGGAGATAGCCCTCGGCCGTCATGGAAGACGGCGAGGGCGCAAAGGCGCCCCAGCCCGCGGACACCGAACTGACGCCGACCAAAACGAAAGGCGAGGCGGACGCCTGGGGAACGCGGGCCAACGTCGCGACGGTGGTCCCGTTGGAGAGCGCGCTGAGATCTCCGGCCGCGTCGAGGGTCCAGAGGCGGAAGTAAGTCGTCGTGTTCGGGAGCAGGCCGGACACGAGCGCGGACTGGGCGCTCGCCGGGCTGACGGCGCTGGTGGCGATCACGACCTGGGCGCTCGAAAAACTCCAGATCACGGCCGTCTCGGTCGCCCACTGGATGGAGTAGCTGCTCCCGGCCTGCAGCGATCCCAGGCCGCCATCGTAGCCCGGGGCGCTGAAGTTCAATTGGACGGCCGTGCTGGACTGCGCCACGCTCGACAAGTCGATCGTCGTGCCCGGGAACGACGCCACGTTCATCAGGCCGGGATAGAGCGCGGAACTCGTGAAGCTCGTCTTGGCGCCGCCGGCCTCTCCGGCGGACATGTTGAGCTGATGACTGGTCGTGGCGGCGCCGCCTCCGCCCGAGTCGACGGCGTTGGGCGCAAGGCGGTGGCTTGGCGTGTCTATCTCCTGCGCGCAGGCGTCCCCGCTTCCCATTGCCGGATGGAAAGCGACAAAGGCGACCGCCGCGGCAAGAAGCGCGTGTTTCAGAATTTTTTAGAAGAGGAACATGTGCACGAAAAGAGTGAAGGTGGCTCCCGCAGTGGCGGCCGCGCCGGTCATCGCCGAGCCCAAATATGAAGTCCCGCCGGGACAGCCCCGGCTTGAGCCGCCGGGAACAGGACTGTTCGATGCGCCGCCGTCCGTGGCGCGGCCAGCCGTCGCGCTGGAGCAGATGGCGTCGCCGGCCACGATGGTGTCGAGGCCGTCGCTGACCACGCCCGTCACGACGCCGTAGGTGGCGACCCAGGCCGTCTGACCCAAGGCCGCGCTGGTCACGGCGATGCCGATGGCGCGGCTGTCGCCATAAAATGCCGACGTCCCCACTTGGTTGGGACCCGTAAACACGACGACGTTCCGGGCCGTAATCGCGGTTCCGGCCGTGAAGGGGAAAGCGATGTAGCGGTCGGAGTTGTTATTGGCGCCGACGATGGCGATATTGGTGCTGATGACGAGCTGCGCGCCTGAGAACGCGCTCAAGTTTCCGTTCACCACGTTGGTCGCGCCCAGCGTGATCCGATTCGTTCCTGCGGAGTCCAGCAGGCCGTTGCCTTTGACTTGGACGTTGCCGTTGAGGACCTGCGGCCCGACGCCGTTGACGGAAAGATTCCCGCTGACAGCCAGGTTGCTGGCCACGGTCACGTCGTTGACGCCGGCCGTTCCGCCCAAGGTCACCGTGCCGGTGGCCGTGAAGGGCCCGCCGACGGTGCCCTTGGCGACGTAGAACGTCGCTCCCGCCTGGAGCGTGTCCCGGCTCTGGACGTAGTTCGTGTCGCCCGGCAAAAGGTGCGCGGCCGTCACGTTGATCAAGTTCGTTCCGTCGCCGGCCAGGGAGTTGCCGGCGTTGCCCAAAGTCAATGCGTTGGCGTAGGCGCCGGACAACTGCGCGCTCGGGATCGTCCCGCTCAGCTTCGTCGCATCGAGGAATCCGCTCGCCGTCGTCACCGCCACCGCGCCGCTGCCCGTCGTCAGCGCGCCGCCCACCGCCAGCGGCCCGGCGACGGTGCCGCTGGAGACGTAGAACGTGGCGCCGGACTGGAGGCTGCTCGCGACTTGGACGTAGTTCGCGTTGCCAGGAACGAGATTGTTCGCGTTCTGGGCGGTGAAGGCGTACGGGGTCGCGACCAGTTGCTGGCGGGGGGAGCCGACCTCGGCGCCGACTTGCACCTCAAGGTAGGTCGGAGACGCGGCGAACACGCTCGCCGGAATCGGGGTGACGGCGCCGAGTTGGACGGCGAAGACGCCGTTGGCGACGTTCACGCCGGCCTGCGTCTCGCTCCACAGCGCCGCGCCGCCCGTCGGCGCGCTGAACACGCGGAAGGTCAGGCTGAACGAGCCGTTGCGCGGGTTGTTGCTGAGGTCCAGAAGCTTGCCTTGGAAGTTGATCAGGCCCGGGACTTGGGCCCGCAAGGGCATGGCCAGACAAAACGCCGCCGCCGCCCACGCCAGAATTCGAAGATGTTTCATGTCCGTTGTCTCCTAAATACGCGCGCGCAGGGGAAGTTTAACGAGAAAATAAGCGTAATTCCAGGAAGGAACGGCGAAGAAAAGGCGAAGTTAACTTCGCACGCCGCTGGAGGGGGAGAAACGGTAGCCGACCCCGTGCACGGTCTGGAGCAGCGGGGCCGCCGGTCCCAGCTTGCGGCGCAGGGATTCGACGTGCTTATCGAGGGTGCGGGTCTCCACGCCGTCGGGGTAGTTCCACACCGCGGCCAAGAGCTCCTCGCGCTTGAAGACCCGGTCCTGATGGCGCATCACGTGCGAGAGGAGATCGAATTCCAGCCGGGTGAGCTCGACGGGCTTCTCCGAGATCATCGCCTGCCGCGACACCAGACGGAGCTCGATGGGCCCGCCCACCAGCACGGTCACGGTCTCCTCGGGCGCTTCCCCGGCCCACACCACCCGCCGCAGCAGCGTGCGCACGCGGGCCAGGAACACCGGAGGCTGGAAGGGGCGGTGAATCACGTCGTCGGCGCCGGCGTC
>JAGWMT010000308.1 GCA_028871595.1 Elusimicrobiota bacterium
CTCCAGGATCACGAACTTCACGCCCTCGGCGGCGACGGCCGCCAAGGTCGCGTCGTCGGCGGCGCATTCCGGCAGCCACAGCCCCTCCGACTTCCGCCCGAAGCGATGCTCGAAATCGGCCAGGCCCCAGCGGATCTCGGTGACGCGGTCGCGCGGATGGGACAGCGGCAGGATGGCGTGATGAAACGCCTGAGCCATGGCGTTGCCGTGCCCGTCCAGGCGCGCCGCGCTCTCTTTGTCGGCGTCCAGGAGGCGCTTGTAGGCGTGGGGATGGACCGTCTCGAACCAGGCCAGCAGGGTCGGGCCGAAGTTGAAGGACATCCACGCGTAGTTGTCCACCAGATCCACGATGTGGCCGGCGCCGTCCAGCACGCGGGCCTCGCCGTTGGGAACGTAGCATTCGCGCGCGACGCGGGCGTTCCAGTCGTGGTCGCGGCCCGCGGAAGGCTGGCGCTCCACCGCTCCGGTCCACGGATTCTCCCGGGGGGGCTGGTAGAAATGGCCGTGCACGCACGCGCAGCGCTTCACGGCGGCTATCTTAACTTTTTCGGGACGCTTGACGCGGGGGGAACGAAGGCGCACAATAGCGGGGTGAGCGAGGTTCGCATCCAAAGGTCGGTCCGGCTGACGTCGTCTCCCGGCGTGCTGTGGCCGTTGCTGTCCAACACGAACCGCCTGAACCGTTCCATGGGCGTCCCGGAGAACTCGGTCGTCCGCGGAGACGCCGGCCACGAGCGCCTGGTCAGCGCCCGCCTGCTGGGCATGACCTTCCGCTGGCGGGAAAGCCCCTTCGAATACGTGGAGGGCCGCTACTATACCCTCGTTCGTGAATTCGAGAACGGCCCGCTCAGAAGGATGACGGGCACCATGCGGCTCGAACCCGACGGGGCAGGCACGCGCGTCGTGCTGGACGGGACCTTCTCCGGCCGGCCGCCCTACCCGCAGGCGTTGCTGCGCGTCATCGGGGAGAACCGCGTGGACGGTCTCCTGGAAGTGTACCGGAAGATCGACGCCTCCATCCTGCCCTCGGGGGAGTGCGGCTGCCTTCCGCGGACCGCCTCGCAGACGGACCTACCCCTGCTGTCGTCGCGCGCCAAGGCGCTGGAGGCGTCCGCGACGGACCCGGCCGCCGCCGCCCGGCTCGTCGAGCACCTGCGTTCCTCGCCCGACGACGAGGTCGCGCGTTTCCGTCCGTTCGTGCTGGCCGACCGCTGGGGGATGCCGCGGCTGGCGGTCCTGTGCGCGTGCCTGCACGCGGTCAAGGCGGGCTTGCTCGATCTCAGTTGGGAGATCATGTGTCCGAACTGCGGCTCCGCCCCGGAGACCGTCGGCGGCTTGAGCGGCCTCAAGAAGACGTCCCACTGCGGCGGCTGCAAGATCGACTACGGCGTCGGCTTCGACGAGTCCGTGGAGCTGCGCTTCAGCGTCCATCCCAGCGTGCGCCGCGCGGAGGTGGGCGTCTTCTGCGCGGGGAGCCCCGCGCACTCGCCCCAGGCCGTGGCGCAGTCGCCGCTGGCGCCCGGCAAACCCAAGATCCTCGATCTGGATCTCGACTCGCGCACCTACCGTCTGCGCGGCCTGTGCGAGAAGTGCAGCGTCCTCCTGGTCCCGCGCGCCGACGCGCCCTCCGAGTTGAACGTGAACCTGTCCGACGCGTCCAAGCCCAAGGAAATGTTCTTCAAGCCCGGCGAAGTCCGCCTGCGCCTGTCGGCCGACGAGCCCGAGCTGGCCCGCGTGGAACGCGAGAGTTGGAAGGACGCCGGCGCGACGGCGGCCCTGGTCACGTCGCTCAACGAATTCCGCTGCCTGTTCTCGTCCGAGGTCCTCTCGCCGGGCCTGGAGATCGGCGTCAAGCGCCTGGCGCTCCTCTTCACCGACCTCAAGGGGTCCACGGCCATGTACGAGCGCGTGGGGGACGCGACCGCGTACGGGGTGGTGCGCGACCACTTCGACTACCTGACCGCCATCATCGCCGCGCGCCGCGGCGCCGTGGTCAAGACCATCGGCGACGCGGTGATGGCGGTGTTCTCCTCCGGCGCCGACGCCGTGGAGGCCGCGCTGGACATGCAGGAGCGCATCGCCGAGCTGGACGCCAAGCTGGCCCCGCGCGCGCCGGTCGTGCTGAAGATCGGAGTCCACGAGGGCGCGGCCATCGCCATCAACGCCGGCGGCGTGTTGGATTACTTCGGCACCACCGCCAACGTCGCCGCGCGCGTGCAGAACGAGAGCGCCGGGGGGGACGTCGTGATCTCCGACGGCATGCGCTCCGACCCCGCGATCCGCGCCGTCCTGGACCGCCGGACACCCGGAGAGGAGCCGTTCGAGAGCGAGCTCAAGGGCCTCTCGGGCGTGCAGCGCCTGTGGCGGCTGCGCGTCCGCGCGGGTCAATGAGGAAAAAGGCGTTCCCTCCGGTGCTCGGACGCAAGCCCCGTGTCCTGATTCTGGGGTCTTTGCCCGGCGACGCGTCGTTGAAGCTCCGTCAATACTACGGCCACCCGCGAAACCGCTTCTGGGAGCTGGTCGGCGCGGCGTTGGGGGAGGATTTGCGCTCCTTGCCTTACGCGAAACGGCTCCGGCGCCTCAAGGCGCGCGGCGTGGCGCTGTGGGATGTGATCGAATCCGGGCGCCGGGCGGGAAGTCTCGACTCGGCGATCCGCGATGAGGCGCCGAACGACATTTATCGGTTCATCACGAAGACCGGCGTGCGGGCCGTATTTTTCAACGGCCGCAAGGCCGAGTCCAGCTTCCGCCGACATGTCGATCCCCCGCCCGAGAACGTCGCCCTGATCACACTTCCGTCGTCAAGCCCGGCGCACGCCTCCGTGCCGTGGTCCCGTAAACTCGCCGCCTGGAAGCGCCTACGACGGACGATGTCGTTGTCGGCCTGAGGTATCCGCCCGCCGAAATCTTCGCCACAGTTTGTAGAATGCCCGCGTGAATCGACTCCTCGCCGCCGGCCTGCTCCTCCTCGCGACCGCGGCGTCCGCCGCCGAGCTGGACATCCACGACCTGGTGGACCGGGCCAACAAGGCCCTGCGCGGCGACTCCAGCCGCGGGCGCCTGGTGATGACCATCGAGACGCCGGAATGGAAGCGTTCGCTGGAAGTCGAGGGCTGGAACAAGGACCGCAACATGGCCTTCATCGTCATCCATTCCCCGGCCAAGGAGCGCGGCGAGACCACCTTGCGGCGCAAGAACGAGATGTGGGTGTGGCTGCCGAAAGTGGAGCGCGTGATCAAGATCCCGCCCACGATGATGCACTCGGCCTGGCAGGGGTCGGATTTCACGTACGAGGACATCGTGAAGGCCGACTCGATCGTGAAGGACTACACCCACAAGCTGCTCTCCACGAAGAAGGAGGCGGGCCGCACCGTCTACCGCATCGAGGCCACGCCCAAGCCCGACGCGCCGGTGGTGTGGGGGAAGGTGATCACCGACGTGGCCTTGTACGACGACAACTCGGTGGTCGGCCTGCTGGAGGAGGACTACTCCGAGCGCGGCGAACTGATCCGCACCATCACTTTGTCGGACATCAAGATGATGGGCGGCCGCCGCGTTCCGTCGCGCCTGGAATGCGTGCCCGCCGGCAAGAAAGGCCAGCGCACCATCCTCCAATACAAGGAACTCGAGTTCGACCTTCCGCTGTCCGACGACTTCTTCAGCTACCAGCGGCTTCAGAAGGGCGGGCGCTGACGTGCTGCGGCTGGCCTGGCGCAACGTCTGGCGCAACCGCCGGCGCAGCCTGATCAACGTGGCGGCCATGGGCTTCGGCCTGGCCGCGATCATGTTCGGCCAGAGCATGATGCGCTCCCTCCAGTTCCAGCTGATCGAGAAGGCCACGGGC
>JAGWMT010000309.1 GCA_028871595.1 Elusimicrobiota bacterium
CTGGAGGGCGGGCACGTCATCGGGGAGACTCCGGCGAAGACCGGGCTCCAGGAGCTCGAGGCCGGGGAGACGGCGCCGTCCGTCCGCGCGACCTTGACCTTCACCGCCGGCGCGCTGCTGCGCGGGCGCGTGTCCAACGAGATCCGCCGCTACATGGATCAGACCGGGCTCAAGTACGAGTTGAAGGAGTACAAGAGCTGGCTCTCCACCGACTACCTCCTGGTCATCGCGGGGCCGCAGGACAAGGTTCAGGAGCACGCGAACAACATCTCGCGCTGGCTCCAGAGCCTGGAGCGCTCCAACTAAGTCTCACCTCCGTTCGAAAACGGGAGGGCGGCCTTCGGGCCGCCCTTCTTTTTTTCGCCCAGAAGGCCCTGCGACGCGGGTCACAGGGGGTGTGACCGATCTCTCCGTTGCGGGCGCCCGGAAGATATGTAATACTCCGGCCTATGACCAAATCACTCGCCGCCGCACTCGCCCTGCTCATCGCCGCCGCGCCCGCCGGAGCCGTCGAATGGCAGGCGATGGGACCCCGCGCCCTCGGCATGGGCGGTGCCGGCGTCGCCATGGCCCAGGGCCCCCTGGCCGCGTACTGGAACCCCGCCGCGCTGGGCCGGGCGACGGAGAACGCCTACGGACTGGCCGTGCCTTTCGGCGTCCACGCGGCGCTGACCGGAACCGTGGTCGAAGGGGCCAAGGACCTGCAGAACCTCCGGGACGCCGGCGGCTCCGCCACCCAGGCGCAGATCGACGAGGCGCTCAACAAGCTCAATGACAAGAACGACGGCCTGCGCATCAACGCCCTGGGCGGCGCGAACTTCAAGGTCGGCAAGATCGCGGTGTTCGCGAACGGCTTCGTGGACATGGGCGCGATCCCCGTCGTGGACTTGGGCCACGACACCGCGGGCACGATCAACGCGAACACCTCGAAATTGGTCGTGAAAGGCGCCCGCGTCACCGAGATCGGCGCGGGTTACGGCCACGAACTCCCGTTCGCGCCCGGCGTGTTCCTGGGCGGGAACCTGAAGGTCATGAACGCCCAGGTCGGCTACGCGGACTACTCCATCATCTCGAACGGCGGCAACGGCAACAACGATCTTCTGAAAACCCTCAAAAACGGCGCCAAGACGAGTTCCAACTTCGGCGTGGACCTGGGCGCGCTGTGGGACGTGGACCGCACGTTTCCCAACGCCAAGTGGCAGCCGCGCGTGGGTCTGACGGGGCGCAATCTCAACAACCCCAAGTTCAAGCTGCCGGATTCCGCGTTCGCCGCCGGCTACGCCGGCAAGTACTCGATCAACCCGCAGCTGCGCCTGGGCGGCGCGATCAGCCCGTTCAACTGGTGGCACCTGGCCACCGACATCGACCTGACGCGCAACCTGACGCCGGTGGACGGCGTGGCCAGCCGCGAGTTCGGCCTGGGCACCGAGGTGGACGTGTTCAACCGCACGTGGATCAACATCCCCCTCCGCTTCGGCTTGGCGCGCAACCTGGCCAACACCGGCGCCGGCACCATGCTGACCGCCGGAACCGGGATCAACCTCCTGCATTTCATGCTGGACCTGTCCGGCGAATACAGCCCGCAGTCCATCCAGACCCAAAGCCAGGGCAAGAGCGAGAAGATCCCCAAGGAGCTGGGCGCGGCCGTCTCGATCAGCATCCTGTTCGGCGGCTCCGACGACCACGATCGGGCTGCTCCCCCGGCGCCTCCCGCTCCGGCTGCGGCTCCCGCGGACCCCAAGACCGTGACGCCGGCCCAGGCCGATCAGATCAAGAAGGACGCCGACAAGGCCCAGCAGGACATGAGCAAGGAGTCGGCCAAGCCCCAATAATCGTCGCGCGGAATGGGGACGCCTACAGGTCCCAAAGATGGATCAGGTACATCGCGGTCCCGCCGAACAGGACGTTGGCGGACCAGCCCGCGGCCCACGGCGGCAAGGTGCCGCCCACGCCCATCGCGTGACCGACCTCCATGAACCACAGATAGGCGAAGGAGATCAGCAGCGCCGCGCAGAAGCTGATGACGCGCGAGGAGCGCCGCAGGCGCAGCGCGATGGGAATGCCCAGGGCGCAGATCACGATGTTGGCGAACGGATACGCGATCTTCGTTTGCGCGGCGACCTCGTACTCGCGGGGAGAGCCGCCGAAGCGTCCGACGCGCCGGGCGTAGTCGCGCACCTGGACCAAGGTCATCTCATCGGGGTTCAGCGGACGCGGGATCAGTTCCGCGGGAGGCGAGTCCAGCGGCGAGACCACGCTGTCGAACGGCTTCTCGGCGGCGCCGCGGGGGCCGAACGTGC
This sequence comes from Elusimicrobiota bacterium, assembly GCA_028871595.1. Next base: position 2,301 of record JAGWMT010000309.1, read on the forward strand.
GCTCGACGCCGGACTTGAACACCCAGCGCCGCGCGCCGGGATCCCAGTCGGCCGTTTTCGCGTCCAGTTGGGACACCACGCCCCTTTCGCCCATCGTCTCCAGGATGGGCCGCTCCAGCCGGCCCGACTTGGGCACGAACAGCGAAGCCTGGACGAACAGGCGGTCGTCCAGGCCGAAGACCACGTCGCTGTACATGGCCCATTCCGGCTGGGGATTGACCTTCTCATGCCAGAGACGCTGGGAGCGCGCCCAGGCCGCGGGCATCACCGTCTCCTGCGCGGCGAAGGCGACGACGGCGATGGCCGCCGACGCCCAAAGCACCGGCATCCAGAAACGGCGCGTCTCCAGACCGCAGGACTGCGTGGCCAGCCATTCTCCGCTCTGGACGAAGCCGCTCATGGCGATCAAGGTGGCCAGCAAAGTCGCCATCGGGATCACCCGCACCGCCCAGTAGGGGACGCCCAGCCACAGGCATTCGAAGATCACGCCCAAAGACGCCTTCGACTTGACGATGTAGTTCATCTTGTCGAACGTGTCGCCCAGGAAGATCAGCACGGCGAAGAGACCCAGGCCGAAGAGGAAGGGCTTGATGAAGCGCGCGACCATGTAGCGCGTGTAGATGGTCATTGCGCCGCCGCCCGCTTCGTCAGCCACGCACCCAGCGCCAGGCCGACGACGTCGCCCAGCCACGGCGCCCAAGCGGCCAGGTTCTCGTGACGGCGGCCCAGGCTGACGCCGACCACCAGGAGGCCGTAATAGGCGAACATCACGCCCAGACTGGCCGCGAAATCCAAGCCGCGCGTGCGCTTCTTCAGTCCCACGCCCAGGGGCGCCGCGATCCAGAAGAAGACGAACGGGGACAGCGCGCCCGCGGAGCGCGACGCCTTCTCGACGATGTACTCCAGCCGGCGCTCGCGCGGGACGCCGGGCTGGGCGATCCGCCGGGTCAGATCGGACGTCGTCAGTTCCTGCAGGTCCGGCTCCCGCGGCGCGGCCTGCCCCTCCAGCGGCATGAACACCCGGTAGCGCTCGAAACGGCCCGAGGTGTAGCGCTCGGGATCGGCGTTGGGCAGCTGCAGTTGGCCGCCCTCCAGCTCCATCTCCACGCCGCGCCCGGCGAGCAGGTTCAGGCTGCCGCGCTCGGCGTTGACGCGGACCGGCTCGTTGCCTCCCGGTTTGACCAGGTACACGCCCTCCAAACGCCCGCTGGAGGCGTCCGCCTCGCGGGCGTACAGGCGCCAGGGGCCCACGGGAGTGAACGCGCGCGACCTTAGCTCGATCTTCGCCATTTTCTGGCCGGCCTCGGTGGTGCGCTCCCGGAAGGAATGGAAGCCGTCGGGCCCGATCTTGTGGTTGACGGCCAGCAGGAGCGCCGAGAGCGCGACAGCCGTCCAGAAGAACGGCCTGACGATCTCGTCGTAGGCGAAGCCGGCCGAACGCAGGGCCATGACCTCGCCGGAGTCCGTCAGCGCCCCCAAGGTGATCATCGTCGCGACGAGGTAGGCCATGGGCACGGTCAGGCTGGCGAAGGA
>JAGWMT010000022.1 GCA_028871595.1 Elusimicrobiota bacterium
GCGGCGCTGGTCGAGGGCTCGTTCCGCGCCGTGGTCTCCCAATTCAGCGACGAGGGCAACCGCGGCACCGCGCACGGGATTTTCCAGTCGGTCGCCGGGGTCCTGGGGTTCGCGGCCAGCGTGCTGGCCGGGGAGCTTTGGGCGCACGTGAGCCCGGCGGCTCCGTTCTGGTTCGGCGCGGCCTGCGCGGCGCTGTCTTCGGCGGCGCTGTTCAGCGCCGTCCCGTCCGCGCCGAATACGAGCGCTTGAACGGGGTCTTGCGCTTCTTGTTCTTGCCCTTGCGCGGAGTGTCGCTGCGCCGGCGGGGGGCGTCCTTCGGCGAGGCCTGAGCGACGATCGCGGCGGCGCGCCGCGGCGCGGGTCCGCCTGCGCGCAGCGCGTCGGCGCCGATGCGGTCGGCCAGGCCCGGGTCGTCCACGAACGGATTGCGGTTGTGCTGGAAGGCCTCGACCTGGTCGTTGCGCGCGCGTTCCTCGATGGTCGGCGGGAAGCGCCGGTTCCAGTCCAGCAAGGTCTCGATCTGCGGGTTCCAGAACGCCGCGGCATGGCCGCCCGGGGCGAAGAACGGCTCGTCCTTGTAGCGCGTGTAGAAGTACAGCATCGCGCGTGCCACGCGGCCTTTCGTGAAGTCCGGCGGCTCAAAATGGAAATTTCCGCGCTTGGCGCCGGCATTGTTGCTGTAGTCGGCCGGCCCGGTCACCACGCCGAAGGGCAGGCTGCCGCGCATGCCGTTGGGATGCTCGAAGGTCGCCATCAGATGGTGGAGGTCGGAGCGCATGGGCAGGTCCTGCTTGAACAGGGATTGGGGGAACACGTGCTCCACGTTCATGACCTGGCCGCGGGAGTAGCCGTCGCCGTCCTGGTCGCCCTTCTCCGTGTAGTCATGGCCGTCGGCGCTGGTTCCCGGGACGAAGATTCCGGAGTAGGCGTCCGCCACGCCGTGGACGCCGTTGAGCGCGTGGTTGTCGGCGGTGGAGAACAGGTACTTCGACGCGTCGTGATACTCGTGACGCGTCTGCCCGGCCGCGGCGATTTGAGAGACGCGTTGAAGGAGCGCCGTGCCGGAGAGGCCTTGCGTGTTGGGGACCGGCTTGACGGGAGCGGCGGGGGCGGCCTGGATGCGGACGAACGCGACGCCGCCGGGGACGTTCGTGAGCGCGGGCGAGAAGACGGAACCGGAGCGGGTGGACAGACGGCTGGAGCCGTCGAAGAGGCGGCCGCCGAAGGAGAGACTGGGAGTTTCCTCCGAGCCCGCGGGACCCGGCAGGCCCATCTTCGGGAAGAATCCGTCCACCGCCGCGGCCAGCGGCGCGGCGGTGAGCAGCGCGGGAGCCGCCGCCGGAGCGAGGACCGGAGCCGGGGCCAGCGCCGCGGGAAGCGGGGCGGCGGCGGCGAGGGGCAAAGGGGTCGGCGCCGCAGCGGGGAGGAAAGCGGCCGAAGCGGCGGCCGCGGACGGAGCGGCGGCGAAGGCCGGCGCGATCTCCGGGATCGAGACGCGGATTTGGGCGGAAGCGGGGACGGCGGAGAGAAGGAACGCGGCCAACGCGCGGAGGGAGAGTCTCATGCCCGGAGTGTAGCGTTCGTTCCGCGCGGGCGGGTGGGCCATTGGTCCCGCTCCCGCGGAGTTAAACGGCCCAGGGACATTTCGCCGCCGGAGCCTTCCAGAGTTGCTATACTGATCAAGACGCCATGCCCTTCACCCGCCTCGGGCTCCGCCCCGAACTGCTCAAAGCCGTGGAAGCTCTCGGCTACGCCGCGCCCACTCCGATTCAAGAGAAGTCCCTGCCTGAGTCCATGCAGGGCAAGGATATCATCGGCAGCGCGATGACCGGCAGCGGCAAGACCTTGGCCTTCGTCCTGCCGCTTCTGCAGAAGCTGCTCGACGACCGCGACGCGGATCCGGTCAAGAGCGGCGTGCGCGTGCGCGCCTTGGTCCTGGTCCCCACCCGCGAATTGGCCGCCCAGGTGGAGAAGGCGGTCGGAGAGTTGGCCAAGTTCTCGCCGGTGAAGTGCGCGCTGATCATCGGCGGCGCCAGCTTCACCACCCAGCGCGACGCGCTCAAGCGCGGCGCCGAGGTGGTGTGCGCCACGCCGGGCCGCCTCCTGGACCTCCTGCGCTCGGGAGACCTCCACCTGCGCGACGTGAAGGTCGCGGTGCTCGACGAGGCCGACCGCATGCTCGACATGGGCTTCATGCCCGACGTCCGCCGCATCATGCAGCTGCTCCCCAAGGAGCGCCAGACCTTGATGTTCTCCGCCACGATCCCGATCGAAGTCGAGCGCGTCGTCAACGAGTTCATGCGCTCGCCGGTCCGCGTCGAAGTGGACCGCCCGCGCTCGACGGCGACCACGGTCAAGCAGTGGATCTACCCGGTCACCGAAGGGCAGAAGGGCGAGCTTCTGGCCGCCATCGTCCAGAGCGACGGTGTGGATTCGGTCATTGTCTTCACCCGCACCAAGGCCCGCGCCGACTACGTCGCGCACTGCCTGAACCGCAAGCAGATCGGCTGCGGCGTTCTGCACTCCGATCTGACGCAGGCCGCCCGCGACCGCGCGATGCAGGACTTTCGCGACGGCAAGATCACCATCCTGGTCGCCACCGACCTGGCCGCCCGCGGCCTGGACGTCCCCGAGGTCTCGCACGTCATCAACTACGACGTGCCCGAGCACGCCGACGATTACGTCCACCGCATCGGCCGCACCGGCCGCGCGATGACCGAGGGCGACGCCGTCACCCTGGTCAATTTCGAGGAGGAGCGCATGCTCCCCGGAATCGAGGCCTTCATCGGCCAGGAGATCCCGCGCAAGGCGCTGGACGGATTCCAATACCTGGTCCCGCCGCGCCTGCACGCTTACAAGCAGCCGCTGTCGTCGAAATTCCGCATCCGTCGCGTGATTCCTCGCGGCGGCGGTTCCCGCTTCAAGCGCTGACCGCCGTTCTCCCGCCCGCCGTCCAACGCCCCCGTCGTACGCGCCGGAGCGCTCCATGACCCAAGCCGCGAAGATTTCGTCCCGCATCGCGGAATTGGAGGCGGAGTTGGAGAAGGAGTTGCCGGCTCCGGTCATCTATTCGCTGGCGCTGCCGCACTTGCGCTACCATGATTTCGCGGACTTCGGCGTCGCCGAAGCCTACCGCGCGAAGTGGAAGAAGCTGCGGGCCGAGCTGACGTCCTAGGCGCGCGTCGCCGGGGCGACCTCGGCCCGGTCCACCCAGCGCCATTTCCCTGGGGCCAGTTCACCGATCTTCAGGTTCCCGATCCCGGCGCGCACCAGGCGCAGGGTCGGATGGCCGACCGCGGCGGTCATGCGGCGGACCTGGCGGTTGCGCCCTTCGGTCAGGATCAGTTCGATCCAGGCGGTGGGCACGTTGAGGCGGAAGCGGATGGGGGGATCGCGCGGGGGCAGGTCCGGGTCCGCGTCGAGGCGCCGCGCCTTGCACGGCAAGGTGGGCCCGTCGGAAAGCGCCAGGCCGCGGGACAGCTTCTTGAGGGTTTCGTCGTCGGGAATCCTCTCGACTTGGGCCCAGTAGGTGCGCGGGTGGCCGCGGCGCGGCTCGGTCAGGCGGTGGTTGAGTCCGCCGTCGTCGGTCAGCAGCAGGAGGCCCTCGCTGTCGTGGTCCAGGCGTCCCGCGGGATAGACGCCCGAGGGCAGGCTGAACTTCGAGAGCCCCGGCTTGTCGTCGTTCGACGTGAACTGGGACAGGTAGCCGTAGGGCTTATAAAGGAGGACGATGCGCGTCTTGGCCACCGGATCAGCCGGTCTTGCGCGCGCCGGTGAAGACGTAGCGCGACACGCGCCCGTCCTTGCCGCGGACGATGACCATGCCCTCGATGCGCTCGCCCTCGACGCGCCCGGTCCACTCCATCGCGTCACGGCCGTCCCCGGCCATGACCATGGAGAACAAGGTCGCGCCGGACTCCTTGTTCGTTTCGTAGCGCGTGGGCGCGTAGCCTTTCGCCACCTCGCCCGCGGCGGCGGCCTTGCCGGCGTCGAACACCAAGGTGTCCGCGGTGGAGCCCCAGTGGAAGAAACCTTCTTCCTTCAGCTTCACGTCCCAGGCCGTGCCGTCCATCGGGCCGCCGAAGAGGGAGACGTAGAGCATGTTCGCGGCGGTCAGGAAGATCCGGACGATGCTCTGCATGCCCCACGCTTATAACAGGAGATCGGTGCGGGCGCAAGGCCCAGGCGTGGCGCGCCCGCGCGCGGCTTGCTACGATGTGCGGATGAACGCCCTCCTGATCCTCCTGTTGTCTCTCGCGTCCGTCCCGGCGCGCGCCTCCGACGCCGGCCCGCGCCACGCGACGGTGCAGATCAATTTCGTTTCCCGCGAGCCGGACTGGAGCCTGCCCTGGCAGTTCGCGCATCAGCAGTCCGGATCGGGCTCCGGTGTGATCATCGCGGGGCATAGGATCCTGACGAACGCGCACATCGTGGCGGACGCCATGTATCTGACGGTGCGCAAGGCCGGCGACGCGCGCAATTACGCGGCCCATGTCCAATTCGTCGCGCACGACGGGGAGACGGCGCTGTTGACCGTGGACGATCCGGCCTTCTTCAAAGGCGCCGCCCCGGCCGAATTCGGAGATCTGCCGTCTCCCGGCGACAAGCTGGTGGTGTACGGCTTTCCCACGGGCGGCTCCGAGCTGTCCACCACGGAGGGCGTCGTGTCGCGCGTGGGCGCGGTGACCTACTCGCACTCGAGCCGGCGCCTCCTCGCGATCCAGACCGACGCCGCGATCAACCCGGGCAACTCCGGCGGGCCGGTGTTCAAGGACGGGAAGGTCGTGGGCATCGCCTTCCAGCATCTGGTCAGCCCGGGGGCGGAGAACATCGGCTACATCGTCCCGGTGCCGATCATCCGGCGCTTCCTGGACGACGTGAAGGACGGGTCGTATCACGGGATTCCGGCGCTGGGCGTGAACTGGCAAGAGACGGAGAATCCGGCCCTGAGAACTTCCCTGGGTTTGGCCGACGACGAGACCGGCGTCCTCGTCACTCGCATCCAGTTCGGCTCGTCGGCGTGGGGCGTTCTCCGGGAGGGGGACGTCCTCGTCAAGCTCGACGGCGTGCCGATTGCGCAGAACGGCACCGTGCCGCTGCGCCGCGACGAGCGCGTGGACCTGGGCGACCTGGTCGCGCGCCGGCAGATCGGCGAGACCTTGGACGCGGTCGTCGTCCGCGGCGGCAAGCCGCTGACGCTGAAGATCACGCTCAAGAAGCTGGTCGAGCTGGTGCCCGGCCCGCAGCACGACGTCCTTCCCAGCTACTTCATCATGGGCGGGTTCGTGTTCATGCCGCTGTCGGAGGACTTCTTCCGCGCCCACGGCGGCGGCACCTACCGCCTGCGCTCGCTCGCCGCCGACGACGTGGCCACGCCGGAGCGCACCCAGGTGGTCGTCCTGTCCCAGGTCCTGGCCGACGACGTGAATCGCGGCTACCACGGCTGGGGTTTGATGGCCGTGGAGAAGCTCAACGGACGGCCCATCGGGGACATGAAGGCCCTCGTCGAGGCGGCCGCGCACCCGGTGGACGGGCGCCAGGTCATCGATTTCGACAACGGCACGCGCGCGGTCCTGGACGCGGCCGCGGCGGCCAAGGCCCTGCCCGCGATCCTGGCGCGCTACGGCGCGGCGAAGGACCGTTCCGTCGATCTGAACTGAAATGCGGGCGCGCCGCGCCGCGCGCGGAGCGATGCGACGACGGCGGCGCGCGTCTGGAACGCCAGTTCCTCGCGGGTCCGGCCGTGGCCGCTCAGCGCGGGGGTGAAATCCAACTCCACCGTGATCTCTCGCTCACCCAGGACGCGAAGCAAATGCGACAGGAATTTGTCATCGCCGACGAACGGCGCGACGGCCGCCGCGCCGGGCCGGCTCGGATAGAACACCGCCACGGGCTGAACGTCGCAGCCCAGCCGCGCCGGCGCGTCGAACAGCGCGGACTTGAACGCCAGGACCTCGTCGCCGACCGTGGAGGTTCCTTCCGGGAAGACAGCGACGCTGCGGCCCTCGGCCAGGCGCAGCGTGGCGGCCTCCGTCGCGCGGGCCGCGGCGCGCGGCGAGCCGCGCTTCAGGAACAAAGTTCCCGCGGCCGCGGCGATGCGTCCGATCACAGGCCAGCGCGCGACTTCGGATTTCGCCACGAAGCCGAGCGGCGAAACGGACTGGAGGGCGACCGCCTCCAGCCACGATACATGGTTGGCGGCCCACAGCGCCGGGGCCCGCGTCGGCGCGCCGATTCGGACCACGCGCAGGGCCAGGATCCGGCAGGCGATCCGGGACCAGCCGCGAGCGAACCGTTCGTCGAGCCCGTCCGGACGGAGCGAGGCCAGGATCGCGCCGAGCGCGAGATGGACCGCGAGCAGCGTCCCCTTCACGATCATCCGGATCAGGCGCACGCGCCCGCCTGCGGCCGCTTGTTCAGGAAGCGGCGCGCGTAGCGGGCCGCCAACTTCTCGACCGGGACCATCACGAAGAAGTCGGCGACGCCGAACTCCGGGTCCCAGGACGGCTCCCCGCCTATGCGCGCGCCGAGACGCAAATAGGCCGCCAGCAGCGGCGGGAGCGCCGCGTCGCGCGCCGGGCCTGCCGGATCACGCGGTACGGGGCGGCGCGGAAAAACCCGCGCGCTCTCCATGGACCAGTAGGCCTTGAGCGCGGCGTTCAGAGGCCGCAAGGCCTCGGTCTCGGGATCGAACGGCACGCTCGCGCAGCCGATCAAGGTGTCGGCTCCGCGCGCGGCGGCTTCCCTGGCCAGCCCGGTCCACAGCGCGGAAAGGGTGGCGCCGTCGCGCCGGTCCTGGGTCACGCAGGTCCGGCCGACTTCCAGGATGCGTCCCGGCAAAGTCAGCGGCCGGGTCAGGTCGAACTCTTGCTGGGAGTAGAAACCGCCGGCGGCCAGAGCGTCGGACGCGCTCAGCAGCCGGGCCGTGGCGACCACTCGACCCTCCGCGCCTTCGCGCACGAGCAGGTGGGCGCAGTGCACATCGAAGCGGTCCACGTCCAGCCGGCCGGCGGCGGAGGGCAGGCGCGCGCCCATCTCCTCGGCGAACACGCGGTAGCGGAGGCGCTGGGCCTCGATCACGTCGGACGTCTCGCGCGTCACGTAGGCGGTCAGGGACGGCTTCTCGATGTCGGCATTCATAAGCTCACCTCTGGTTCGGTTTCGCAGTGATTGTGCCCCGGACGCCCCGCCCGCGCCGTATCGGCCGCGTGACGGACGGGTCAGGAAATTGTTTGATGGGGTGAAATGCCGCGGGGGCCCGGGACACTCACCGGGGACGTATTATTCGAACGAGGAGAACCATGGACAAGAAAACCGTGCTGGCGACGGCGGCGTTGGCGGCGTTGGCGATGGCGGCGGGCTGCGCCCACACCGGCGGCGCCTCGGCGTCGGCCGCGAAGGGCGAGTGCTACGGCGTGAATTCGTGCAAGGGCACCGGCGAGTGCGGCGGCCCGGGACACGCGTGCGCCGGGCAGAACTCCTGCAAGGGGCAGGGCTGGATTTCCCTGGCCAAGGACGTCTGCGAAGGCAAGGGCGGCACGTACAAGAAAGGCTGACGTGAAGGAGACGCCGGGCGGGCGGGACAGCTTCGTCGGGGTGGGACTGCGGTCCGTCCACTTCCCGCATCTGCTCGCCCGCCCGCGCGTCTCCGTGAAGTGGTTCGAGGCGATCTCCGAGAACTACATGGACTCGGAGGGCCGGCCGCTCGAGGTCCTGCTCAAGATGCGCCGCGATTTCCCCGTCGCGCTGCACGGCGTGTCCATGTCCATCGGCGGCGTGGAGGGGCCTCGCCCGGGATACCTCGAGCGCCTCAAGGCCCTGGCCGACCGCGTCCAGCCGTTCCTGGTCACCGACCACCTCTGCTTCACGGGCGCGCACGCGTCCAACGTTCACGACCTCTTGCCGCTGCCGTACACGGAAGAGGCGATCGCCACGGTGGCGCGCAACGTGTCCCGCGCGCAGGACGTCCTGAAGCGGCGCATCGCGCTGGAGAACGTCTCCAGCTACCTTTCTTATCGCGAGTCCGTGATGACCGAGTGGGAGTTCCTGGTCGCCGTCGCGCGGCGCGCGGACTGCCGGATCCTGCTGGACGTCAACAACGCCTACGTCAGCGCCATGAACCACGGCTTCAAGCCCGAGACGTACCTGGACGCGGTCCCGACCGAGTTGATCGCGCAGATCCATCTGGGCGGCTATTCGGACATGGGGACCTTCCTGTTCGACACCCACTCGCGCGCGCCCACGGAGCCCGTGTGGGATTTGTTCCGCCGCGTGATCGGGCGCAAGCCGCAGGTTCCGGTGCTCATCGAGTGGGACGAGGACGTTCCGGAGTGGGCCGGACTGGAAGCGCAGGCGTCGCGGGCGGCGAGCATCTCGGAGGAAGAGCGTGACCGACAGCCCGCTTGAGGCGCTCCAGCGCCGCTTCGTGCGCTCGGCCACGTTCGTGACCGATCCCGACCTCGTCGCGGCCGTCGCCGGCGGGGGAAAGCTGACGGCCGAGCAGGCCGTCGCCGTGTACCGCGACGGCTACCCCGCGCGCCTGACCGAGGCGCTGGGAGAAACCTACGAGGGCTGCTGGCGCGTGCTGGGCGATGTCGCCTTCATGGCCGCGGCGAAAGACTTCATCGCCCGTAGTCCGTCGAGCTCCTATAATTTGTCGGACTACGGGGAGGGATTCCCGGAATTTCTTGAATCGCGGCCCGACGCCGAGGACGCTCCGTTCATCGGCGACATGGCCCGCTACGAGTGGACGTTCAAAGGCCTGTTCCACGAGAAGGCCCATCCCGTGCTGCCGCCCGCCGTCCTGGCCGCCAAGGCCCGACCCGACGCGGCGCTGGTCCTGGGATCGGCGGTGCGCCTTCTCTCCCTGCGCCACCGCGTTTACGATATCTGGAAGCGGGACCGCTCCGATGACACGCCGTTGAAGGGCTCCGAGTGGGAAGGCGCCGAGCGTCTCGTTCTCTATAAAAAGGAAGGCAATCCGATCTTCGTCCACCCGCTGACCGCGCCGGAATTCGCCGCGCTCTCGGCGCTGGCGGCCGGACGCCCCCTGCAGGAAGCACTGGCCTCGGCCGAGGGCCTGGACGCCGACGGCGCGCGGGAGTTGTTCGCTTTCGTCGCGGACTCCGGGATCGTGGCGGAGGCGCGGTGATCTCCGATCCTTCCACGTGGGTGGACGCGCACGGGGACCGCCTGTTCCGCTACGCGCTGTCGCGCCTCCGCGACGAGCGCGCGGCCGAGGATCTGATCCAGGACACCTTCCTGGCGGCGTTCAAAGCCCGCGAAAAATTCAGGGGCGATTCGTCGGAATTGACCTGGATGACCGGCATCCTGCGCAACAAGATCTTCGAGCTTCTGAGGAAACAGGCGAAGGAGGTCCCGCTCACCGGCCCGGACGAGGACTGCGACCGCGAGGAGGCCCTGTTCGACGGCCGACATTGGCGCGCGGATGCCGCGCCGCGCGACTGGGGAAACGATCCGCACCGGAAGGCGGAGACGGCGGAGTTCTCGGCCGCGTTGCGCAGCTGCCTGGACGCGCTGACGCCGGGCGTGGCCCGCGCCTTCGTGCTGCGTGAGATGGAGGGAATGGGCCACCAGGAGAGCGCCGAGGCTCTGGGCGTGCCTCCCGGGCGACTGGCCGTATTGCTCTACCGGGCTCGGATGCGGCTGCGCCGCTGCCTGGAGCGCGGCTATTTCGCGCCGGAGGCCGCGCGATGAGCCTGCTCCCGTCCTGCCGCGACGTGTCCCGGCTGCTCTCCGCGGCCCGCGATAGCGGCCGTCCGCTGGGTCTGCATGTCCGGCTCCACCTGACGATCTGCGATGTGTGCCGCCGCGTCTTGGCCCAGTTTTCCGTATTGGGCGTCGCCGCGAAGGCGGCGCCGAAGGACGGGCCTTCACTGTCGTCCGACGCGAAGGAGCGCCTGCGCCGGGCGCTCCGCTCGTCTTCGTAAGAGACATGCCTTGACGGGCGCGGATGCGCCTGTTACACTGGAAATGTCGGACGTTCGGTCGTTCGACGGTGGGACTTTAAGGCTCAACTTGGCCCCGGCCTCAACGGGACCTAAAGCGGATGTTTCGCTCAGTTGACCCTGGTCCCGCTCGGGCCGGGGTCGCTCTTTTCAGGGGGGCGGCCCCCGGTGGTCTCCAAAGGCGGATGAGGACGCATGGAGGGGACATGTCCATTCAATCGAGCGAGGAATACGAAAAGGAGGGCCTCCGTCTGCTCCAGGCCGAGCGGCCGGCGGAAGCGTTGGACATTTTCGTGGAAGGAACCCGCCGATTCCCCGGCGACGCGGACTTGACGATGGGGACGGCGATGTCGCACCTGCGTTTGGGCGACTACTTGATGGCGTGCGAGATCCTGGAGCGTCTGCGGATCACGCACCGTTCGGGCGAGACCCTGCAGGCTCTGGCCGAGGCGTATCTGGCGCGCGGGATGGTGGGCGAGGCCGTGCGCGCGGCCAAGGAGGCGGCGGACGGCGCGCGAGACGATGCGCGCCAATTGAGCCGCCTGGGGCGTTCGTTCTATGCGAACCGGCGGTACGGGGAGGCGCTGCCGTTCTATGAACTGGCGGCGGAAGCCTCGCCGGAGTGGAGCGAGACGTGGTTCGGGCTCGGCGCCTGCCAATGGGCGCTGAGGCAGGCGGCCAGCGCGGAAGCCGCTCTTCGCCGCGCGGTCGAGCTGGAGCCGCAAGACTGGCAGGCCCGTCAGTTCCTGGGCTGCGTGCTGTGCGACGTGGGACGCAAGAAGGAAGCGCGCGAGATGCTGGAGTCCGTGCCGTTGGACGTGACGTGGCAGAAGCCCGCGCTGGAGCGCCTGGTGGCGATGGCGTGGTGGCCGTCGGACCCGAAGCGGAGTTCGCAGATGGAGAAGTTGTGGCAGGCGACGACGGGCAGCGCCGCTCCGAAAGGGGCGTTGGACGTGCTGGAGGAAGTCAGCCGCAAGATGGACGAGCCGTCCTCGTAAGCGAGACGTGCCGCATCGTGCGTGAGTTCTCAGCCGAGTGGGGCCGCCCCGACGCCGTGGGGCGGCCCCCGCTTTTGGGCGACAGGGGCAATAGGCTATCATCCCGTCATGGACCGCCGCGCGCTTCTGCAGAAACGCATCGAGACCTTCGCCCGCGAGAGGAAGTGGGGGAAGTACCATACCCCCAAGAATCTGGCCATGGCCATGGTCAAGGAAGCCGCCGAGGTCGTGGAGATCTTTCAGTGGCTGACGCCGGCCCAGGCGGCGAAGCTCACGCCCGCCCAGCGCGCGCACCTCGCCGAGGAACTGGCCGACACCTTCGTCTATCTGACCAAGATCGCCGACCACTTCGGCATCGACCTGGTCGAGGCGGCGATCACGAAGATGGAGAAGAACGAACTCAAGTATCCCGCGGCGAAGAACCAGGGCCGGATCTTCAAGGCCCGGCGTTAGGTCTTCAAGGCGTCCAGTCCGCCCCGGATAATCCCGAGACGTTCCGCCGTTCCCATCGTCGCGGGGAGCGGCTGGATCTTCAGTCCCAGGTAATCGATGGTGCCGCTCTCCGCCAGCCCCGTCTTCGCGGCGGCGGGCGTCAGTATCGAAGCGGCGCACGACGTCGCGAACGGCGCATGGGAATCCTTCCAGGCGCCGTAATCCGGATGATCCGGGGTCGCGCCGGAAAAGAAGAGGCCTCTCAGAAGTCCGGCTTCCCGCGCGCGACGGATATGGTCGAGCGGGCCCTCCGCGGATCTCGTCTCGATCGCGGAACGTCCCCAGTTGATCAGCATTCCGGCCGGGGTCGGCCCGGACGAGAGCTTGATCGCGGCGCACTCGTCTTCGATCCGAAGAAACCCCTTGTCGGGCGCGTGCGACGGCACCGCGGCGTCGCAGTGCTCCACGAGCAGTTCGGCCCCGTCCCAATCGCGGCCGCGCAGTTCGGTCAGCGAGGCCGCGAAGCCCTCCAAGGACGAGCGCGCGCCGCTCCCTCCCAGGCGGGGGGCCGAGTGAAGCGAAACGGCCGCGACGGCCTTGCGCCCGAGCCGCGCGTTCAAGCGCAGGACGGCGCGGCGGGCGTCCTCGGCGAAGTCGAGCGCGCGTCGGCGACCGTCCTGATCCGCGCTCGCCGGGCCGAAAGAGGGGGCGTCCTTCAGGCGGTTCATCGTCCCCGGCAGGAGGGTGACGATGAAATTCCACTCCGCCTGGAGCCGGCTGGCCAGCCAGCCTTCGTCGTGGGCATGAAGCGACCCGGTGAACGGAAGCTCCAAGCCCGCCAATCCCGACTCGGCGAATCCCTTGAACAGTGCGGCCTCGGCGTCGCGGTTCCAGGGGAGGGCCGGGGACGCCGCGGCATACGATGACACATAAATCTTCACGCGCGCATCCTAGCAAAGGCCGAACCCGCCGGGGGCGTAGGCCCTTTGCCAAGCGGCTTTGCGGGACCTTCGGTCCCGCGAAAGGAGGCCGGTTCGGCTACACTGGACTCATGAGATCAACCGGCATGCGCTTGCTTCTGACGCTCGTCCTGACGTCGTCTGCGCTGGCTCCTGTTTGCGCCCAGGTCCGCCCGGTCCTCCTGCCGTCTCTGACCGTGACCCCGGGCGCCCCCGCGGCCGCTTTCGGCGCTTCGGCGCTCGGCGCCGCCGCCTCCCTGCCGGCCGCTTCCGCCCTGTCCGCCTCCCCTTTGGCCGCGTCCTTGGCCTTTCAGGCTCCCGCCGCCGCTCCTTCGGCCGTCGTCACGGCCGCCGTCCATCCCGTGGCTCCGGCATTGGCCGCCTCCCTCGCGGCCCCGGCCTCCGGACGCGCTCAGGCGACCGCCGCGTCCGCGCTGAAGGCCGCTTCGCACGTCCCCGTCGGCGGCGCGCCCGCCTTGTCCGGGTTCGATCAGGGGCGCCTGACGTTCGACGGCGCCGCCATGTCCGGCCCGGCCGCGGACCCCGCCCCCGCCCCCGCTCCCGCGGCGCCGCGCGGCGACGCGCTGCGCTTCAACGGCCAGGCCCTGCCGACGCGGATGTTCTCCGACCAGACCCAGATCAGCTCCCACCTGATCCGCGCCATCGACGCCGCGAAGAAGACGCTCGACATCGCCATCTACGAGCTGGCCATCCGCGAGGTCCGCGACGCCCTGGTGCGCGCGAAGGACCGCGGCGTGAAGGTCCGCATCGTGATGGACCAGGGCCACCTGTTTCCTGAGAAGGCGACGGGGCACCGGACGCCCGAGGTGCAGAGCCTGGTGGACGCCGGCTTCGATCTGAAGATGCTCCGCGGCGGCGACGCCTACGGCATCATGCACAACAAGTTCGCCGTCTTTGACGGCGCCCTCCTGGAAACCGGCTCTTATAACTGGACCCGCGCCGCCGACGTCCAGCACTTCGAGAACGCCCTCTTCGACGACGACGCGACGCGCATCGCCTCCTACCAGAACTATTGGAACTGGATGTGGACGAACGCGAAGGTCGTGGACGACAAAAATCCGCCCGCGAAGGTCGTGCTCGACGAGCACGGCCACAGCGCCCCCCTGCCCCCCGCCCCGCAGGACGCGGCCCGCACTTTGAACTTCAACGGAACCGCCCTGCCGCGCGAGTCCTACACGCCGCACGGCACCGCCGCCTTGATCGCCGCCGCCATCGACGCGGCGCAGGACAGCGTGGTCGTCGCGAACTTCTCCTTCACCCACCACGACCTGATCGCCGCCCTGCAGCGCGCGAAGGACCGCGGCCTCAAGATCCGCGTCGTGTTCGACCGCTACCAGTACGGTTTCTTGAAGGAGATGGCCCAGATGGTCGAATTGGGCTTCGACGTCCGCCTCTCCAACGGAAAGGACGGCCAGAAGGGCGTGATGCATAATAAGTTCGTCGTGCTCGACGAAAAACTGGTCGAGACCGGCTCCTTCAACTGGACCTTCAACGGCGAGCTCAACAACTACGAGAACGCGGCGTTCCTGGACGCGCCCGACGACGCGGCCGCCTGGTCGGCGTACTTCGACCGGATCTGGGCCCAGGGCCGCGCGCCGACGCCGGACGACCACCGCGCCGCCGTCCCGCACGACGCCGGCGGCGACGCCGTCCAGCCCCACGACTTCAATCCGCTGGCGTTCTGACCCTTGACGGACGGGAAGGCGCGTGCTATACTTCTAATAGTTCGATGTTAAACTAATTGTCATGGGCAGCCGATACAAGGGGACGGCGGCGGAAATCCGGGCGCTGAACGCGTTCATCGCGCTCTCGCGCGCGGCGGACTCAGTGACCGCGCGGACGCAGGCCGAGATCGCGGCCGCCGGGTTGACGGAAAGCCAATTCGGGGTGCTGGAGGCGCTTTATCACCTGGGGCCGCTGTGCGCGGCCGATCTGGCGGGAAAGGTCCTGCGCAGCCGGGGGAACCTGACCTTGGTGATCGCGAACCTGGAGAAGGCGGGCCTGGCGGCGCGGACGACGCGGGCCGAGGACCGGCGTTACCGGACCGTGGAGCTGACGACGAAGGGGAGGAGCTTGGTGAGGACGACGCTTCCCAAGCACGTGCGGCGGATCGTCGCGACCATGGGTGCGCTGGGGCCCGAAGAGCAGGAGGGCTTGCGGCGGTTGTGCCGGAAGCTGGGAAAGGCGGCGGCGGTCTGATTTTTTGGACTACATAGTTTAATATCAAACGAATGGAGGCGTTATGAGCGTTCAAAAGGAAGGCTTCATCACGAAGGTCGGGAGCGAGGACCGCTTCCAGACGAAGATCGGCTGGTTGGACGGGCGCCACAGCTTCAGCTTCGGGCCCCATTACGATCCGTCGAACACGCATCACGGGCTTCTGCTGGTCAACAACGAGGACCGCGTGCGCCCCGCGTCGGGTTTTTCCACGCACCCGCACCGGGACATGGAGATCGTGACCTGGATGATCTCGGGCGAATTGGAGCACAAGGACTCCCAGGGCAATCTCGGGATCATCTACCCGGGCCTGGCGCAGCGCATGAGCGCGGGTCGCGGCATCTACCATTCGGAGATCAACAACTCGAAGAAGGAGGAGGCGCATTTGGTGCAGATGTGGGTGACCCCCGACACGGAGTCCATCGACCCCGGCTACGAGCAGCTGGACATCAACTCCGAGCTGGCGAAGGGCGTCTTGGTGCCCGTGGCCTCCGGGAACAAGGACCTGGCCGCGATCCGTATCCGGCAGAAGGACGCGACGTTGTGGGCCGGGCGTCTGGGCGCCGGCGCCGTCGCGAAGGTGCCGGCGGGCAGCCACGTGCACCTGTTCGTCGCGAAAGGATCCGGAACGCTGGAAGGGGCGGGCGAGTTCCGCCAGGGCGACGCGGCGCGGCTGGTGCGCGCCGGAAGCCTGAAATGGACGGCCGGGCCGGAAGGCTCCGAGGTGCTCGTCTGGCAGACGAATGCCGAATAGCGCATATGTGCCATAATGACCCATGGCGAGACGCGGCGAAAATCTGATCGAAGGTAAAATCCAGCACCGGGGACACTTCGCGTTCCTCATCGCGGAGTCCGAGGGCGGGAAGGACGTCTACCTGAGCGGAAAGACGCTGCGGCTCGCCATGGACGGCGATCGCGTCGCGGCCCGGATCGTCGGCAATCGCGGGGGCAAGCTGTCCGGCGAGATCGTGCGCGTGATCACGCGCGGCCGCACCACCATGGTCGGCGTTCTGCGCCGCGCGGGGAAGTTTTGGGCGTTGATCCCCGAGGGCGGCGCCGAGGGCGACGCCTTGGAGGTGACTGGTCCCGCGAAAGGCGTGACCTTGATCGAAGGGCAGTTGGCCGCTCTCAAGATCGAGCGCTGGCCCACCGAGTCGCGCACCGCCGGCGGCGTGATCATCGAGGTGCTGGGCTCCGCGGACGACCCGAAGACGCGCGTGCGCGCGGTGGTCGCCTCCAAGGACATTCCCACCGAATTCCCTGACGACGCTTTGGAGGAAGCGGAGGCCCTGCCGCTTGATCCCCAGCCCTCCGACTGGGCCGGGCGCAAGGTGTTGTTCGACCTCCCGGTGTTTACGATCGACGGCGCCGACGCGAAGGATTTCGACGACGCGGTGTCCATCGAGGAAATCCCCGGGGGGAAGTGGCGGCTGGGTGTGCACATCGCCGACGTTTCGCATTACGTCCGGCGCGACTCGCCCCTGGACAAGGAGGCGGTGCGGCGGGGCACGAGCGTGTACCTGCCCGGGCGCGTGATCCCCATGCTGCCGCCGAAGATCTCCGACCACCTCTGCTCCCTGCGCCCCGACGTCCCGCGGCTGACCTTGACGTGCTGGATGGAGTTGGACGCCCACGGCGCGGTGCACGGCGTGAAGGTGGAGGAGACCGTCATCCGCTCGTGGCGCCGCTTCACGTACGAGGAGATTCAGGACGTGCTCGACGGAAAACCGGTGGAGCGCGTGGTCCCCGAGGTGCTGAAGGCGGTCAAACGCATGGGCCCGCTGGCCAAGGCCTTGACCGCGGAGCGCATGCGCCGCGGCGCCCTGGATTTCTCCACCACGGAGTATTACGTGAAGTGCGACGCCTCCGGGACGCCGGTCGAGGTGATCAAGCGTCCGCGTCTGGACAGCCACCGGTTGATCGAGGAGTTCATGGTGGCCGCCAACGAGGCCGTCGCGCGGCATTTGTCCAAAGCGCGCGTTCCCTTCCTGCGCCGGCTCCACGACGTTCCGGACCCGGACCGCCTGGACGTCCTGCAGAAAGAACTGGGCCAGCTGGGCATCAAGGCGCCGACGTCCTTGGTCGCCAATCCGGTGAAGGGCCTCCAAGGCCTGCTCAAGGCGGCGGTCGGCCACCCGTTCGAGGAGACGGCGAACATCCAGGTCATCCGCAGCCTGAAGCTGGCCATGTACTCCCCGGATCCCGGCGGCCATTTCGGCCTGGCGTCCAAGGACTACTGCCATTTCACCTCTCCGATCCGCCGCTACCCGGACTTGTTCGTGCACCGCGCGCTGAAGGGGATCTTCCACGGCAAGCCGCGCGAGCACAGCGACGGGATCGACGTGGCCGCGCTGGCGACGCGCTGCTGCGAACGCGAGCGGGGCGCGTCGGAGGCCGAACGCAAGGCCGTGGACCTGGCGCGCGCCCAACTGCTCGGCCGCAGCGTCGGCCAGGAGTTCATCGGAGTCGTCGTGAACGCGACCAACGCGGGCCTGTTCGTGGCCCTGCCGGAGTCGGGCGCGGTGGGCCTTCTGCGCGGCGGCAACGCGCCCCTCGGCGCGAAGATCAAGGTGAAGCTGACCGCGGTGGATCCCGTCGCCGGCCGCCTGGACTTCGAGGCCGTCAAGGACGAACTTCCCGGCCAGGTCCGCTCCTCGCCGTGGCGCCGCAGGCCGCGCCGCTGACGCCTTCTTCCGACGACGAATTCCGTAATACGCCCGTAACGAGCCGGGGCTAGACTCAGATCATGAACATCATGATCGCCGCCGCCGGCATGGAGTCGGGACTGGCCGGCGTGGGCGGCACCACCGAGGGAATCCTTTTCATCGCCGTGTTCGCGACCATCGGGCTGGCGCTGTTCTACGTGGCCGGGCGGATGACGCGACGCGCCGGCGACGAAGGGGCCGTGGTCCGCTACACGATCCCCCGTTTGTAGGACGTTCGAGACGCTGATCGTGGAGGTCGAGCCGCCATGAATATCGCCGTCGCCGCCGTCGGAGTCCAGGGAGCCTACGCCGGATCTGGCACGCCCCCCGCCGCGGTTTTCGTGGGAGTCGGTCTGGCGCTCGGCATGATCCTTCTGGTCGCCGCGGTCTGCTGCGGCTCCCGCGGCTGCGCGATCTCCGCCCGCTTCCTCTCTTTCCGCCGCTGACGTCTCAGGCCTTCGCGGTCGGAAGCTCGTCCCAGACGGTGGTCCAGCGCGGGGAGCGGCGTTCGCTCCGGGATGCGGTCTCCCGGGAGACCAGCGCCCCGCCGTAGCTGAGCGTCCCGGGGCCCAAGGACGCGTTAACGAGGTCCATCGTCTTGAGCAGACGCCGCGAACGCTCGGCGCGGCCGTCGTCGAAGAACTCGGCCTGTCCCGAGTCGGCCGTCTCCAGGGCGGCCAGGACCACGCCGGCCTTCCGGAAAGCCCGTCCTTCCACGAACAGCCGTCCGAGCAGTTCCTTGGCCGTCTTGACCAAAGCCGCCGTGTCGTTGGTCGGGGTCAGCCGGGCGCCGGCGTCGTCGCCCGCGGCCTCGCCGCCCTCGCGCCAGCCCAGGAAGACGCTCAGCGCGCCGGCCTTGAGTTCGTGGCGGCGCGCGCGCTCGGCGGCGTTGGCCGCGAAGGACGCGACGGCGGATTCCAGGGCGGCCAGGCTCCCGACCGGACGGCCGAACGAGCGAGAGACCGTCACCGATTGCCGTTCCGGCGGGGTCGGGGCCAAGGTTAGGCATGAGACGCCGCGCAGCTCCTGGGCCAGCCGCACGCCTCCCACGCCCAAGGTCTTCTGGATCAGCGCGTCGTCCAATTCCGCGAAATCGGCCGCGGTGTGCGCGCCGTGCGCGGCCAGCTTGACGGCGGAACGCTTGGCGATCCCCCAGACGTGCTCGACGGGAGTTTCGGCCAGCAGCCGCGCGCGAATCTCGGGATCCAGCAAAGACAGCACGCCTCCCGCCTTCTTCGCCTTGTCCGAGGCCAGCTTCGCCAGGGCCTTGGTGGGCGCCAGCCCCACGGACACGGGGATGCCGGTCCACCGTCCCACCTCGGCGCGCAGCGCCCGGGCCCGCGCGGGGAGGTCTCCGTCCTGGGGCAAGGTCAGAAAGGACTCGTCGACGGAATATTCCTCCACCGTCGGCGCGTGGCGGCGCAGGACCTCGGCCACGCGCCGGGAGAAATCCACGTACAGCTCGTGGTTGGCGGAGATCGCCGCGACCTTGTGCTCGACGACCAAGGGGCGGACCTCGAAGAACGGCACGGCCATGCCGATGCCCAGCGCCTTGGCCTCCTCCGACCGCGAGATCACGCAGCCGTCGTTGTTGGAGAGGACGATCACCGGACGCCGCTCCAGTTCCGGGCGGAACACCCGCTCGCAGGAGACGAAGAAGTTGTTGCAGTCCACCAAGGCGAAAGCCGTCATGGTCCGCTAGGGCGCGCGCACGATCCACGCCACGACGCCCCAGACCTCCAGGCCGTCATCCTCCCGCCAGCCCGCCGGGAGGCGCCGCACCGCGAATTCTCCGGAGGCCACGGCGATCACCACGCGGCCGGGCGCCGGGATCTCGCCGCGGTCCACGACCAGCAGGTCGCCGTCGTTGACCCCGGCGTCGGGGGAGGAGCCGGCGGCCTTCATGAAGAACGTCGCCGCCGGGCGGCGAATCAGCCGCTCGTTGAGGTCCAGGCCCCGGTCCGCGTAGTCCTCGGGAGCGACGAACATGACTTCAGTATAGTCGAACGTTTGTCCGAATTCAAGACCCCGGGAACTATCCTATGATGGCGGCGTCTCACCCGCTGGAGGAACACCCATGAAAACCATCCTGCTGACGACCGTGCTGGCGCTGGCCACCGCCGCGTCCGCCACCGAAGTGACCGTCTACAACTCGAACCTGGGGCTGATCAAGGAGGTCCGGCCTTTCTCCCTGAAAAGCGGCATCAATGAACTGAAGGTGGAGGACGTCGCGGCGCAGATAGACCCCACCAGCGTCCATTTCAAATCGCTGACCGCTCCCGACGCGGTCACCGTGCTGGAGCAGGACTTCCGCTACGACCTGGCCAGCCCCGACACCATCCTCAACCGCTACCTGGGCAAGGAGATCGAATTGGAGCGCTACTCCGGCCGGGACGGGGATAAAAAGGAGACCATCAAGGGCGTGCTCCTGTCGAACTCGGGCGGGCGCGTGCTTCAGTCCGGCGGGAAAATCCTGATCAATCCGCAGGGTTCCCCGGTCCTGCCCGAGCTCCCCGAGGGGCTGCTGACCAAGCCGACCTTGGTGTGGAAGCTGAACGCGACGAAGGGCGGAACCCAGCAGGGGGAAATCTCCTACATGACCTCGGGCATGTCGTGGAGCGCGGACTACGTCCTGGTGGTGGACAAGGACGACGCGAGGGGGGATCTGACGGCCTGGACCACCATCGTGAACAACTCCGGCGCCACATACCGCGACGCGAAGCTGAAGCTGGTGGCGGGCGACGTGCACCGCGCGCCGGTGCCGATGGCGCTCGGCCGGATGTACGCGATGAAGACCATGGCGGCGGCGCCGGCGCTGGACGAGAACATGACGGAGAAGACCTTCTTCGAGTACCACCTGTACACGCTGGCGCGCCCCACCACGTTGGCCGAAAACTCCTCGAAGCAGGTGGAGATGGCATCCGCGAACGGCGTGCCGATCAGGAAATTGTACGTCTACGACGGCGCCGAGAACGTGCAGTGGAACGTCTTCGGGGGCGCCGGCTACTGGGACCCGAGCTACGGCCTCCAGTCCGGGAAGAAGGTTTCCGTCCTGCTCGAGTTCCAGAACAAGAGGTCCGACGGCCTGGGCATTCCCCTGCCGAAGGGCCGGGTGCGGGTGTACAAGAAGGACGACGAGGGTTCCCTTCAGTTCGCCGGAGAGGACGCCATCGACCACACGCCCAAGGACGAGCGGATTCGCATAAAAATGGGCGAGGCCTTCGACGTGGTGGGCGAGCGCAAGCGCGTGGACTTCTCGTCCGACGAGCGCAAGCGCCGCTTCGAGGAGACCTTCGAGATCCGCCTGCGCAACCACAAGGACTCCGACGCGACGGTGACCGTCGTCGAGCACCTGTACCGCTGGACCAACTGGAAAATCGTCGCGTCGTCGGCGAAATTCGCGAAGAAGGACGCGCAGACCATCGAGTTTTCCGTGCCGGTGAAGAAGGACGGCGAGGCCGTCGTGACCTACACCGTCAAGTATTCCTGGTAGGGAGGTCCGCCGTAAAAGCGAAGGGCCCCGGGGAATCCCGGGGCCCTTTCGTTTCGGTGGAAGCGGGTTTCTAGAACCCGAGTTCGCGCATCAGGTCGTCTTCGGGAAGGCTGATCCGGCGCTCGTTGCCGATGACGCCGCGCTCCATCCCGGGCTTCACGGCCGAAGCGTCGCCGTCGAAGAGCTGGTCGAGGCCGTCTTTCGCGGGCGCGGGGACCGTCTTCTCCCCTTTCGTCTGCTCGGCGAAGCGCACGGTGACTCCCGGCATGATCCGGCGCAACGGGTTGATCACGTTCTCGCGGGAAGGCAACGTCGGGAGCGCCATCGGAGCGCGGCGGGCCGGGAGCGAGACGGGCAGAACCGGCGCGGGGGCGACGGCGGCGAGGAGCGCCGGGCTGGGCGTCAAGGTCGGAACCAGGCTGGGCAGGTGAATGTCCATTCCCGCGAGCGGGCCGGACAT
>JAGWMT010000310.1 GCA_028871595.1 Elusimicrobiota bacterium
AGGCGGGCGCCGGTGATGTAGGCGGTGCGGCCGTTCATGTCCGCGGTCTGGAAGCGCTTGGCGTAGTTGAACTCGGCGCAGTCCGGGCACATGTTGTCGTAGAAGTGGTGCAGGCGCGTGAAGGGCTGCTTGCAGACGTAGCAGCCCTGCGGGCGCGACAGCTCCCGGACCGGGGCGTCCGGAGCGGGAAGCGCCAAGGTCGGCGCGACGAAGACGGACGCGGAGCGGGCCTCGCGGATGCCGGTGGACGCGCGGGCGGCGCGGTCGCCCTCGTTGATTTGGCGGCGCTTCTCGGAGCGCATGCGCCGCGACTTCTTCTTCATCTCCCACTTCGTGGGCCGCGAGAGCTTGCCCGCCGCGATCATCAAGCGCACGCGCGCGTCCTCGTTGATGTCCAGCGACAGCGCGGGATGGGCGATCAGCGCCTCCAAGGTCTTGGCGGCGCTCTCCAGTTCCTCGCGCGTCAACTGGGCGGGACGCGGAAGGGGCGCGGCCGGGGGATTCACGCGTTTATTCTACCACGTCGGGCCCGTCTTTCGGTGGAAGGGGCCGGCGCTTAATGGATCGTGTCGCCGAATCGCGCGTAATGTTCGTTCAGTTCGAGGAGCTTCGGAAAGAGCTCCTCATGAGTCTTGATTCCTACGGCAGCGGCCGCTTTGGCGTAGGCGGGCGCGAGCTTCGAAAGAAAGCTCACGAAAAACGAGATGCTGACCGTTTCGCTCCGCTCAAGTTCGGTCACCGTTATTCCCGGCGGTAATTCCCCCGGATCTTCCTCGTGAAAGCTGTAGTAGACTTCACTCTCTTTATATAAGCCGACGCGCGTCTCGAGCGAACGGAGAACGTCCTGCGGCTGATCCTTCCAAAAGCTCGCCAGCACGATCCCCAGCGACGCGAACCCGCCGTCGACGGGGCCGACGCTCATGCTCAGCGTGTTCCGGTCGTTTCGCGGGTCGTGGTCGCGTAGAAGAGCGATGTGGTATTCGCGGCCGTCGACTTCGAATCTCGCGTCGCCCTGTTTGATCATGGAAGGATATCGATGCCGAAGGTCGTGATGTTCCCGGTCGCGGGGTCGACCCGGGCTGTGAATTTCAATTTTCCGTGCTCGACTTCGGCGACGGCGGAGCCGCTGTCGAGCACCCTGTATGAAACGCCCTTGAAGACGGATTTGGCGAGCTGAGTGATCTTCGCCGGGCTCCAGACGCCTTCATCGAAAACGGTCTTGGCGAATATCTTTGATTTAAGGATATTCGAGATCGTCCCGTCCGCGGCCTTGGCGTAATACTGATATTTGACGAGCGACACGCCCTCGAGTTCGGGCACGGGCGCTTCGGAAACGATCACGCCGTTTCTCCGCGCGAGCGCCTGGGCGAACAGGCGCGAGGCGTGCGCGCCGACGATGGGTTTGTTGTTATTCGGAGTTTTCACGGCCTTCAGGTCGCCGTCTTCGAAGAAGTGGTCTCCGACGCTCTCGCCGGCCGCCTCCTCGACGACGACCAACGGCTTCGGCGCCGTCGCGCCCTCGGTTCGCGCCAGGTATTTCCCGTTGGCGTCATGGAACGGCGCTCCCTTCGGCGCGCCGTCCAGGGCGGGCGCGCCTTCCGGCGGCGGCTCGCCGGCCAAGCCGCTGCGGATGGCGGCCCGGCTCTCCGGGCCGGGTCCCATGATCTTCAGCTTCGCGCGGAGCTGGGCCGGGGTGCAGCCGCCGACGGGGCAGGGCACGTCGTCATGCGCTTTCGCGACCTTCTCGGCGAAGGCGCGGTCCACCTTCAACTGCCTCATGGCCTCTTCGATGCGGACCTGGGGGTCCTTGATCGCCGCGTTGCGCCGCAGCGTTTGCTCGGAGAACTGGAGCTTCGATTTCGGCGAACGCGGAATCGCCTCGGGCTCGGCGGCCTTCGGGGCCGGCGCGGGAGCCGGCTCGTGAAGGGCGGCGCGCATCTGGGCGGCGGAGCCGGCGCCTTCGCCCCCGGCCTTGGACGCGAGGGCCTCCGTCATCGCGCCGACGGCGGCCTCGTCGGGGGGCTTGACGGTGATCTTGTAGCCGATGAAGGCCATCAAGGCGACGGCCATCACCTGGCCGCCGATGGCGCCGACCTTGCGGATGGCCTGCCAGTGCCTCGGGTCGTCGTTGCTCGTGGCGAAGATCGCCTTCACCGCCTCGTACAACTGGTAGATCAGGGCCAGGGCCGTGCCGATGACGGCCAGCGTGCACAACGCGCGAACGATGGACGCGAACTTTACCAGGGCGCCCGCGCCGCCGGTCATGGCGCCCAGCAGGAGCCCGCCCGCCAGGAAGACCAGGTTCATCACGAGCCCCTTCGTCGTGCCGAACTGGTCCTTGAACGCGTCCACCACGCCCGCCGCGAGCGGCCCGATGGATTTGCCCATCTTCCAGCCGCAGGTCCCGGCGAACAGTCCCCCGCCCGCGGCCTTCCGGCAGGCGAGTTCCTCGCCGTTGGGCGGAGGCACGGAGTTGGTCCGCAGTCTTTGGACCGGCTCGATGGGCAGCGCCGAATCGTTTTTGCGCGGGGCGGACGGGGCGCCGGCGGCGACGGCGGACTCGGCGCCGCGCGCGGCGCCGCCGTCATAGAAATGATCCGGATTGCCGACGGCTTGGGCGCCGCGGGCCTTGAGGCGGGCGACGGTCGCGGCGGATTGAGAGGCGCGCTGAAGGGCCGCGCTTTCCCGCGGCCGCCCGCCGCCCGCGTTCTGGGCGGCGCCCTTCGGACGCGGGTACAGAAGATCGTACAGTTCGCCGAGCCGTTTTGCGTCCAACCGGAGCGGTTTCGCGGTTTCGCCGGGAAGTCCTTGAGGACGGTCGGGCTCGGGAATCCCCGTCCAGAAATGGCTTTCGCGCGTCACCGACTCGTCGGCGGCGCGGACCAATTTGCCCCAAATCGCGCCGCGCTCTGTCGAGGCTTCGGCTCCGGCGGGCCGCGCGGCGGCGAGCTGTTTCTGCAGGAGGACGAGAACGGGCAGGACGGCGCGGCGGTCCTTGCTTTGGTAGTCGCCCTTTTCCAGCGGCGCCAGCGCGGCGTCCAGGCGGCGGAGCGTGTCGCCCGCGGCGAAGGCGGCTTCCGTCCGGGAGTCCGGCGCGGGCTGCGCGCGGACGGGCCCGCCCGGCAGCAGGGCGAGCGACGCGAGGACGGACACGAGGCCGGGGTATTTCACGGGGGGTCGCCTCTGACCCCAGTGTAGACCCCGCACCCCCTTATTTCAAGAGGGAATTTCGACGACGGCGGTCCCGGCGGCGAGGTCGTGCAGGCTGAGACCGTCGTCCCGCCAGGCCAAGGTCAGGCCGTCGGCCAGCAGCCACATGGGCGGAGAGCCGAAGGCGGCCAGGAAGAGGTTCGGGATCCAGGCGACCGTCGCCCGGATCAGCACGTTGGTGACGAAGCCGCCGTTTTCGCCCGTGTCGCGGCGCACGACGCGCAGGCCCCATATTTTCTTGCCGAACGTCTGGCCGTCGCGGGACAGGAGCGCGGCTTGCGCGACCAGGACGCCGACGGAGGCGAAGGCGGCCGCCGTGCGGACCGCGTCGGGGGCCGTTTCCGAGGCCCCGATCACGTAGGGCGCGAAAAACAGGAGGAAGTCGAATACCGTCGCGGCGGCGCGCTTGCCGATATGGGCGGAGGCCATCGCGTCCAGTCTAGCAGGATGCGGCGGGAGGCGCCAGTCCCAGTCTTATCTCACACAAGATGAGCCCGAAGAATAGGCTGTTTCTCACACAAAATGAGCCTGAAGAGGACTTCGTGAGTCGTTGTCGGCGCGTGGTAACCTGGGTCCATGACGATCATCATGGACGACGCGAAAATCACGACGGTGG
>JAGWMT010000023.1 GCA_028871595.1 Elusimicrobiota bacterium
GGCTGGCCCGCCGACCGGCTGGGTTCGCGCCGGCTGCTGATCCTCTCCACGTTCCTGCGCGGCATGAGCCTGGCCTTGATCCCCCTGCTCTGGGCGTTCGGCCGCCTGACCTTGGTCGCGGCCATGGCGGCGTACACCTTGGACGCT
The DNA here is from genome assembly GCA_028871595.1 of Elusimicrobiota bacterium. The sequence goes on from JAGWMT010000023.1 coordinate 148, forward strand.
CTCGTGCGCGGCTTCACCGACACCGCCGTTCACGCGCTTCCCCTGGAGTTGGCCGCGCACGACCGCGCGGAGTTGGACCGTCTGAACGCGCGCTACGAGCTGGTGTTCGACGTCGGCGCAGTGGTTGGACCGCTTCTTTTGGGCGCCCTCCTGATTTCGAAGGACGGGGTCGCGCCGCACGTCGCCGTGCCCGCGGGCTTCGTTCTGGCGGCGCTCGTGTTCGTCCGGATTCCGCGCCGTCCGGTCCTGGCGCGCGGCCGAACGGCCGCGGTCGCCCGCGGCGGGACGCGGGAGGGACTGCGGCTGGTGTGGAACGACCGCGGCTTGCTGTTCGCCGCCGCCGGCCTGGCCCTGCTCAACATCTATCCCCTGCGCAAGCTCCTTTCCAGCTTCTTCGCCAAGGGAATACTGGCGGCCCCGGCGGCCGCCGGCTGGGTGGGCGCGGCCTTCGGCGCGGGCGGCATCGCGGGCGCCGCCTGCTACGCCTGGACGCGGCGCCGCGGCGCGACCAGTTCGGCCTGGGTGGCGGCCGGCGGCGTGGGCTTGCTGGCCTTGGCGGGAGCGTGGATCCCCGGAGCCCTGGCTCCGATGCTGGTCGCGGCGTTCGTCTTCGCCTTGGCCAACGTCGGGGCGCGCCTCGCGCTGACCACCCGCCTTCAGGAGCGGACCCCGCTGGAAGCGGCCGGCGGCGTGACGGCCGTCTCCCGCTTCGCGTCGAACCTGGTGTCCGTCCTGTTGAAGGCCGCGGTGGGCGTGGCCTTCGCCTTGGGCGGCGGACCCCGCGCGGCCTTCGCGACCGTCGGCGCGGGCTTGGCGGCGGTGGCGCTGCTGCAGTTCGGTCTGGCGTCCCGACTCCGGTCCCTGGGAGGCCCGGCTCCCCGCGCCTGAGCCAAAAAGCTATCATGGCCCAGAGAACGGTCATGGCGAAGCTCCAGCCGCTGCACATCGACGAGGCTCCGGCCTCGGCCCCCCGCCCGGACGAGAGCCTGAAGGACTCCGAGCGCTTCTTCAACCGGGACCTGTCCTGGCTGGCCTTCAACGACCGGGTCCTTTCGGAGGCGGCCACGGCGTCGGTCCCCCCGCTGGAGCGCCTGCGCTTCGCGACCATCGTCAGCTCCAATCTCGACGAGTTCTATATGGTCCGCGTCGCGGAGATTTCGAAGACGGCGCGGCTGTCTCCGGCGCGGCGCTTTCCCGACGGCCTGACCACGCGGCAGGTGCTCGCGCAGATTCGGGAGCACGCCCTGCGGCAGAAATCCCGCCAGGCGACGGTCCTGGAGGACGTCCTGGAAGCCCTGCGCCGCGAGGGCATCGAGATCTTGACGGACTTCACGACCGGCCGCCGCCCCGACCGGGAGATGCAGGCGCGCCTCCCGCGCCTGCGCACCGTGCTGCGCCGCTTCCCGGAGCCCCTGCCCCCGCTGATGAGCTCCCGGATACACGTGTTCGTGCGCTTCCCGCGCGCCTACGCGGTGATCACTATTGAGGAGCGCGAGGCGCGCCTGATCGCTCTGGCCGGGCGGGGGCGCGGCCGCCGCTTCGCGCTTCTCGAGCGCTGGCTGGCCGACCGCGCCGACGCGCTGTTCCCGGACCGCGAGGTCATCGAGGCCTTCCCGTTCAAGATCATCCGCGACGCCGACCTGCGCTACCGCCCGGACTACGAGGAATCGCTCGAGGACCAGATCTTCGAGGCGGTCCAGCGCCGGGTGCGCGCGAAGGTGGTGCGGCTGGAGGTGGACTCTCCCACCTACTCGGAGGGCGCTTTGTTCCTGGCCACGTCGCTGGGGCTGGACTCCGCCGCGCTGTACCGCTTCGACCTGCCCCTGGACCTGCGCACCTTGGCGCGCATCGAGCCGAATCGGCCGGGTTCGCTGCGCTATCCCCCCATCGAGCCCCGCGTCCCCGGCCCCTTCCGCAAGGCGCGCTCGGCTTTCGCCATCGTGCGCAAGCACGACATCCTGCTCCATCATCCGTACGACTCCTTCGACATCGTCGTGAAGTTCCTGCAGGGCGCCGCCCGCGATCCCAAGGTCAAGCGCATCTTCCACACGCTGTACCGCACCAGCCAGGACTCCCCGATCATGGAGGCGCTCAAGGAGGCGGCGGCCAACGGCAAGAAGGTGGTCGCGTACGTGGAGATCAAGGCGCGCTTCGACGAGCTGAACAATCTGCGCTGGGCCGAGGAGCTGCGCAAGGCCGGGGTGAGGGTCGTGCGCCACCTGGGCCGGTTCAAGGTGCACTCCAAGGTCACCCAGGTCCTGCGCGAGGAGGACGGCGTCGAGGTCTCCTACCTGCATCTCGGCACCGGCAACTACCATCCGATCACCGCCAAGCAGTACACCGACCTGGGCCTGCTGACCTGCGACGAGGCTCTGGGCCGCGAGGTGTCGGACTACTTCGCCGCCCTGGCGCGCGGCCGGCGGCCCGGCCGCTTCAAGGAGCTGCTGGTGGCGCCGGTGAACCTGCACTCCAGCATGCTGGCCCTGATCCGCGAGGAGACGCGCCTGCAGAAATCCGGCGTGCGCGGCCACATCATCGCGAAGATGAACGCGCTGGTGGACCCCGTCCTCATCGAGGCGCTGTACGAGGCCTCCAAGGCCGGAGTGAAAGTGGACCTGATGGTGCGCGGCATCTGCTGCCTGCGTCCCGGCATCCAGGGCCTGTCCGAGAACATCCGGGTGCTCAGCGTCGTGGACCGCTTTTTAGAGCACAGCCGGATCTATTACTTCCGTGCCGGCGGCGCCCGCCGGCTGTATCTGTCGAGCGCCGACTGGATGCCGCGTAATTTCTACTCCCGCTACGAGGTGGCCTTCCCGGTCAAGGACCCGGAATTGAAGCGCTACGTCCACGACACCATCCTGGGCAAGGGGCTGGCCGACAACCAGAAGGCCTGGCAGCTCAAACCCGACGGTTCGTACGCGCGCGTGGTCGCCGGGCCGGGAGCCGCGCCGGTCCGCTCGCAGACCTTCTTCGAGGCCCTGGCGCGCTCCGACTACCGCGACACCGCCCTCGAAAGCCGCGCCTGCTGAACCTCAGCGCTTCAAGAAGAACGACGCGCAGCGGTGGTACTTGTCCAGGGGTTCGCGCTTGAGGTGGAACTTCTTGTCCACGAGCGCGTTGAATTCCAGCAGCTCGTCCATGTGATCGAGCTTGGCCTTCAGCGAGCCGTCGCCGGCCTTGATCTCGTTCTCGAACTCGCAGAACGTGGACAGGGGATGCAGGCCCTTCTTGGCGATGTGGAAGGCGTAGATGCGGTCGAGCGACGGCTCCAGGAAGGCGCTGCCCATGTCCACCTCGAATTTCTCCTTCTGGTAGAGGGCGATGATCGGCCCGCTGGTCAGCCGGCGCACCGTCGCGGCGCCGAGATGGCGGCGCATGGCGTCGGCCATCTCGATGGACGTCTGGCCGCGGAGGATCTTTTCCACCGTCGTGTCGGTGAAATGCACGATGTCGTGGTGGCTTTCCTCCAGGAACACGCCCGCCAGCTTGGCGGAGGCGAACTCGGAGCGGTACAGGAGACCGTCCTTCGTGAACCCGGGACCTTTGTACTGCAGATAGACCGCGGAGCCGTTGCGCTTGTAGCGCAGTCGCAGGCTGGCCCCCGCCTTCAGGAGCGTGTTCGTCGGCGTGTCGAGGAATTGGTCGAAGAAGAAAACGCTCTTCTTATGCTTGACGCCCTTTCGGGATAGGAGCCAGTCCTTGAGTTTCGCGGCCTCCTCGGGCTGGACGCGCTTCTTGCATTCGATCTCGACGAAACGCAGGTCGTCGATGTCGAGCTTCCGGTAGAGCAAGCGCGCGAAGGCGTCGAAATTCCGGGACATGCGCGCATGATATCATAAACCTCATGGAGCTCCTGATCGTGCGCCACGGGCCGGCGGGCGACCGCGCGAAATGGCGCGCCGCCGGGCGTCCCGACGGCGAACGTCCGCTGACTGCCGATGGACGCCGCCGGACCCGGGCCGCGGCGCGCGGACTGGCCCGGCTCGTGGGCGGCGTGGATTTGATCGCGACGTCGCCTTGGACGCGCGCGCGGCAGACCGCCGGGCTGATCGCCGAGGCCTTGGGGTCCGTGGAGGTGGTCATCCGCCCGGAATTGGTTCCGGACCGAGACCCCGCCGACCTTCTCTCCTGGCTCAAGGCCTGCCGGGAGAAGCGCCTCGTCCTGGTGGGGCACGAACCGCACCTGTCGCGCTTCGCGTCCTGGCTTTTGACCGCGAACGAGAAGCCGGTGCTGAGGCTCAAGAAGTCCTCGGCCGTGCTTCTGGCGCTGAAGACTCCGGCGGCCGGCGCGGCGACGTTGCTGTGGTCCGTCCCCCCGCGCGCCCTGCGCTCGCTGGGGCGGGGCTAGGCTGCTGAAACCCACTTGCGCGCCTCGTCTAGTCGGACAGGCGCGCCGCCACCTCGCGCGCCAGTTCCTCCCCGCCGAGGCGGCCCGCCGTCTCCGACGCCTTTGAGTCGGCGGAGGCCAGCGCCGCGCCGATGCCGGAGGCCTCGCGGCTGGCCGACCACAGCACGCGGCCGCTGCCGGCTTGGCGCGCCTCGAGGGTCAGGCGCGCTCGGGCCGAATTCCACGGTCCGGCATAGCCCAGGTCGGACACGGCCACTTCGCCGCGCACGGTGATGTCCGCCGCCGGGCCGTCCACGACGGTGAAGCCGCGCGAAAGGAGTTCGCGCCGCACCGCGGCGGCGGCGTCCGCGCCGTTCGGGCCGCTCACGCTCACCGCGACCTTCGGATCGCCCGGCGGCGGCTCGTGCGGGACGGCGCCGTCGGGAGCGGGATCGAGGTTCACCAAGGCCCGGACCACGGTCTTATGGAAGCCGTCCGCCTCGGTTTCCCCCAGGATCTCGTAGGACTTCACGACGCCGGCGCTGCGCGCGGTCAATTCGTCCTCGACGGTCACGGCCCGCGCCACGCGCGTGCGTCCGGAGACGTGGACCCCCGACGTCTTCTCCACGGCCGCGCGCAGCGCCGCGGCCAGCGCCCGGCGGCGTGTTCCCGGCGGGTCGGCCTTCACGACCGGCGCCCACCCCTCGGCGACGGCGCTCCGCAGCCGCGGCCCTCGCGCCGGAGCGTGCGCGCAGGCCGCGGCCAATACCGCGGCGGCGACGAGGAAGCGGGGACTCATTCGAACCGCACTCCCATGAGCTTCTCGAGCCGGCTCTTGGGCAGGCGCAAGGTGACCACGCAGCCGTTGTCCGCGGTGAACTCGCTTTTCACGACCTCGGCGCCGCGAATGGACGCCATGATCTTGGTCTGCAGCGAGGAGTCCTTCTCCATCGCCCGGTCCACGGTGATGCCGCCCTCCAGTTCGACGCCCTTCACCAGGGAGAGCATCTCGTACTGCGCCTTGACGATGGCCGCGTCGCGGGCCAGCGCCTTGCGCTGCGTGTCGGTCGGGAGCGCGGGGTCCGACGCGCCGATGCCGATGGATTCCAGGATCCGGCCCCGGTCGGCGCGCTGATCGATGGTCGACCCTATTTTCCCATCCTTGACCCGGCTCTGGACCCCGGAACACGCCGCCAGCGCCGCCGCCGCCGCCAGCCATCCCATCCGCCGCATTCCGTTCATACTCCCTCCCCGCGACAAGAATCTTCCAGGCGCTTCATGCGCTCCAGGCCGTCCCGCAACTGTCCCAGTTCCTCGGCCGACAAATCGGGTCCTCCCGCGGCGTGCCGGGCGTTGAGCCGGCGGTAGAACTCGGCGCGGATCTCCGGATTGCGGATCTCGGAGCCCGGATTCTTCTTCAGGGTCGCTCCGTCCAGGCCCGCGCGCAGCTTCTGCGCCCAGTACCGGGCCTTGAGGTCCAGCATGGAGCGCTCGTACTCGTCCTCGGTCCGGGCGGCGTGCCCGCAGCCCCAGGCGGCGGCCGAGGCGGAGGCGGCGAAGTCGAAGCTGGGCATCTCCGGGACCGCCATCGCGTTCCAGGAGGCGTCGTCGAACAAGGACTCGTTCCAGTCCCGCTCCACCTTGGCCTCCGACGCGAACAGCACCATCGCGGTCTCGGTGTCGATGAGGCGGGCGTTGATCTCGACGCGGTCGTCGCGCAGGGCGACCACGGTGCCCATCACCAAGGCGTCCACGTTGAGGATTTTCCCCAGTTCCTTGACCGACCGGGCGTCGGCCACGCCGGAAAACTCCAGCTGCTGCTCGCGCATCACCCCGTCCAGCATGGCGCGCTCGACGACCTGGACCGAGCCGTCGGAGGTCAAAGGCCCCATCAGCCGCTCGGACACGATGCGGCCGGAGCTGGACCCCTTGCCGCCGATCACCTGGAAAGGAAGGACCGCGATGCGCAGGCGGCCGTGGGCTTTGGCCGCGCGCGCCAGCTGCGCGCCGATCTTGTCGAAATCCCCGGACCGCGCGGGCGCCGCGGCGAGCAGGAAGGCGAGGGCGGCGGCGACTCTTCCCGCTCCGAGGATTTCGCGCATAAGCTTTTTTTGTGCCCCCTTCCCTAGTAAAAAGAAAAAGCCGGGTTACCGAAATGACCGGTCCGCGACGGCGCGGTCCGGAAGTGGTTCATTTCGGTAACCCGGCGAGCGTGGAGAAGTCCGGCGTTCTCGGTAGCCCCGTAGCTTTGCGACCCCGGGTTTCCCCGGCCCCGGCCGCGGCGTCCTTGCGGTCGAAGGGTTCGCCCTCGGCGAACCGTGTGCTAGTGTCGTCCTGATCGTGTCGAGAAAGAACTGATCAGGAGGTTAACAGGAAGTTAACGTTCGGTCAATTCACAGCGCTGTTGCATTGGGTAACATCACTGTTTTTCGATGAAGACATAACCATAATTCTTCACGTTGACGATGCGCGTGCTGAGCTCCGGGGGCAGGAGCTTGCGCAAGCGGTTGAGCATGACGTCCAAGGCCCGCGAGTCACCCGACTCCTCGACGCCCTCCACCAGGCGGTAAAGGTCGGCGCGGCTGACGGGCTGGGGGCCGCGTTCCACGAGCACGTGGAACAGCGTGTACATCTTCGGCGTCAAGGTCAGCGCCGGCTCGCCCTTCCAAACCACCTTCCGGTCCAAGGTTTTGAGCGTCAGCTCGCCGCGGGACAGTATTCCTTCTTCCATCTGTTTGCGGCGGAAGATCGCTTCGATGGTGGCCAGGAGTTCGTGAGGCTTCTCGCTCTTGCCCACGAAGTAGTCGGCGCCGCTTTGCAGGCCCAGCACCTTTTCGTTGCGGTGGCCGGTGAACAGGACCACGGGCACGCGCGCCAAGGCCGGGAGCGAGCGCAGCTTCTTGCAGACCTCCAGCCCGCTTTGGTCGGGGAGCACCAGGTCCAGGAGGATGCAGTCGGGCGGGGTCACCGACGCCTTCTCGATGGCGACGTTTCCGGAGACGGCCGAGTCGATGTTCACGTAGCCCGCCTGCTTCAGCCAGTGAGTGACGAGTTCGATCCACATGATCTCGTCCTCGACCATCAGAATGCGGTCGTTTCGCATCGGGTCCAATCTAGCATTTTGAACGTCCCCCCTTCGTCACGCGCGCTTCATTGACTCCTCCGCCGCATATTTAGGACCATGCCGTCATGCCCAACGAGAAAATCCTGGTCGTCGAGGACGATAAGGACCTCTCGCGCCTGCTCAAGTACAACCTCGACAAGGAAGGCTACCGCGTGCTCGCGGCGCTGGACGGGGAGACCGGCCTCGGCCTGTTCCGCAAGGAGCGGCCGGACATGGTCCTTCTCGACGTCATGGTTCCCAAGCTGGACGGCTTCGGATTCCTGAAGGCCGTCCGCCAGGACTCGAAGACTCCGATCCTCATGCTGACCGCGCGCAAGGACGAGGTGGACCGGGTCCTCGGCCTGGAGCTGGGCGCCGACGATTACGTGACCAAGCCCTTCAGCGTGCGCGAGGTGCTGGCCCGGGTCAAGGCGATCCTGCGCCGCGTCGGCGACCGGGGCCAGGCTCCGACGGTGTCCGTGTTGCGCGTGGGCGAGCTGGAAGTGGACGTCGAGCGCTACGAGACGCGGGTCAAGGGCAAGGACGTCACCCTGACGTCCAAGGAATTCGAATTCCTCAAGTGCCTCCTCCAGGCCGGCGGGCGGGCCATGTCCCGCGACCAGCTGCTCGAGAAGATTTGGGGCTACGACCGCTCGATGGAGATCGATACGCGCACCATCGATCAACACATCGCGCGTCTGCGCGAGAAACTGGGTTCCGAAGCGGGACGCATCGTGACGGTGAAGAACGTGGGCTACCGCCTCAAGCTGGACTGATGCGCCGCAGCCCCGGGCGCCGTCTTGCCCTCGGCCTGATTCTCACCGCGGCTCCTCTTTCCGCGCTCAGCATCTGGCTGCTTCCCTCCGGGTGGGCCATCGCCGGCGCCGCCGCCGCGATCGCGGCGGCTTCCCTGTATTTTGGCCGGGAATTGAACGAGCGGCACGCGGCGCTCCTGGGCGTGCTGCGCCGTCTTTCGGAGGGCGATTACTCCGCGCGCGCCCCGCGCGGCAACGGCGGCCTTGGGACCGGGGTCAACGTCCTGGCCGAGCGGATCGGCGCGGCCGTCGCCGAGCTTTCGCGGGATAAATCCCAGCTGGTGGCGGTCCTCGACCAGATGACGGAGGCCGTCGTCGCGGTGGACGCGTCGGGCGTCGTCCTGTTCGTCAACCCCGCGCTTTCGCGGCTCCTGGGCGTGGACGCCGCGGCGGCGCGCGGCCGGAGCTACCTGGAGAGCCTGCGGCACAAGGGGGTTTCGGAGATGATCGCGGCGGTCCTGCGCGAGCGTCGCGTTTTGGCGCAGGAAATCCGCCTGTTCGCCCGGGAAGAACTGGTGTTCGACGCGCACGCCGCGCCGCTGCTCCAGGGCGAGCGCCTGGCGGGAGCCCTGGTCGTGCTCCACGACATCTCCCGTCTGCGCCGCCTGGAGCAGGTGCGCCGGGATTTCGTGGCCAACGTCGGCCACGAGCTGCGGACGCCGCTCTCCTCGATCAAGGGGTTCGCCGAGACCCTGCGCGAGGGCGCGCTTCACGACCCGGTCCATGCGGCCGAGTTCCTGCGCACCATCGAGGAGCACGCCGACCGCATGTCGAAGCTGGTGGACGACCTGTTGGACCTGTCGGCCATCGAGTCCGGCCACCGGTTGCCCCGCTTCGAGGCCGTGGATCTCGCTTCACTCTGCGCGGACGTCGCGCGCCAGCTGCATCCGCGCGCCGAGCAGGCGGGCGTCCGACTGGCCGTCATGCCTCTGGACGCGCTGCCGCGCGTCAGCGCCGACCGCGATCAACTGCGCCAGATTCTGGTCAACCTGATGGACAACGCGATCAAGTACAACGAGCGCCAAGGGCTCGTCGAGGTGTCCGCCGAGCCGTGGAGGGACGGGGTCCGGGTCTCGGTGCGTGACACCGGCCTGGGCATCCCCGACGCCGACCTGCCCCGGGTGTTCGAGCGGTTCTACCGAGTGGACAAGGCCCGCTCGCGCGACGCGGGCGGCACGGGCCTGGGCTTATCCATCGTCAAGCATCTGGTGGAGGCGCACGGCGGCGAGATCTCCGTGGAGAGCCGCCAGCCCGGCGGCTCCTGCTTCCGCTTCACCCTTCGCGCGGCCTGACCGTCACGCGCTCGTCACGCGGAGTTGACCTGCGGAGCATGGTCATGTTTCGGCGATTTGCCTAACATGTCGCCGACACGCCGAAATCAACTCCGGAGGAACGAATGCCTTCACGCCGAAACGCCGTCGTCGCAACCGCCGTCGCCGCCGTCCTCGCCGCCGGTCCCGCCGTCGCGCCCGCCGCCGCGCTCGAGCCGTTGACCATCGGAACGTCCGCGCTGAAGGGCGCGACGCTGCGCCTGTACGGGTTCGTCGAGGCCGACTCGATCTACGACACGACCCAGAGCTTCACCGAGGAACCGGACAGCAACCTCGTCCAGAAGCGCTCCTCCATTCTCGGGCAACGAAGCCGCGAGCAGATGAGCGTCCGCAACAGCCGGCTGGGATTGGAACTGAACGTGCCGGACACGGACGGCGGCCTGAAGACGAAAGCCGTCTTCGAGGCCGACTTCCTGGGAAACAACGCGGAGAACGCGACGCCGGGCACGACGCCGAACCCTCAGACGGAGCGCGACTTCCTGAACAACGCCGCGATGCGCGTTCGCCACGCGTTCATCGATTTGACCAAGGGAGAGTTGAACGCGAAGATCGGCCAGTACTGGTCGCTTTTCGGCTGGCAGCCGTATTATTTCCCGGGCGAGACGACGATCCTGCCTTCTTCGGGCATGTTGTATCGCCGCTTCGTCCAAGCGCGCGTCACGGACACGCACGCGATCGCCGACGGCTGGACTCTGGAGACGGCGGCGGACGCGGCCAAGCCCGCGGCGATGAACTCGGGCTCGCCCGAGTGGCAGGGCGGCGTGCGCGTGTCGTCGACGAAGATCACCGGCGCGTCGGTCAACGGAGCGTACACGTCCATGGTCGGGTTGTCGGCCGCGCTGTCCGGCGTGCTGGTCCCGGTCCGCACGGCGAATATCGGAAGCCCGACCGGTCAAGGAGCGGCGTTCGATTTCCTGATCCCGCTCATCCCCTCGTCGGACGGGAAAAGCCGCGACAACACGCTGATCTTGGCGGGTGAAGCCGCGGCCGGATCCGGCATCGGCGGCCTGGAGTACGCGGGGCTGGCCCTCGGCGTGCCGGGGCTGGCGGCCGGGGCGACGGGCGCCGACGGCGCCATCGACTCGGGCATCGGCGGCGTCGACGCGGGCGGCAACTTCGAGCTTCTGCGCGTCAGGGCCTTCCGTTCGCACCTGCAATACAGTCTGCACAAGTGGGCGGCGTCCGTCGGCTACGCTCAGGTGGAGGGCCGGAATTTGGACCGCTTCTCCACGAGCGCGGCGGCGACCGCGGCCTTGGCGCCGAAGATCCAGTACGGGTACCTGAGCGTGATGTACGATCCGCTGGACTGGCTGCGCTTCTCGGGAGAGATCAGCCAGACGCGCGACACGTACAACGACGCGGCGAACCGCTTTGCGTCGAACAACCGCTACCAGATGTCCGCGTTCTTCAAGTTCTAGACGCGCCGGGTCCACCTGACGGGCGTCAAGCGCCCGTCAGGCGGACGTCATGCCGTCGTCACATGACGGCACTACCATCTCACTTAGGAGACAACTCATGAAGCGAATCCTCGCTCTTCTCGCCGCGGCCGCGCTGGCCGCTCCCGCCGTCGCCGCTCCGGTCACCACGCTCAACGCCGCCGGAGCGACCTTTCCGTATCCCGTCTATTCCAAGTGGTTCGACGAGTACCACAAGGTCAAGCCGGAACTGCAGATCAACTATCAGTCCATCGGCTCCGGCGGCGGCATCCGCCAGCTGACCGAGAAGACCGTGGACTTCGGCGCCTCCGACGGGCCGATGACCGACGAGCAGATCGCGAAGGCCGGCGGCGCCGTCCTGCACCTGCCCACGGTCTTGGGCGCGGACGTCCCCGCCTTCAACGTGGAAGGCGTCAAGGCGCTCCGCCTGGACGGTCCGACCCTGGCCGGCATCTTCCTGGGCACCATCACCAAGTGGAACGACGCCGCGCTGGTGAAGCTGAACCCGGGAGCGAAGCTGCCCGACATGCCGATCACGGTGATCCACCGCTCGGACGGCTCGGGCACGACGTACTGCTTCACCGACTACCTGTCCAAGGTCAGCAAGGACTGGGCGGCCAAGGTGGGCAAGGGCACCGCGGTCAACTGGCCGGTGGGCCTGGGCGGCAAGGGCAACGAGGGCGTGATGGGCCTGGTCAAGCAGAATCCCGGTTCCATCGGCTACGTCGAGCTGATCTACGCCCTGCAGAACGGCGTTCCGTACGCGTCCATGAAGAACAAGTCCGGCAGGTTCCTGCTGGCCACCGTCGCGGGCGTCACCGCGGCCGCGGCCGGAGTGAAGATGCCGAAGGATTACCGGGTCTCGATCACGAACGCGTCCGGCAGGGACGCGTACCCGATCTCGACCTTCACCTGGCTGCTGGTCTATCCGAAGAATCCGGAGGGCAAGGGAGCGGTCATCAAGGACTTCCTGCGCTGGATGCTGAAGGACGGCCAGGGCATGGCGCCGGCGCTGGGCTACGCGCCCCTGCCGGCCGTGGTCAAGGCGAAGGTCGCCAAGACCGTCGAGACGATCCAATAAAATGAACACCGCCGCCGCGCCCGACCGGTCGTCCTCGGCGGCGCGCGGAGGTCCCGCGATCCCCGGCCCTCGCGAAAGGGCCGGGGATCGTTTTTTCCGCTGGATCATCACGGGATTCGCCGCCTTGATCCTGGTCGTGACCTTGGCGCTGGCCTGGCAATTGACCCGCGGCTCTTTGAAGACGTGGGCCGCCTTCGGGCCGAAGTTCCTCTGGACGTCCACGTGGGATCCCGTCAACGAGGTCTTCGGCGCCCTTCCGTTCCTTTACGGGACCCTGGTGTCCTCGTTCATCGCCCTTCTCGTCGCCGTGCCGTTGGGCGTGGGATCGGCGATCTTCCTGGCGGAACTGGCGCCGCGGCGGATTTCGAACGCGATCAGCTTCGCCATCGAGCTCCTCGCGGCCGTTCCGAGCGTGATCCTGGGGTTGATGGGCATCTTCATTTTGGTCCCGGCGGTCCGCGCCGCCGAGCCGTTCCTGGGACGCTGGCTGGGCTTCCTGCCCTTCTTCCGCGGCGCGCCTTACGGCGTGGGCCTGCTCGCCGCGGGCTTGATCCTATCCTTGATGATCCTGCCCTACATCACCTCGATCACACGCGAGGTCCTGCTCACCGTTCCCCGCCCGCTGAAGGAAGGAATGTACGCCCTGGGGGCCACGCGCTGGGAAATGGTGCGCGCGGTCAGCCTGCCCTACGCGCGCTCCGGGATCTTCGGCGCGATCTTCCTGTCCCTCGGCCGCGCGCTGGGCGAGACCATGGCGGTGACCATGGTGATCGGCAACACGCCGCGCATCTCCGCCTCGCTGTTCGCTCCGTCGTACAGCATGGCGGCCGTCATCGCCAACGAGCTGGCCGAGGCGGCCAGCGACGCGCATCTGTCCGCGCTCATCGCCGTCGGACTGGTCCTTCTCGGGGTCACCGTGCTGATCAACGGCCTGGCCCGCCTGATGATCTACCGCGTGGAGGGGCGACGGTGAACGACGCCGTCTACGCCCGCCGCCGCCGGGTCAACGCCGTCATGCTGAGCCTGACGGCCGTCTGCGCGGCGCTGTCCGCGTCCATCCTTTTCGCGATCCTGGGCTACATCGCCTGGAAGGGAGCCTCGTCCGTGAGCTGGACCTTCCTGACCAATCTCCCGGCCCCGGTCGGCGAAACGGGCGGCGGCATCGCCAACGCCATCGTCGGCTCGGCGAAGGTCGTCGGCCTGGCCGGCCTGATGGGCGTCCCCGTGGGTGTCCTGGCCGGCGTGTACCTGTCCGAATACGGCGGGCGGGGCCGCTTCGCGTTCTGGGTCCGCTACGCCGCGGACGTGCTCAACGGCGTTCCGTCCATCGTCATCGGCCTGTTCGCCTACGCCCTGGTCGTGGTGCCGATGAAGCGCTTCAGCGCGCTGTCGGGCTCGGTGGCCCTTGCCATCATCATGATCCCCATCGTCCTGCGCAACACCGAGGAGTTCCTGCGCCTGGTCCCGGGCACCATCCGCGAGGCGGCCCTGGCGCTGGGCGTGCCGCGCTGGAAGGTCACCTTGATGGTCATGCTGCCCACGGCCGGACGCGGCATCATGACGGGCGCCCTGCTGGCCCTGTCCCGCGTGGCCGGCGAGACCGCCCCCCTGATCTTCACGGCCTTCGGCAACCGTTTCTGGGACAAAGGCTGGCTCAATCCGATCGCCACCTTGCCGCACCTGCTCTACACGTACGCGATCTCCCCGTACGAGGACTGGCACCGTCAGGCCTGGGCGGCCGCTTTGATCCTGATGCTGTTCGTCCTGGCCGTCAATATCACCGCCCGCCTCTGGCTGAGGCCGTCGGGCGGAGCCGCGAATTGAGACAATGAACCCGATCATGGACACCAATCCCCCCGCCGCTCCCATTCTCCCCTCCGCGCCGCCGGCGCTGGCCGCGCCGAAATCGAACGCCGTGGTGATGTCGGTGCGCGGCCTGCGCGCCGGCTACGGCGGCGCGCCGGTGCTCAAGGGCGTCAGTCTGGACGTGCGCCAGAACGCGGTCACCGCCATCATCGGCCCGTCGGGCTGCGGCAAGTCCACCATGATCCGCTGCCTCAATCGCCTGCACGAATCCCTGCCCGGGGCGTACTGCGACGGGGAAATCCACCTGGGCGGCCGCAACGTGCTGGACTGGGACCCGGTGCTCCTGCGCCGCGAAGTCGGCATGGTGTTCCAGCGCCCGAATCCTTTCCCGACCATGAGCATCTTCCAGAACGTCGCTTCCGGCCTCACCCTCAACGGCGAGCGCGACGGCGCGAAGATCGCCGAGCGCGTGGAGACCTCCCTGCGCCGCGCCGCGCTCTGGGACGAGGTCAAGGACAAGCTGTCTTCGCCCGGCGCGGGCCTGTCGGGCGGCCAGCAGCAGCGCCTGTGCATCGCCCGCGCGCTGGCGGTGGAACCGCGCATCCTGCTGATGGACGAGCCCTGTTCCGCGCTGGACCCGATCGCGACGGCGCGCATCGAGGAGCTGCTCCTCGAGATCAAGAATCAGCTGACCGTCGTCATCGTCACGCACAACATGCAGCAGGCCGCGCGCGTCTCGGAGTATACTGTCTTCATGCTGATGGGCGAGCTGGTCGAATTCGGCGAGACCCAGCAGGTCTTCACCAAGCCCTCCGACAAGCGCACGGAGGACTACATCACCGGGAGGTTCGGTTGAACATCAAAAGGCACTTCGACGCCGATCTGGACGAGCTCCGCGCCCGCCTGCTGCGGATGGGCAGCCTTTGCGAGGAGATGATCCATTACGCGGTGAAGCTGGTCGTCGAGCGCGACGCGACGCACCTGACCGACGTGGAGGGCTGGGAGCGCCAGGTCAACCAGCTCCACATCGAGATCGACGACGTGTGCCTGAAGCTGATCGCCCTGCATCAGCCCGCCGCCGGCGACCTGCGCTTCATCGCCGCCGCGATCAAGATCAACTCCGACCTGGAGCGCATCGGGGACCAGGCGGTCAACATCGCCGAGACCGGCGTGTTCCTCATCAAGGAGCCCAAGATCAAGCTCGGGGACATCCCGCGCATGGTGGAGGTCGCCGTCGGCATGCTCAAGGACGCGCTGGACTCCTTCGCCCGCGGCGACGTGGACTTGGCCCGCGACGTGATCCGCCGCGACGACGAGGAGGACCACCTCAAGAGCCAGACCTTCAACGAGCTGGTCCATCTGATGCAGCGCGACGCGTCCTCCATCCAGCGCGGCATGGACGTGATCCTCATCGCGCGGAACCTGGAGCGCATCGCCGACCACGCGACGAACGTGGCCGAGGACGTGATCTTCATGGTTTTGGGCAAGGACATCCGCCACGGCGCCGAGCACCGCGAGGCGCCCGGCGGCACCGCGACGGCCTAGCGCTTCGTCCCGCGCACCAGGTCTCCCGCCGACTGGCGCGCGTAGCGCGCGAAGGCGCGGCGCGCGCGCGGCGTCCCGATGCGCCCCAGCGCGACGGCGGCGCTCCAGGAGACCTCCTCCGGACCGCGCTTGAGCGCGCGCACCAATGCGGTCACCGCCGGATCGGCGGGCGCGCCGATGTTGCCCAGCGCCAGGGCGGCGCCGGCGCGAACGCGGGGGTTCCCGTCGCGAAGAGCCGCGGCCAGCGCCGGTTCGGCCGACGCCGCCAGCGCGCCGCGCTTGCCCAGGTCGTCGGCGGCGCGGGCGCGCTTGGCGGGATCCGCGTCTTTCAACAGCTTCAGCAGAGCGGGAATGGGATCGCTCTCGGGCCGTCCCGTGCCCGCGTCGGGCATGATCGCCGCTCCCGCGGTCTCGGTCGGGGACCGGGGCGGCAAGCCGGGGGCGCCGCGGGGCATGGATTCCGGCGGTTTCCGTTCCTTTCGGTCGGTCAGTTCCGGGCGCGGCGAGCGGCGGGCGGGCGCGGCGGAGAGCGCGTCGCCGTTTTTTCCGGAGACGGGGGAGAGAAGCGCGTCGAGCTCTTTGAGACGTTCGCGGTCGCTCGCGTCGTTGCCGGCGGCCTTCTTCGCGGCTTCCGTGGGAACGAGCGCGATCGGGGCCACCTCGGGACGCGGCGGGTCGGGAGTGACGACGGGGCTTCCAGAATCGTCGTCCGTCGCCTTCGGGGCCGTCCGCTTTTCGGATGCCCACGGCGCGCGGCGCGGTTCGGGAGAGGCCTCGCAGAACTTGAGATCCTCGTCCTCGGCGGCGGCGGCGTCGGGTTCGGCTCCTTCCGGACGGCCGGCCGATTTATCCAGCCAGTATCGCCCCATCAGCCGCACCATCCCGCTTTCGTCGCTCAACCCGCCGCGGAGGGCCTCGGAGGCCTTCTCGCCGCCGATGGCGCCCAGCCAATGGAGCGCGGTGAGGCGGACCTCCCGGCAGGGCTCCGAACGGAGGACGCGGGCCAGGTCGGGGACGGCGGCTTCGCCCACGCGGCCCATCAGGTGGACGGCGGTCATCCGGACCTGCCAGTCGGCGTCCTCCGCGGCCACACGCAGGCCGGGGAGCCCGTCGACGCCCAACTCGCCGAGGTCGTGGGTGGCGTGCACGCGCCGGTTCCAATCCCCCTCGCGCAGAACCCGGATTTCCTCGGCGGCTTGCCGCGCGGCGTTCCCGGAATCCCGCGTCTGGCCGTAGGCCAGGGCGGCGAGGAGGAGCGCGCCCGGAGAAATCATCCGTGGCGGGCCATGAAGGCCCGGATCGCGGCCCAGATCAGGCGCGCGTAGGCGCCGTGGTACGCCCAGGCGAACGCCGTCCCGCCGACTCCCAGGGCGCCCAGCAGTCCGTCGTCCTCGAGCATGGCCAGGCCGAGCGCGGCCAGGGGCGCGGCGGCGATGGGATTTCCGAAAGGAACGAAGACCGGGATCGCGAAGAGAAGTCCCAGGAACACGATGGACGTTCCGTAGACGCGCGGCGAGCGGGCGGCGAAGTCCCAGCGCGGTCGCGCGAAGCGTTCGATGATCCCCAGCAGCCGTTCCGCCGCCGCCAGGAGGCGGTCCACCGTGGCCTTTTCCAGACGGCGCGCCATCACGAACCGCGGCAGCTTCGGTTCGTCCCGGCCTTGGATCAACTGCAGGCCCAGCGCGATGAGAAGGAGGCCCACGGGCGTGCCCAATCCCGCCAAGGGAATGGGCTGAAGGAACGGCAGGGCCAGGACGAAGACGAGCAGTCCGATGCCCTCCCGGCCCAGCCGGGAAACCAATTCGCCGAGGGTGACGGGACCGTCCAGGGTCTCCCGGAGGCGGCGCAGGTGCGCGGCCGCGGGCATGGCGTCAGCGCGGAGCGGAGCGCACGTGAATCTCGTCGGCGGTCTTCCAATCCTTGGAATGGACCTCGACGCGATCCCCGACCTTCAAAGACTCGAACGCGACCGGCGTCGGCGGCTGGCCTTCCGTCTCGGCCACGATTTTCGTCGCGTCGCCGACCTTGAAATCCACGGTGGAGCCGCCGCCGAGGCGGACGGACAGCGTCCCGGCGAGCACGTCGGTCAGGGCGATCTCACCGGACACGTTCGGCCGCGTCTTGGAGTCGTCGGCGTCCTTCTTGGCCGCGGATTTCAGTTCCAGAACCGAGACGCGCTTGGTCGCGGGATTGTAGACGATCTTCACGGCGCGGTCGCAGACGTCCGGCACGGCGGCCTTCAGCCAGGCGGACTTCTTGCCGTCGCACGTCGCGCGCGTCCGGCGATCCAGCCGGAACTGCTCGATGTGGCCGGCGTCGTCGGCCACGGTGATGCGGCCGTTGGCCGCGCCCTTTTCCGCGTCGGTCTTGATGATGCGTCCCGAGGTCCGCGAGGAAGGCGCCTTGGGCGCGGGCTTCGACTTCGGCGCGGCGGCGGCCGGAGCCGCGGCCAGAACGAACGCCAGGGCGGAGGACAGGATCATGAGGGCAGCACTTCGGGCGCGGACTCGTCGGACTGGCCGGCGGGCTTGACGCGCGCGACCTGGACCCGGCCCTGGGCGTCCACCTTGACGCCGTGGTGGCGCTTGAGCTCCTCAAGCACCTCCTCGGGGGTGAAGCCCTGCGACCCGGCGCGGTTCTTGATGTCGTTGAGCAAGGTCTTCAGGCGCGAGGGGACGTCCTTGATGCGCTGCAGGCGCGCGGCGTAGGTCCAGGCGACCTCGGAAAGGGTCTTGCCTCCGGTCTTGCGCGGCACGTCCGGCGGCGGCGGAGCGGCCGGGGCCGACGGCGCCGGCGAAGGCTCCGCGGACGAGCGCGACGAAGACGAGCGGCTGCGGGCGGACCCGCCGGACGACGCGCGCCCGCTCCGGCTGCGGCCGCCGCGGCTGCGGCCCCCGCGGCTCCGGCTGCGGCTGCGCGCGGGCTTCTCCTCGTCGCCGTCGAGCTCCTCGCCCCGCGCCTCGGCCGACATCCGGCCCGCGTCGGGGTGCGAGGTCCAGATCGTGGCCACGCGGCCCAGACGCTGGAGCTCGGCGGCCATGGCCTGGAGGGTCGCGTCGTTGGTGACCATCAGGAAATGGATGTGCTGGGGCAGGATGGAGTGGAGCATGCCCGCGTGGAGCGACATCACGAAGTCTGCGGCGTTGGCGCCGCCGCGCGGCGAGACCACGGTGGTGCAGTGCGGAAGGTGGCTGAGCTTCTTCTCCAGCGTGCGCGGCATCTTGGCGCCCGGACGGAGGAACACGCGGACCAAGGTGTGCCGCGTCGGGTGCACGTCCGGCGGCACGTGCGGGTCGTTGTCGCCGTCGATCAGGAGCACCGAATCGACGGGATAGCGCGGCGGGATGGAGGAATCGGGGTTCTTCGCGGTCGCGGCGGCCAGTTCGGCGGCGGACAGCTCGGGCTGCGTTTCGGTCGTGTCGGCCGCTTCGGCCGCGTCGGTGTCGTTCATGATGATCTCCAGTCTAGCAGTTAGGCCCCCCGACCCGCCATCCAAGAGGCGAAATAGCGCGGGGCATCGTCGCAGAACCCGCCGAAGCGGGGATTCCAGCCCAGGCGCCGCAGGGCCTTCGAGGAGTCCACGTGCTGGTCCAGGATCAGGCCGTGAGCCATCGTCCCATACGCCTTCTCGGCGTCGGCGAAGGACAGTTCCGCCACGGTCCCGCCCTTGCCCGCCGCCAAAGAGGCCGCCGCCGCCATTTCTCTCACGGTGGCGCGCGAACGGTCGGTCGCGTTGAAAAGTTCCCCTTTGAGCCCGCTCTCGGCGGCCAGCGCGAAAAGTTCCCCGCAATCGTCGGCGTGCACCGTCGCCCAGCGGTTGTCTCCCTTGCCGACGACGGGAGCGGCTCCCTTGTCCAGGGCGCCGCCGAACCAGAGGCCCGTGAGGCCCCCCGTGCCGCCGTACACGCAGCCCGGGCGGACGACCAGCCCTCCGGCTTCCAGCACGCGCTTCTCGTGTTCCCCGCGCCATGGGATCAGGTGCGCCCTCTCGAGCGCCCGCGTCTCGTCCGCCGCCTCCGGGCCGCAGTCTCCGTACAGCCAAACGCCGGAGGTGTAGAGCACGGAGCGCGTCCGCGGGCCCTTGGCCGCCAAGGCCAGGAAGGCCTCCAGCGTCCGATGGTCGAGCGTCTGGTCGTCGGCCGAGTATTCCGCGGCGCAGTGGACCAGGACGTCGGCCGCCGTGGCGGCCCGGGCGTAGGTCCGAGGGTCCTTCATGTCGCCGACGACGGGTTCGATCTCGCGCGCGGCCAGGGCGCGGCCTTTCTGCGCCGACCGCGTCAGGCCGGCGACGCGGTGCCCGCGGCGGCGGAACGCCTCCGCGACGGCGCGGCCCACGTAGCCCGAGGCTCCGGTGACGAAAACGTTCATGATTTTCCCCCTAGGGCGCGGCGCGCGCCTTCCGCCGACGGCTTTTTCGTGCGCAGCGGCGCCAGCTTGCCCGCCAGCCAGTCGTAGGCGAAATCGGGCAGGGCGGCGACGCCGTACTTCATCGCGTACGACAGCTGCCACGGGAAGTGGACGACGCGGCGGCGGGCGTCGATGCCGCGCAGGATCGCGGCGGCCCCGTCGGGCGTCTCCATCAGGAACGGCATGGAGCCCGGGTTGTTGCGGTCCGTCATCTCGCTTTTCACGAAGCCCGGGCAGACGGTCACCACGTCCACTCCGGTGCCGCGCAGGTCCACGCGGGTGGATTCCAGCAAGGCGATCAACGCGGCCTTGCTGGCGCTGTACGGCCCGGATTTCGGCAGGCCGCGGAAGCCCGCCAGGCTGGCGACGCCGGCCACCACGCCGGATTCGCGCGCGATCATGTCCGGAAGGACCGCCTCCAGCCAGCGGCAGACGCCGAGCACGTTCGTGTCGAACGTCCAGCGGTAGGATTCGGCCTTGAACGCCTTGGCGTCGAGGGAATCCCCCACGCCGGCGTTCAGGATGGCCCAGTCCGCGCCGCCCCAGGCGTCCTTGATCTGCGCGTAATGCGCGCGGACCTCGTCGTCGTCCGTGACGGATCCGGGGAGGATCAAGGTCTCGCCGCCGGCGTCGCGGACCAGTTGGGCGGTGCGCTTGAGCTCGTCGAGGCGGCGTCCGGTGACGGCGACGCGCGCTCCGCGCCGTCCCAGCTGGACGGCGAGCTCCCGGCCCAGGCCCGACGTGGCGCCGGTGACGACGACGCGCAGCGGGGCGCTCACGCGGCGGACGCCGCCGGCCGGGCCAGCGCCAGCAACGCGGCGGCCCGGATGTGCAGGTCGAGCGCCTCGGCCTCCGCGGGGAACGCCGCGAGGCGGCGGTCCAGGGCGGCCAGCAGCAGTTCGATCTTGCGGATCGAGCGCGGATGGCGCCGGGCCTGCGAGATGAACGCGGCGTGCTCCGCGGGCGTCGCTTCCTTGAGGAGATAGCGCCAGTTGGTCGCATCGGACACCGTGAGCGCGTCGTCGGAGACGACGGCGGCGATCTCGGCCCGGTGGGTCTCCGGAGCCAGATAGGTTCCGAACAGGCGGTCCATCAGCGGATGGACGATGGTGAAATTCTTGGCCTGGTCCCAATGGTGCAGGAGATGGATATCCTCCAGCCAATGAAAGTAGTCCCGATCCGCCCACGGGTGGCGGGCCAAATGGAA
>JAGWMT010000024.1 GCA_028871595.1 Elusimicrobiota bacterium
TCGCCTGATAGGCGTCGGCGGGGGCGGTGTGGGAGATCAGGTAGAAGCCGCCCTTGCAGGGGATCATCGCCGCGTCGGCCCGGTTCATGTAGAGGATCTTGTGCCCCTGCGGCGCGCGCTGGGGAACCTCGTAGTGGACCTCGTACACCATCCGCCCGTCCACGCTGCGCGAGGTCAGCGCGCTGGGGTTGCGGTCGGTGAGCTTGAGCATGGTCAGGAATTCATCGGGCGTCTTGATCTTGTCGCCCACGGCCGGATAGCGGCTCACCCCGATGGAGGCGGTGCCGCGCCGGGCTCCGGCGGCCGGGCCGAAGAACATCACCAAAGGTCCGCCGCTGTAATCGTCCTCGACCGTCTTCCACTCGGCCGGGGCGCGGCACGAGAAGTCCCCGGCCTTCCCGTCGAAATCGATCAAACGCTCGCCGGCGACGACGGCTTTCGTGGGCACGAATTCTTCCTTCGCGGCTTCAGGTGCCTTGCGGCAGGCGGACGCCAGGACGACCAGAGCGGCGAGCAGGAACTTCATCATTGTTTTCGTCCTTTCACCGCGCGGACTTTCGCCAGGAGCTTCGGGTCTCCCGATTGGACCGCGAACGCCTCGGCCTTCTGTATGGCCACGTCGAAGTCCACCGGGCCCGAGGAAGCCAAGGCGACGGCCAGGTAGTGCTCGGCCAGCACCGCGGGCGCGTCCGCGGCGGCGGCGGGAGCGTCCGTGCCGGCCAGGCGGGCCAGGCGCTGGCGCTCGGCGTCGCCGACGGCGCGCAATTCCCGCTGGGCGCGCGTCATGGCGGCCAAATCCTGGGCCTTCGCGGTCTGCTCGTCGCGGGTGTTCGTCGCGCGGCGCCGCGCCGCTGCCAGCCGGGCGCGCTGGATTTCCTCCGCCGTGGCGATGTCCATGGCGTTGACGGCGTCGGCCTGGTAGGTCTGGCGCAGCTGCTCCACCCAGGCGTCATGGCCGGAGACCATCTGCTTGTAGTCCTGCAGCTCGAAGTCGTCCACCGCCGCGGCGGGGTCGCGCTTGAGCAGGGAGTGGATGTAAAGGTTCTTCGTCGTCCACGCCTCGATCTCGTAATCCGTCAGCATCGCCTGCGGCAAGGTTCCCCGCGACATCTCCGTCATGACCGGGTCGCGCCGGTCCTGCCAGGCATGGGTGAGCTCGTGCACCAGGACCACGTCGTTGGAGGAGGCGAAGCCGGCCACGGCCTCCGGGTGCTTGTTCAGATAGTCGATCAAGGCGGCGCGCGAGGCCAGAGACTGGGCCAAGGCCCCGCGGTCCTTGGCCGGGACCCCGTCGGCGATGGCCGACAGCAGCAGCTGCCGGTCCACCACCAAGGCGCGGCGCCGGTAGTCGTAGACCGCCGCGGCGCCGGTCAGGTCCTCGACCACGACGGGCGGAAGGTCGGGCTTGCCGTCCGGGCCGTTCAGCCGCGCCAGGACCTTGCGGCCGAAGGGGTCGGCTCCGATGCGCTTGGCCGCGGCGGCGCGCAACGAGTCCCCGAGCGCCTGCTCGGCGGGATCGAAGTACGGCAGTGGCACGCGCGGTCCGGGAGCCCCGGCGCGGACCGGAAGGGCGGCTTCGCGGCGGTCGTCCGCGGTTCGCGTGCCGTCGAAATAGGCCGCGATCTTCTCCAGGTTCGCGTCGGACAGGGAGCGCAGGCCGTTGAGGTCCTTGTTGGCCAAGACCGCCCGGGCGACGTCGCCGGGAAGGTCGGCCGCCAGGGCGCGGGCGGCGTCCATGTCCGGCGGGGTCTTGGACAGGGCCAGGTTGAGGCGCTCGAGCGCCAGGCGCTGGGTGTTGAGATTGATGCCGGTGAGCGCCGCCGTCAGTTGATCGGGCGTCAGCGCCGCGTGGGTCTTGGGGTCCAGCACGCGCCCGTCGCTTTCCAGGCGGAATCCGGCCCCGCGCAAGGCGTCCTGCATGCCGTCCGTCAGGCGCGACTGCCTCCAGTCCGCGGCGGCCGGGGCGGGGGGCGTCGCCGCCGCCGCCCGGAGGGACGGGGCCGTGAGAAGCAGCGCGGCGAGGAGCAGGGACCGCATAAGTTCGTCGGCGATAGAATAAAGAGAACGGCGGCGCTCGTCAAGGGACCCGAATTCCCCGTCGGACGGCTCGACGGGGAAACTTGATTTTCTCGACGGAAAATGCTATGCTTTAAGGACGTCTACGACCCTTATTACCGCTCAATGGTAATAGATGGACAAATGACCGCCGTGCCGAGGTGCCATGTACCTGAAATCCATCGATATCTGCGGCTACAAGTCCTTCGCGACGAAGACCCACATCGACTTGGAGCCCGGCATCACGGGCGTCATCGGCCCGAACGGCTGCGGCAAGTCGAACGTGATGGAATCGGTGCGCTGGTGCTTGGGCGAGATGTCCTGGAAGTCCCTGCGCGCGGACACCATGACCGATGTGATCTTCGCCGGCACCACGAAGCGCCCGCCGCTGTCCATGGCCGAGGTGACGCTGACGTTCGACAACGCCAATTCCCTCCTGCCGGTGGACTACTCCGAGGTCACCATCACCCGCCGTTTGTTCCGCTCCGGCGAGTCCCAGTATTTCCTCAATAAGACCCAGTGCCGCCTGCGCGACATCCGCGAGATGTTCCTGGACACGGGTCTTGGCGGCGACGGCTACGCCATCATCGACCAGGGCGGCGTGGACTCCATGATCCGCAGCAAGCCCGAGGAGCGCCGCGCCTTCTTTGATGAAGCGGCGGGAGTAGCCAAGTATAACGCCAAGCGAGAGGAGGCTCTGCGCAAGCTCGACCGCGTGGATATGGACCTGGGCCGCCTGCAGGACTCCGTGGCGCTGATCGAGGAGCAGGTCAAGAAGCTGGACAGCGACGCGCGCCGCGCCAAGCTGTACGCCAAATATAAAGAAGAGCTCGTGGCCATGGAGGCCGCGCACATCATCGAGCAGGCCGGCTCCATCGAGCTGGAGCTTTCCTCCATGCAGGAGCGCATCGGCCCCGTCGAGGAGATGCTGGGCGAGCGCCGGTCCCAGATCGGCGCCGAGGGCGCCAACCTGGCCGCGCTGAACCTGGAGAAGACCGGCGAGCAGAACCGCCTCATCGAGGCCAACCAGATCGTCGCCGAGACCAAGACGTCCATCGGCCGCTTGGAGGAGCGCCTGCAAAGCGCGGCCTCGTCCGTCGCCGCGATGGACGCCCGCGCCGAGGCCTGCCGCTCCGAGGCCGCCGCCGCCGGCGGACGCGCCGACGCCATCGACCCCGAGATCGAGCAGGTGGGCGCGGCCGTGAAGGCCGCCGAGGCCTCCTTGGCCGAGGCGAAGGCCCGCGCCGAGGCCGCGGCCGAGGAATTGGCCGCCATCGAGGCGCGCGCCCAGGAGGCTCAGTCGCGCAAGGACGCGCTGGCCCGCGAGGCGGCCGCCAAGCAGCAGGAGTCCTACGACCTGGGCCGGGAGCTGTCCGCCGCCGAGTCGGAGCTGACCCACGCGATCGCCGGGGCGCGCTCGTCCCTGCGGAACCTGGAGCGCGATTCCGCCGCCGCCGCCGAGGCGCGCGGTCGCATCAGCGAGGCGCAGGCGGAGCTGTCCGCCGCCGACGCCCGCCTGGCCGAGGTCAAGTCTGCCACCGAGTCCGCCGAAGCCGCCGTGGAAACCCTGCGCGCGCGTCAGAACGAGCTGTCCGAGGAGACCGTCCGCCTGCGCTCCGAGCTGGCGCAGGTCTCCGCCCGCGCCGAGGCGCTGGAAAGCCAGGGCGGCCAGAATCCCTATTGGGTGGGCGCTCAGGCCGTGGTGGGCGCGAACATTCCGGGCGTGCTGGGCACAGTGCGCGGCCTGTTCCGCGTGGACGATTCGCTGAAGCCCTCCCTCGAAGACCTGCTCGGCGAGCGCCTGTTCGCCGTGGTGGTCGAGGATTCGAGCGCGGCCCGCGCGGGCGTGGACCTTTTGGAGGCGTCGGGGAGCGGCCGCGCGCGCTTCCTGGTGCTTTCGTCCTTGCCCGAGTCGGGCTCGAAAGAATATCCCGCCGAAGCGAAGCCGATACTGCCGCGGCTGCAGTACGACGCGCGCCACGAGAAGGCTCTGCGTCACTTGTTCGCCGAGGCCTATGAACTGGGCGGCAAGCTGTTCGGCGATCATTGGGTGTACGGCGGCGCCGCGCCGAAGGACGGCGTGCAGCCGTCGCTCGCCGACCTGGGCGAGATGAAGCAGAAGGCCGTGACGCTCGAAAGCCGCGGCGTCTCTCTGGCGGAGGAGCGCGTGCAGGCCGAAGCCGCTTTGACCGAGGCGCTGGCGACGGCCCGCGCCGCCGCGGCCGCGTTGTCGGCCGAGTCCGGCCGGCGCTCGGGCCTGGAAGCGCGCGCCCATCAATTGGCGCAGGGCCTGGAGAACCACGAGCGGAACGTGGACTTGTCCACAGAGGAGTCCGTCCGCGCGATCGCCGAGGGTTCCTTGGCCAAGGAGCGCATCCTGGCCGCCAAGGAGCTCCGCAGCGAGGCCGAGGCCCGCGTGCTCGCGGCCCGCGCCGAGGAGACGCTCGCCGCCGAGGCCCTCGCGGCCGCGCGCGAGGACCTGGCCGGACATCGCGCCGCGTTCCAGGGTCAGGAAGACCGCCGCCGCGGCGTCGAGGCCGAGCTGGCCGCCCACACGTCCTCGCTCAAGCGCCTGGACGACGAGAAGGCCGCCCTCACCGCGGCCATCGCCCGCCTGACCTCCGAGACCGAGGAGCTGGCCCGCCGCAAGGCCGAGACCTTCGAGAGCCAGGAGTCCATGCGCGTGGAGATTTCCGGTCTCAACGTCGAGTTAGCCAAGCAGGAGAACGAGGCCAAGTCCGTGTTCGACCGACTGCAGGACTTGCAGAACAAGATGGACTACCTCGGCGAGCGCCTGAAGGTCCTTCAGGCGGAGCATGATCAGGCCCAGGCCGACCTGCACCAGCACGAGATCCACGCGACCGCCCTCAAGAGCAAGTCCGACCTCTTGAAGACCCGCTTGTGGGACGAATGGCAGATGACGGTGGACGAGGCCAAGGGCAAGTACCGCGACGTGGTCGCCGACGTGGAGAAGATCGAGACCCTGCGCAAGCGCATCGCCAACATGGGCAACATCAACATGGCGGCGCCCGAGGAGTACGAGGCCCTGGCCGAGAAGCAGCGCTTCCTGATCGAGCAGATCAACGACCTGCTGAAGGCCAAGGACGACCTGATGGCCGCCATCACCAAGATCAACGGGGCCACGCGCGAGAACTTCCGCCAGACCTTCCACGACGTGCGCGAGCACTTCCGCCGCCTCTACGGCGTGTTGTTCGAGGGCGGCGAGGCCGACCTGATCCTGACCGACCCCGAGAACATGCTGGAGACCGGCGTGGACATCGTGGCCCAGCCCCCGGGGAAGAAGCTGCAGAGCATCAGTCTCCTGTCGGGCGGCGAGAAGACTTTGACCGCGATCGCGCTCCTGTTCGCGTTCTTCATGGTCAAGCCCTCGCCGTTCTGCATGCTCGACGAGGCCGACGCCGCGCTGGACGACGCCAACATCGAGCGCTTCGCGGCCATCTTGCGCGAGTTCCAGAACAAGACCCAGTTCCTGATCGTCTCCCACAACAAGCGCACCATGGAGGCCGCCGACGTGATGTACGGCGTCACCATGGAGGAGAAGGGCGTCACCCAGCTCATCTCGGTCAGCTTCCAGAAGAAGGAGAAGACCGCGGTGCCCGAGCGCGAGGCGCACTCGCTGAAGGTGGACGTCCAGGGACCGTTCGCGCCGGAATCGTCCGCGGCGCCGGAAGAAAAGGCTTAACCGACGCCGGAGTCAGTTTCCGAGTTGGGTCTTTATTTGGGCGACTTCCGCCTGAAAGTCGCTTTCCTGCGTCATCTTGCCGCAGATGTCCGCGGCGAGAGCTTGGCCGGCGGCCACGTCGCTGGGGTGGTGCACGCCGGAAATCACCCGCAACTCCCCGACGTACTGCCCGTAGGCCGTGATCTTGTCGGCGCGGTCCGGGAAGATCGCGGACAGCACGCAGGCGTCCACGGCGCCTTCCGTGGCGTGCCCGCTGGGGTAGGACATCGCCCCGCCGGGCTTGTCGGCGCACGGCTGGATCCGGGAATCCTCGTTGTAAGGGCGCGGGCGGGAGTATTGCTTCTTGAAGACGCCGACGATGCTCGAGACCGTCCGGGAGACCTGGTCCAGGAGCGGCCGGACCGCCGTCATTTCCGACGAGGAAAGAAGTCCGGACGAGCCGTACAGGGTTCGGAAGTCCGGGATCTTCATTTTCGTCGCCAGCGCGCACTGTTGCGGCGTGCGCGAAGCCTGCAGACGCAGCAGGGTGGAGAAATCGGAGACATAGGCCGCCGAGCCCTGGGCCGGGGGCGGCGGCACGTCAAAATCGGAGGCGGAAATATCGCGCCACGCGGCGGCGGCGGGCGCCGCCAGAACGACGCTCAGGCTCAAGACGAGTCGAAGGTTTCTCATGGGGACATTGTTCCGCAAACGATGATGGCTGAGAAGGGCCAAAGGACCTAGATCCCTATTTCAGGCGCCAGGGGAGCCAGGACTTCTCGTAAATCCCGGAACGGAGGACGGTTCCCCCATCGAGCACCGCGTAATCGTAAGACCCCTCGAAGGCCAGCGCCCCGGTCTCGGCCTCCGGATCGGCGGCGGTATAGATCAGGAGTCCGCGCGTCGCGTCGAACGGATTGAGCGCCGTGGTGGCGAGGGCCAGCTTGCCGGTGAATTCCAGTGTTTTCGCGTCTCCGCCGCGCGGGTCGAAAGTGATCCGGCGGGGCCCGATGTGCGCCGGGAGCTTGAGGCGGGCGTAGTTCCGGGCCAGCCATGCGTTATCGTCCGTCGTGCCGAAGACGATCAAGGTGTTGCCCTTCAAATCCGCGGACTCCGCCTTCTCGCCCGACATCCGGCGCGCGTCCGGCCAACGGCGGGCCTGAAGGGCGTCCACCGCGGCCGACAGCGCGGGCGACGGCTTCGAAGGCAGGATCAGGATCGCCGGCCCTCGCGCCTCGAGAACGGCGGCGACGCCGCCGTGGAACGGGGGAGCGGGGAACTTGGGAGCGGACTCGGCAAGCGCGTCGAGCAAACGCGGATAGAAATCCGCCAAAGTTCCCCTGTTCTTCCGCCCTTCGTACTCCTTGAGCCGTTCGATCAGCGGAGCCAGATACGGCATCCCGAAATTGCGGTACTTCGAGGGCCAGCGCCCGGCCATCTCGCGGCCCTTGCTGCCGCCGTCGAGCGTCAGCAGGCGCGCGCCCACGGCGTAGGCCGTCTGGCGCTGGACGCACGCGTACCAGGTCGTCTCGCAGGTTCCGGCGATCGGCGTGAAGAGGGCGTTCAGGGTTTCGATGCGGGCGGCGTACGGTTTTCCCGCCTCGTTGAGGTACACGCGGGCCAGTTCCTCCCAAAGGCCGCCCAGGCGGGTGACCAGGCGATAGCCGAACTTCCCTTTATAGACCTCCGGTCCGTACACGCTGGTCAGCCGGGGGACCCCGTCGGGATCCGTGCTGGGAATCGCGTCGGCCATGACGGGTTCGGCGAACGGGGAGATGATCACGGTGTAGCGCGTCTTCACCGGAACGCCCAGATATTTTTCCAGCGCCGGGACGATGTTCAACGCGGCGGCCTGGCGCCGGACGTCCTCGACCATGGGCCGGCGCATTTCCTCCGTCCGGGAGTAGAAATCCCCGAAGGAAGTGACCTTGGCGAAATCCGCCAGCATCGCTCGGAATTCCTCCGCGGAGACGGCCCCGCCCAACTGGGAGGCCGTGCCCTCCGGGATCGGCCCCGCCAACTCCGGCGGCGGCCCCAGATGGAGCACCAGATCGTAGAAAGTCAGATAGCTCACGCCTTGGCGGGTGAGCTCGGCATACCGGTCCACGACGGGATGACCGGCGAACGGGGCGTAATAGGCGGCCGCCGCGCGGTCGTAGGGGATGTCATGCCGGAAGAAGCCGGCGAAGCGCTGATCCGCATGGGCCAAGAGCTGGACCATGGCCAGGAGCTCCAGGCGCGGATCGGTCCGGATTTCGGGGTAGACGGGAGCGGCCGCGCGCGCCGTCGCGGCGAGTAAAGCCAGGATCGCGGCCAGTTTCAACACCGCGCGCTCTTCAGAACGGGAGGAAGGACCAACCGTCTTTTTCGGGGAACGCCCACCAGAGACGCTTGATCGCGTCGCCTTCCGGCATCTTGACGGCGACGGCCCGCACCAACGGCCGGCGGTCGTTGGGAAGAATCAACGCGAGCCAGTGGGCGGAGGCGCCCTCGGTGCGAACTTCGGCGATTTCCGCCGCGGTCCGGTATAGGAGTTCGACGGTCAAACTTTCAGGTTGGGGGGACCACGACGCGTACTCGAAGCCCGATCCGGCGGGCGGGGTGTCCAGAATCTTGAGGCCGCCGGGCCCGGCCGCGGCCAGGTCAAGGGCGGACAGGACCTTTTCGACGCCGAGCGCGAGGGCCGCGGCGTCGGCGTGCGTCGGGGTCTTCCGGGCCAGGACGGTCAGCACGCCGGTCCGCTTGGCGGAGGCGCCTTTCAATTTAACGCCGACGGCCTGAGCCGCGCCTTCGGCCGCGGTCTCGGTCTCGATGGAGCGCACGATCAGCCCGACGGCCTTGGAAGCATCGGACTTGGGAACGAGCAATGCGCCGGCGGCGCCTTTTGCGGCGCGCGCGGCGTAGTCCCCGCCGGCGGAGTTCAGCTGCGCGGCCAGGGCCGTCGCGATGGAAAGGGGGGTATTGTCGGGCATATTCCGATTATCTCATAGTCGCCGGGGTCGAAACCAACCGGGTATTCTGTTAGGATTCCCGTGGTGAACGCGAAGCCCCGCCGGCGTCCGAGCACGAGGCCGCTCTGGCTCGCGGCCTACGCCGCCGTCCTGGCCGCCGTCGGCTTCGTCCGTTTCCGCGCGGCGGCGGTCCCGCCGGTCCTCACCGGTGATTCCACGGAGTATCTGGAGATGGCCCGTCATCTCGCGTCCGCCCGGACGCTGGCTTTCGAACCCGTGGTTCCGTTCGCCGGCCGGGCGCCGATGTATCCCGTCCTTCTTCAGCTGGGCGCCGGCGCCGACGGCGTCCGTCCCGCGCGCGCGGCGTGGATTCAAGCGGCGCTGATGGTCTTGCTGGCGGCGGGCGCGGGCGCGCTGGCGGTCAGTCTCCATTCGCCGGCCGCCGGAGCGCTGGCGGCAGTTTTCGTCGGCTTTCATCCGGCGCTGGCGACCGCGAGCGGCCTTGTGGGCGTCGAACTTCTTTTCGCCCTGTGCGCGTTCGCCGTCGCCTGGGCCATGGCCCTCGACGCGGCGCGCCCGGATCTCTCGTCCGCGGTCCTTGCG
Organism: Elusimicrobiota bacterium; assembly: GCA_028871595.1. Next base: position 9,292 of record JAGWMT010000024.1, read on the forward strand.
GCGGTCGCCGTCGGCGCCAGCCTCTGGTGCCGTTCGACGTTTCTGTTCCTTCCGCCGTTGCTGTCCGCGGCGGCCCTGCGCTCTCGAGACTGGCGCCGCGCGGCGATCCTCCTTCTTCTTCCGTATCTGGTGCTCGCCCCATGGACGCTTCGCAATGACGAGCGCCTGGGCGCCTTCATTCCCGTGGAGCGCCAAGCGGGCGTTTATAATCTACTCCATGCCGCGAGCGGCGATTTGGGCGGCTCGGGCGACGAGGCCTCAGCGGCGCTCGCGGAAAAGAGCGTGCCCGGCTGGAGGGACATGGACGATGTCGAGCGCGAATCGGCTTTGTACCGGTTCTCGGCGCGGAAAATCGCGGAGTCTCCGTTCCGGTACGCCGTCTCGTGCCTGCGCCGGGCCTGGCTGCTGTGGCGGCCGCAGTGGCTTCTTGTTCTCGGAGCGGCCTGGGCGTTCTGGCGTCTGCGCGGACGTCCTGAAGTCGCCGCGCTGGGCTGGCTGTGGGGGTATTTCAATATTTACGCGTCGATGGGCGTCGAGGCGCGTTACGCCTGGCCCGCCGTTCCGTTCCTCTGCGCTCTGGCCGCATGCGGACTGGCCGATCTCTTCGCGGCCGGAGCGCCGCAGGAAGACCGCGCGCGGAGATTGTCGCGCGGCGCCGCGGCATGGCTGGCGGGCCCGGCGCTCCTGACCGCGTGTTCGGCATGGGCTTTGGCCGTGGAGGGGGATGCCGTTCGGGCGGTCCAGGCCGGACGAGGTCCGGCGCCTTCCTGCCCCCGGGCCGAATCGCGGCCCGGATTGTTGGCGGACGCGAAGCGAGCCCAGGACCGGGGGGTTCTTCTGTATCTCCACGGCGACGCCCGTCGCGCGGCCGAGTGCTTTCGCGCGGCGCTCTGGGTGGAACCGCGCTATGCCGCCGCCCGGTTAGGAGCGGCGACGGCGCTGTCCTCATTGGGCGATAAGCGCGATGCTTTGACGCAGGCCGACGCGGCGGTGCGTCTTCTGGAGGCCGATGGGGAGCGAAGCGAGCTTCTCGAGAGCGCTTTGTCCGCCCGCGCCGCGGCCCTGCGCGCCGCGGGTCGCGGCAAAGACGCCCGTGCCGATGAGGCAGCCGCGGCCCGCCTGAACGCCGAGTTGAGCGAGTAGCGGGCTAGTCTTCGAGCGGCGCGAAGTACAGCAGCCGCCCGGACTCGCCGTTGCAAACCCACGCGCCGCCGGTCTTGTCCACCGCGACGCAATGCGCGCCTTTGGCCGAGGACCCCTTGGCCAAGTCCTTGAGCTCCCCGGCGTCCGACAAGGACGCGATGGTCAACGTCGCCGATTTGGCGCCAGGAAGGTAGACCAGCTGCTTTTCCGGAGAGTAGGCGATGACGTCCAATCCGTTCCCGGTCTTCACCGTCGATATTTTTCGTCCATCCTTGAGGTCGAGCGACGACGCGCGGCCCTCGCGGCAGGCGACGAGAAGAAACCCGCGCGCGCCGTCGAGCGCCAGGCCCGTGGCGTTCCGACAGCCGTTCTTCCACGTGGCCACGATGCGCTTGGTCTGAAGATCGATGACGACGGTGTCGGATTCCTGGTTGCTGTAGGCGCGCTTGCGGCCGGCGTCGATCAGGAGGGATTCATACTCGCCGTGAGCGGAGGGAATGACGACCTCCTGGACGGGAGTGATGGGCCGCATGGCGGTGCTGGCCGATAGGGAGAAGACCTCGATCTGGTTCTTCTTGGGCTCCGTGACCCAGACCTCCCGGGTCGGGGAGACGTAACGGATGAAATCGGGAGAGGAGGCCAGGGCGGCGGACGCGATGACCCGTTTCTTGGCGTCCGTCTCGACCGGGTCCACGACGTAAAGCTTGCGTTCGGCGCGGTTGACCGTGAAGATCAGGCCTTCGCCGCCGTCGGCGGAGGTGAAGCCGGCCTCGGGCTTGCTCTCGGGCGCGCCGGTGTCGACCTTCGGAGGCTCGATCACGTCGAGGAACGAGAGATCGTGCGAATCCGCGTCGATCAGCAGGAGCTTGCCGGTCCGGTCGCCGGGCACGACCAGCTTCTTGAGGACGGGATCGTAATAATAGTCGTCGAGATGGAGAGGAGCGGCGTCGGGGGAGAGCTTCACCGGTTCGGGGGCGGGAAGACCGGAGGCGCGGGCAGGCGAGACCGCCAGGAATGAAAGAAGCGCGAGGGTCGATATCATGAATGTCTCCTAGGCATAGAATACGAAAAAAAATCGCTAGACTGTCGGCATGAGCGCGGGCTTTTGGCGGGCATGTCTCCTTATTTCCGCCGGCTACGCCGTTTACGTGCTCTGGGCTTATCCCGCGCTCCTGCGCCTCCTGACGCGCGAGCCCCGCGCGCCCCTCCCGGAACGCCCCGATCCGCCCGACGTGACCGTCGCGGTCGCGTGCTTCAACGAATCCGTCCACGTGGAGCGCAAGGTCCGCGACGTCTTCTCGACCGATTATCCCCTCGACCGCATGACGGTGCTGTTCGTCGACAATTCCTCGACCGATGACACCGGCGCGAGATTGAAGGAACTTGCGGGGAAGTTTCCCATCCGGGTCCTCTCCAGCCCGCGGGGTAAACTGTCCGCGCTGAACGCCGCGCTGGCGGAGGCGCGAGGGGAACTCGTCGTATCCACCGACTGCGACGCTTGGTGGGAGCCGGGCAGCCTGCGCGCCCTGATTCGGGCGTTCGACGATCCCGGGGTGGGCGCGGCGTGCGCTCTCCCGGTGATCCACGGCGCCCTGTTCCCTTCGAAAGAGCGCTATCACCGGACCGATTTCGAAGTGCGGCGGCTGGAGGGCGAGTTGAACGCCTGCACCGCGCTGGACGGCCGCTTGATGGCGTTCCGCCGCGCCGCGTTGGAACGGTTCGGCGAGGAAATGGGCATCGACGACATGGGCTTGTCCTTGAGCCTGCGTCGGCGCGGCCTGAGGTCCGTGGTGGTGCCGGAGGCGCGCGTTCATGAGAACTGCCAGGGAACTGCGGCCGGGGAGTTCGCGCAGATCCGCCGCCACGTCCACACCGTGATGCTGTGTCTTTGGGGCGGCCGTGGGATTTTGTTCAATCCGCGCTACGGCTTTTACGGATTGGTGGCCATGCCGTCCCGCCGTTTGCTGCCGCTATTCCTTCCGGCGGCGTTCCTCCTTCTCTGGATCGCGTTATGGAACCTGTCGCCGACGGGGGCGACCTTCGCCGCCGTCCTGGCCCTCCTGGCCGCCGTTCTGATCGATTCCTTCCCGGCGCTGCAGACGGCGGCCATCGTGGCCGCGTGGGGCGATTTTCTGGGCGGCCGCCGGGGGGACGCGTGGTCTCGAAATCCATGAGCCACCTGAAGCACTTCGTCCGGCCGGGCTTGTTCCAGTTGATCTACCATGCCACCTACGCGTGCAACGCCCATTGCCCGTTCTGCATCCATCGCTCCTATTTGAACGAGAAAACGAGCGCGGAGCTCGGTCTCGGCGAATTGGAGCGGATCGCCGCGGGACTTCCCGGGTTCCCATGGCTCCTGTTGACGGGCGGCGAGCCTTTCCTGCGGCGGGACCTGGGAGACGTCGTTAAAATCTTCCATAAGAACTGCGCGGTCTCGCACGTGACCGTCACCACCAACGGGATGTTCCCGGACCGCGTCCGTTCGTTCGTCGAGACTGTTTTCGCCGAGTGCCCCGGCCTCACCGCGAACGTCGCTCTGTCGTTGGACGGTCCCGGCGAGGAGCACGACCGCCTGCGCGCCACGCCCGGAAATTTCAAGGCCCTGAGGGAGTCGGCGGCGGCATTAAGGGAACTGCGCGCCAAGAATCCGCGGCTGTCGCTGAAGGCCCACACCGTGTTGTCCCGCGCGAACCTCCCCTTGCTCGACCGGATCGCGGACGACGCGCGCGCCCTGGGAGCGGATCTTCATACCTTCGATTTCGTCCGCGAGACCGATGGGAACGCGGGCGTTCCTTTGGACGCATTGACGCCCGGAGAGGTCCGCGCGGCGCTTGCGCGCCTCCATGAAATCACACGGTCCTATCCGGGTTACGGAAACCTGGGCCTTCATTCCGCGCTGGTGAAGTTCGCCGCCATGTCCGTGCTGGAGCGCAACTACGACCTAGTCCCCGAGTTCATGGAGCGGAAGACCCAGGTCATTCCCTGCCTGGCGCCCGAGCGCAACATGGTGCTGGACCCGTACGGCAACGTCGGCTTCTGCGAGATCCGCGACTGGATCGGGAACCTGCGCGATCACGGCTACAGCCGCGACCGCATCCTCGCCTCCGACCGCGCGGCGGAGCTCACGCGCTCCATCCGGGCGAAGGAATGCTGGTGCTTCCATCCCTGTTATCAGCAAGTCAACGTGCTTTTCCGGCCGGTCGAATTGGCCGCGGCGATGATCGAGAAAGCGCTTCCGTAGGCCTCCACCGCCCTCGGCGCGACGCCCCGACGATTGCTAGGATATCGCGATGCTTTACGGCGTGTTCTCCGACGTCCACTCCAACCTGGAGGCTCTCACCGTCGTCCTCGACTTCTTCGAGGAGATCGGCGCGGAGAGTTATCTGTGCCTGGGCGACCTGGTGGGATACGGCGGCAATCCCAACGAGTGCCTGGACCGCATCCGCGGACTCAAGAATTTGTCCATCATCGGCGGCAATCACGATCTGGCGACCATCGAAAGGCTGGAATTGGACTGGTTCAACCAGTACGCCCGCGCCGCCGTCCTCTGGACCCGCAAGATCTTGACCCCGGAGAACCGGTCCTTCCTGGAGGCGCTCACCGCGCGCCTGGAGACGAAGGAATTCACCTTGGCGCACGGCACGCCGCGCAATCCGCCCGAGGAGTACCTGCTCAGCCCGGCCCAGTTCCGCGACAACGTCCCTTTCGTGCGTTCCTGGCCCCTGTTCGTGGGCCATAGCCACATGCCCCTGCTGTTCCGCTACGCCGGGACGGCGCGCGACAAGGTGGAGGCCAGCTTCCTGGACGACCGGGAGCAGGTCCTGCCGCGCGAAGAGGGGGGCGGATTCGCGCCCGTAGCGTTGAACCCCGGCTCCGTGGGCCAGCCGCGCGACCAGGACCGGCGCGCGTCCTGCGCGCTGTACGACTCGTCGAAAGGGACGTTCCACGTCTTCCGCTTTCCTTACGACGTGCCCGGCGCCCAGGCCAAGATCCGTGCCGCGGGCCTTCCCGACTACCTCGCGCTGCGCCTCGATTACGGCCAGTAAGCGCGGAAAACGCCCCCCCCGAAAAATAATCGCTCCGCGCGCCATTTTCCGCTTGCGTCGCGAAAACGGCATCGTCTAGAATCACGCGCCGGTTGAAAGGCCTGCTCGTAAGTTTAAATGCCTGACACCAAACGGGAGATTCGATGAATCAGACCATTTGCCGCGCCGTTCTTCTCGCCGCCGCGCTGTCCGCGACGGCTGCCGCGCAGTCGGGGCCGGAAATACTCTCTGTTTCCGCCGGCGCGCGCTTCGACGCGGCCATCATGGGGATGAGCGGCGCCCGGTTCCGGCCCCAAGGGGCCGACGGGCGGCTTCCCTCCGACGAAGCGGCGGGCTGGGTGAAGGAGTTGCGCGAGAAGAGCGCCGTGCTGACCTTGACCGGCTATCAGGCCGCCGTCGCGGGTCCCGCGGCGGATTTCGATCTGGCGAGCGCCCTCAACAGCCATCTGAAGACCAATCTGCGCTATCAATTGAGCGGCCGTACCGTTTGGTTCAGCGGAGCGTTCGATAAAGGTCAGAAGCCCTACGTGAGCATCCTGGTGGACGGCTACCAGCCTTTGTATTTCGACGTGAAGGCCCTCTTGAACCAGGATCAGAGGCTGTACGTGGGAAATCAGATCTACACGCTGTCCCTCTCGGCGAACATCTTTCACCGGATGAAGAGCTCGATCATCCTGAAAAACGAATCGAACTCGCGGGAATTCGCCAAGTTCAGCGTCCAGGACATGTTGGACGCCGTCGAGCGTTCCGGCCGACTGCTGCACCTGTCCGACCAGGACTACCGCTTCTACTATTCCGATGGCTTGAACGGCGGGAAGGCCGATCCGGCCGCGCGCATGTTCGTGTTCATCGCCGGCAGTTCGTCTGATTTCCACGTTTTCCTGATTCCCGCCGACTCCGTGCCGTCCGACCGCCTGGGCGTCTTCCAGATGTTTAACGGCAAGCGCGTGGGGCTGACGAATCGCAACGGGCATCTTGAGGTGTACGAGAACCCCTGATTCAAGGGGAGATAACGAGCGGCGGGCCCGAAAAGGCCCGCCGCTCTTTTTTGTCCCATTGGTGCCAGGCTTTAAGACATTAAATTAGCGGATTTACACAAGGCCGATTTCCCGCGAATTCAGAGTTCCAATCCTTCGCTTTTTGGAACTGGGACCTTTGTCGGAACCGGGCTGGGACCTCGGGCCCAGGACGACTTTCGCGTCGCGTGTTACGATTCAAGGAGAGCCCGGTTCGGGCCATATAGAGGAGAACCATGAAGAGAACCTCCGCCGCCAACGGACGCCGTCACGGAGTCCGCTCGAAAACCGCCTTGGAGACGCGCGGCGTGAAGACCGTGCTCACCTTCGAGAGCCGCGCCCGGGTTTATTGCTGGTCCACGGACCGCGGGGTCCGTCCCGTCATCAAGCATTGAAGAGGCTTCGGCCGCCTTTGGCGGCCTTGCTTTTGACTCTTGCCGCGACGTCCGCGCGCGCCAATCCCAGCCTTTCCGATGACTTCGGGGCCATGTCGCAATGGCTGAGTCACGAGATGGCGCAGGGTCTGGCGTTCAACGCGGGCGAAACGTTCGACCCGCCCAAGGAAGTGCAAGGCTACTATCTCCAGCCGGACATCTCGTTGGGCGTCGGCAAGATCCCGTTCGACAAGCGGGAATTCCCGGCGCTGCAGACGCAGGCCCTGCAGGACGAGGGCGGCTCCGACCTGTTCCCCAGTTCCACGCTGTTCCCGAACCTGGCCCTCCATCTGCGCATGGGCCTGCCTTGGCGCGGCGACGCCTACGTCCGCTTCGCCGACGCGACCACTCCGCCCAACTACAAGATCTCTCCCACCATGACCGCGAAGGTCCAGACCAACTCCTTCGGCTTCGGCATCCGGCAGCATTTCTTCGGCCAGGACGATTGGCCGACCTTGACGGTCGGGGCGCACTTCAATCACGTCCGCGGCTACACAAACTTGAAGGGTAAGTTCACCATCAACAGCAACGGCTTGACGCAGGACGACGGCTTCACGGGCAACATCCGGTGGAACATCAACAGCTACGCCCTGACGGCCATCCTGTCGCACAGCTACGGATCCTGGACGCCTTTCGCCGGGATGGGCTACAACTACACGACCGGTTCGGTCAGCGCGTCGCTGGATCTGCAGGCGTCGTCGGTCAATACGCGCGTCTTCGGCGCCGGCAGCGACCGTCCGGAAAAGAGCCAGGGGCGCGAGATCGTGGGCGTCTCCTATGACCGGCCCACGTGGAGCTTCTTCGCCAACGGCGAGCTCAAGGCCCTGGGCCAGCTCCAGTACCGCAGCTACATCGTGGACGCCGGGTTCGCCCTGCCGTTCGATATCGGCCGAGGGCCGAAGCTGATCTACCGGCGGCTGCCCAACGGCGCGACGCCGAAGTCCCTCCGACCCAAGCGGGTGATGATCGACGAAGACGCCCCGGCGCCGGCCGAAGAACCCGCGCCGGCCCCGAAGCCGAAGCCGAAGCCGAAGCCGCGCCGCCGCGCGCGTCCGGAAAGCGATCCCGGCGACATGATTTTCTTGAAATGAAGAAATACGGCACGACGACGCGATGGATCGCCTCCGCGCTCAGCGCGGCGCTGGCGCTGTCGTCGTTCGGGCCGGCGGCCGCGTCCGCCGCCGCCCAGGAGTTCGTCGCGGGCGCCGCCGCGCGCACCGGCGGGAGCCCGGCGCTGGTCGCCGCGCCGTCGATCGGCGTTTCGCCGTTGCCGACTTTGCCGGCCTCCGCGGCCGCCCCGCTGGGCGTTTCCGTCCCCGCGCCGTCGCCCGGACCTCTCGCCGCGCCCGTCGCTCTGACTCCGGCGCTCCCGCTCGCGGCGGCTCCGCCGGCGGCCGTTCTTCCCGTCGCGGCCGCGCCGGCGGCGCACGCCGCCTCGGCCGCCTCCGCCGTCGCCTCGTTCGCCGAGCGCGTCGCGCGACCGCTGGCCGACCCGCGCGTGAACGCCGCCGCGCATTTGGACCGGATATACGACGCGTCGGCCGCGGGCTCCTCCGCTCCGGACTTCGGGGGGGTCTTGGGCGCGGCGTCGGACGGACCTTCGGGCCTGACGCCGGCCGCCGCCCGCAATGGCGCGCGCGCGCCGATCGTCGCCGAGGCGCTCCCGCCGCGCGCGGAGAGAGAAGAGCGCTCCGCGCGCTATCCACTGGTCCTGGCGCTCGTCGCCGGCGGGGCCTGGGCGGTCTTGAAGGCGGTCGGGTTGGGCGCTCTTCACTTCACCGCGGCCGCGTCGGCCCCGCACGCGGCGGTCTCCGCCGTGGTCGGCGTCGCGGCCGCGTCGGCGCTGTTCGCCGCGGGCGCCTTCGCGCTGAACGCCGTGGTGGACGCGGCCGCGTTCGCGGCCGCGCTTTGGCGCGGCAAAGGCGTCACCGACGAGCAGTTCCGCGCCTTCGTCCGTCGCGAGGTCGCCGAAGGCCGCCTGGACGGCAACGCCGCGGCCTTGCTCAAGCCGTACCGGCCGCAGGGACGCTTCACGGACATGACCTTCGCGTTCGCGGCGCGCGGTTCCATCTGGATCCGCCCCGAGCTGGCCGCGTCGCCGGCGATCTTCCGGCTGGTCATGGTCCACGAGCTCCAGCATCTGAAGGCGTCCTCGACCCGGGGCCCTCCGCGCCGGGGACTGCGCGGGCTGCTGTCGGGACTGCTGTCGGAAAGCCGGGCCCGCGCCGCGGAGCTGCGCGGCACGCGGGGCCTCAAGGAGCTCAAGGTCCCCGCGCTGGAGCGCGCGATGCGCCAGGCGCAGATCTCCCTGAAGCTGGCGCGGCCCTACGAGATCCTGGTGCTTAATCCGGACACGAAGGAGCTTTCGGATCCGAAGCTGTACGAGGGCCTCTCCAACGGCGCCGCGAAGGTCACCTCACTGGAGGGCGCCGAGCCCGCCAAGGCGCTGAGCGCGGCGGCCGGCAAGGACTACCAGGCCGTGGTGTTGGGCGCGCCGGCCTCGCTCCTGCCGGGTCCGGCCACGAAGGACCACCTCCGCCTGGAGACCGCCCTGAAGCAGTTGGACAGCCTCTACGTCCTGGCGACCCGGCTGGTCCCGCGAGCGGCCTCTTTCACCCCGGACAGCGCCGACGCCCGCGCCTACGCCGATCTGGCCGACAAGGCCGCGCGCCTGCGCGCCGCGGGCTCGCCGCGCAAGGCGATGGCCTCCTTCGAGAACGACGTCCGCCGGTTGTGGCGGCAGATCGCCGCGGCGAAATTGAAAGGGGTCGGCGTCTCGGACTTGGTGGACGACCTGTACGGCGGCCTGCGCGACCGCGGCACGGCGTTTCTGTCCTTCGCGCCCGAGGATCACGGCGTCGTCACCTGGGAGAGGCTGCTGCGCTACTGGGAGGCGGAGGACGGCGGCCAGTTCCGCGTGACGCGGGTGGACTTGGAGAACGGCGGCCATATTCTCATCCTGCGGAAGGTGGAGGCCCGCGTGGGACTTTGGCTGAGGCCGATCGCCGGCGGCCGCATCGAGTCCTCCGCCGCCCGCGCCGACGAGACCGAGGAGGGCCGCGCCGCCGCGCGCGCGTCGCTGACCGCGGCCGGTTACGCCGAGCAATTGAAGCTGTTCGACTCCATGGACGTGTCCGTGCGCCACGTGTTCGGCGCCGACGTGGGGCGCCAGGAAATCTACATCACCGTCCCGCGCCGCCACGCCGCCGCGATCCGCAAGTACGTCACCGCGCGGGCGGAGTCGGCCATCGGCAGTTCGAAGGCGGACTTCCGCACCCATTTGGTGGAATCCTCCGGCATCCACGAGGTTCCGCCCGTTTGGCAGGCGGGCATCACCGGCAACGGCGGCCGGATCATGTGGATCGACACCGGCGCGGACGCCACGCACGAGGATTTCGCGGGCCGCTTGGACGTCATCGACATGGTCAACGAAGGCCCCGAGGACTGGGTGGGCCACGGCACGCACGTGGCGGGCATCTCGATCTCCGGCGGCGCGCCGTTCCTGGGCATGGCGAAGGGCGCTTCGGGCACGATGGCCAAGGTGTTCTCGCGCGAGGGCCAGGGCGCTTCCGACGGCGAGATCATGGGCTCGGCCGCCATCGCGCTCAAGAACGGCTACGACGTGATCAGCCTCAGCCTCGGCAGCCGCGGCGGCTCCTCGGACAACCTGGCCGAGTTTTTCTCCCAGCTGACCCACCAGAAGAATTCCAACGGCGACTACCCGATCGTCTCCGCCAGCGCCGGGAACTCCGGCCCGTTCGACAAAACCTTGAGCCAGCCCTCCGCCGGCGTGGACGTGCTGGCCGTGGCCGCGGCGGCGAAGAGCCTGGACGACGGCAAGCCGGAAATCGCCTTCTACAGCTCCGTGGGCCCGGACGTGGACCGTCGCTACTCGGTCAAACGCCTGCGCCTGAAGCCGGAGATCACCGGCATCGGCGGAGACGTGACCACTCCGCCGGGCTCCAGCAACGTCTATGAGTTCGGCGTGTACTCGGCGAAGTCGAAGGATTCCCAGCGCTCGTCGTCCGATCTCCCGGACGGGCGCCATACCGGCATGTCGGGCACCTCGATGTCGAACCCGGCCGTCGCCGCGATCGCCCTGTTGGTGCGGATGGCGATGAAGGGCGTGGGCAAGACCGATCCCTTCGTCGCGGAAAACCTGCCGTTCGTCGTGAAGGCCGTGCTGATGCGCTCGGCGAAGGATTTGGAGGCGCCGCTGTGGTTCCAGGGCGCGGGTTTGGTGGACGCCTGGGCCGCGGTCAAGCTGGTCGGCGCGGCGATCGGCCGGGATTTCGGCGCCGGCCTGAAGCGCTTCCTGCGCCTGGCCGCCGGTCCGCCCGCCGAGGGCTGGGATTGGGTCGTCCGACTGAAGGCCGTCGCGGACGCCGAGGACCGGGTCTTCTCGCCCACCGAGGTTCCCCGGGCTCCCGCCGCGGCGGAGCCGCAGGCCGACGAGTCGGCCCAGGGCTCCGAGGAGGAGCCGCACGAGGACGTGGAAACACCGGAGCCCGCTCCGACCGGGAACGCCGCCGCGGCCGAGGCCGCGAAGCGCTTCGCCGCGGCGCGCGACCGCGAGGCGCCGGGCCTGATCGCCGCGCTGAAGGACCCGGTGTGGCTGGTGCGTCAGCGCGCCGCGTTCGCGCTGATGAACCTGCGCGCGTCGTCCGCGGCTCTGGCCCTCTCCGATGCCGCGTTGAACGACCCCGACGCGCGGGTGCGGCAGACCGCCCTTCTGGCGCTGGCCGAGATTCCGACGCACGCCGTGGACGTCCTTTTGCAGAAGGCGACGGCGGACCCGCGCTGGGACGTGGGCGTGTACGCCGCCTACGCGCTGGCGCGGCGCGGCGACCGGAGCGGCGCCGCGCGCATCGTCGCCGAGCTCTCCAGCCCGGACAAGCGCGCCCGCTACGCCTCCTCCTGGCTGGCCGGTCAGTTGGGCATTCAGGCGACCGCCGCCGAGGCGGAGGCGCTGTCGGCCCGCGTGAAGGACCGCGCCGAGCGGGGCAACATCCGGCACCTGGCCACCGCCGCGCTCTCGAACCTGGCCGACGCGTCGCCCGAGGCGATGAGCGACCGCGTCGTGACCGACCTGCTGGAGGCGGCGGGCCCGGACAACATCGCGCTGACGCGCACCATCGCCAAATTCTTTCCGGTGGCCGTCAACGACCGCGGCTTCGTCGTACGC
>JAGWMT010000311.1 GCA_028871595.1 Elusimicrobiota bacterium
GTCGTATTCCGCGCTGACGACGGGTCCGCTCACCACGATTTCCCCGATCTGCCCGGGCATCGCGCGGAGCGCGTCGTCCCAGCGCGCCACGGGCTCGTCGAAGATGCGGATGATCTCGACCGAAACCCCGTTCACCGGACGCCCGACGCACACGCCGTGCGCCCGGGCGGTCAAGGCGGAGGTCTCTCCCAGTATTTCCTTCGATCCGATGAGCGCGACCGGAAGCGCCTCGGTCGCGCCGTACGGCGTGTGAATCTGCGCGCCGTCCGGGAGCATGCGTGAAAACCGCTCCAGCATCTTGGGCCCCGCCGGCGCGCCCGCGGACAGGACGCGCTTGAGTCCAGGCAGCTTCACGCCGCGTTCGTCGCCGTAGCGTCCCACGCGATCCAGCAGCGCGGGCGAGCCGAACAGCTGGTGGGCGCCGAATTTTTCGACGCAGCCGATGATTTCCCGCGGATCGGCGTCGGCGGGACGGGTGAAGTCCATGTCGGGGATGACGCAGGTCTGGCCCAGGGCCGCGTCGAACAGGCCGAACAGAGGGAAGGTCGGAACCGACACCTCCCCCTCTTTGATGTCGAGCATCGAACGGAGCAGTTCGACCTGGGCGGCGAACATGGCGTGGGTGTACATCACGCCCTTCGGAGCGCCGGTGCTCCCGGAAGTGAAGAGGATGGCGGCGGCGGAGTCCAGCGGAACGTCCGGGAGTTCCATGGGCACGCGCGAACCCATCCCGCGGAGCTCGCGGGCATTCCACATTCCAGGGATTTTCCCGTCGGCCACCACGGAAACGCCCGCCTTCGGCGCCCAACGGCCGATCAGGCGCGCGAGATGCGCTTTGGGTGAACCGATGAACGCCGCCGGATCCGCTTCGGCAAGACACCTTCCCATATTGGCGAAACCGATGCCGGGATCGATGAGCACGGGGATCGCGCCCAAACGGAACAGGGCGAAGGTGCAGGCATAGAGATCGCGCGACGGCGGTATCAGCAAGGCGACGCGGGCTCCGGAGGAGATCCCGGCGCGGCGAAGACCGGCCGTCAAGCGCCCGACATCCGTTGCGAGCTGGGAGAACGAAATCGATTCGCCGAAGCGAATCAGGGCCGGCTTCTCCCCGAGACGGGCGGCGGCCGCCAAAAACTGGGCGGTGACGTCCGTGCCCGAGGCCACGGTCATGCGCGGCTCGCCAAGGGATGGCGGGCCAGGAAGTCCGCGATCATGGGGATCGCCTCCGGCGCGTCCTCCAGCAGATAATGGCCGCAGTCCTCGAAGCGGTGCGCCTCGGCCTTGGGAAACCGGGCGACCCAGCCTTTCAGGAATTCGGCGTCGAACACCCAGTCGCGCATCCCCCACGGCAGGAACATGGGCACGTCCTTCAGCAGGAACAAGCTCTCCTCCACGTTCACGACGGCGTTCCATGCGGGGTCCACGGGCGAGAGCGGGATGTCCTGGACGAACTTGAGCGTGGCGACCCGGTCGGCCCAATTCGCGTAAGGCGCGACGTAAGCGGCGCGAAGTTCGGCGCTCAAGGGACGCTTCAACGCGCAGACGCGGGCGGCGATGGCGGCGAAGGCATTGCCGCCTCGGATGAGAGGCGGCCCCAAGGACGAGCGCGCGATGGAGAGCGGCAGCGGGAAACGCTTGGACTCCGGGAGGCGGAAACACCCCGTATTCAGCGCGACGATGCGGGCCACGCGCTCGTGATGCCGCGCCGCCCAGCCCATGCCGATCATGCCGCCCCAGTCGTGGACGATCAAGGTCACCGGTCCCGTCGGGGCGACCTTCTCCAAAAGCTCCTCCAGATCATCGATGCGTCGGGATAACGTGTAGTTATACCGGTGCTCGTCGGGCTTGTCGGACAGGCCCATGCCGATGTGGTCCGGCACGATGCAGCGGTAGCGTCCGCTGAGCGCCTTGACGACGTCCCGGAAATAGAAGGACCAGGTGGGGTTGCCGTGAACCATGACCACGGTCTCGCCCTTGCCCTCGTCGAGAAAGTGCATCTGATGCCCGCCGACGGACAGCACGCGGCCGGTGAACGGATAGTACGGCGCCCAGGGGGCTCGGCTCATAATTTCACCACTCCCAGCCCAGCATCATGCAGTTCAGCCCCGAGCCGATGCCCAGAAAGCCGACCTTATCGCCCTTGCTGATGAAGCCGCGCTCGTCGGCGAGCGCCGCGGTCAGGGGGAGGCTCACGGTGCCGATATTGCCGAGATGTTCGTACGTCGAATAATCCTTGTCCTCGCTCACGCCGAAAGCCGCGAGCACCGCCGCGCGGTGAGGTCCGCCCACCTGGTGGCAAATCGTTTTGTCGACGTTTTCGGGAGCCCAGCTCATGGTCGTCAAAAATCGTTTCCAAGTGCCCCGGGCCAGCTCCACGCCGTTCTTCAAGACGGCCGTGGCGTCGGTCCTCATGAAGTCCCGCTCCCACCGGCAGAGATCCCAATGCTCGGCCGCCGACTGAGTCGTCCCGCCGAGAAGTTTATGCCCTTCGCCGCCGAAGGACCCGTCCGTGAGAAGCACGGCGACCGCGCCGGAGCCGCCGGTCAAAGTGGCGATGGACAGCTTGAAATGTTCCATCGTGGGGTTGGCGAGCATGGACGCGATCATGCTGTCGTTGATCTCCCGCGCCGACTCGCAGGAGACGATCAGGCCCGCCCTGATCTGGCCCAATTCGATCCGGTTGGCGACGTCCACGATGCCCGACAAGACGCCGAGGCAGGCGTTCGAGATGTCATAAACGGCGCAGTCGCGGCCGACGGCCAACGAGGACGCCACCGCGCACGCCGTGGCCGGCTCGGAGCCGTCGCGGCACACGCCGGCGTAAACGACGACGCCCAGGTCGGACGCCTTCGCGCCCGACTGCGCCAACGCCTTCTGGCCCGCCTTGGCCGCCCCTTCGGCCAACTGATAGCCCGCGTTCCACCAGCGCCGCTCGCGGATGCCGGTCAACGCCTCGAGCTGGCCGATCGGGAAGCGCAACGCCCGGTAGACCGGCTCGACGCGCTTCTCGAGCTCGGAGGAGGTGACGACGTTGGGGGCCAACTCATAAGCAAGCCCGTTGAGCATGACGCGGCTATAGCGCATGATGATTCGCGTTATCCATGGCATTCACAAGGCGACTGCCGGCGCCAACAATTCTCCTCATGACGTTATCACCTTCAAAGTAAAATCCCGCATCTCGTAAACCGTCAGCCCGTCGCGCAGAAGATAACCGTCGGCGGCGAGCGTCCTCGCCGCTTCGTCCACGGCCGTGATCCAGCACTGGACCTCGACGTCCTTATTGACCGGCGTGTATTGGCCGCGGTACAGCCACTTATGCTTGCGGCCCAGGACCATGCTCTCGAAGCGCGCGCTCGCGGGCAGGCCCGGCCAGCGGTCGCGGGCGTGGCACTTCATCAATTCGATGAAGGATTCCAGGCCCAACGAGCCGGGGCACACCGGGTCCTGATAAAAGTGGGCGGCGAAGAACCACTCCCGGGGATTCACCGCGCGCCGTCCGATCAAGGCGCCGAGGCTCTTGGCTCCCTGGCCGTCGTACTGCTCAACGGAGTCCAACAACAACAGCTTCGGCCCCGGCAGAGCCGGAGAGCCGCCGGACAACGGCAAACGGCGCGGAACCGAGCCGGCGACGGGAACGAAGTTTTTGGCGCCGCGCAATCCGACTTGATTGGCCAGGGACGCTTTCGTAAAGAAACCGAACTCCGTGGAGCCCTTGTACACGAGACGGCCCAGGGAATCAACCATTTCCATGTCATATCCCTGGATGATCATCCCCCCGGACGACGAGAA
>JAGWMT010000312.1 GCA_028871595.1 Elusimicrobiota bacterium
GACCTCCTGCGCCTGGCGCGCGGGCGCCGGCCCTCGCTCCACGCGGCGCTGGCCGCCGCCGAGGCGGCGCGGGAGCGGGCGCGCGCCTGGAACTCCGCCGACGCCGGCGCCTTCCGCCTGGGCGTGGCGTCGGAGAAGATGCCAGACGGGTCCCGGCTCACGGGTCCCGCCGTGGAAATGGACGTGCCCCTGTTCGGGACCTTGATCCCGCGCCTGGACGCGGTGGAAGCCGAGGAGCGGGAGGCGGCGGCGCGCGCCGAGGACGAGGACGGAGCGCTGGCCTCCGACCTGGAGATTCTGGCGGCGCGGCTGGCCGCGGCGCGGCGCGCGGCCAAGATCTGCCGCGAGGAACTGGTCCCCGCGCGCGCCGGGGCGGCTTTGCTGGCCGCGCGGTTGGAAGAAACTTCCTTATTGAAGGAATATTGGACGACGCACGCCGCGCTCGAAGCGGCGGCGGGCGGGTCCTGGGAGACAAAACACTGACGACGGGGCTGTTGGCGTTGGCGCTGTGCGCGGGCTTCGCGGCGGCGCATGAAGGGCATCACGACGAAAAGGCCGAGGCGGGTTCCGCCGCGACTGACCAAGGACGGCTCGCTGTATCTGGTGGTGGGCGATCACGGCGATGCGAAGACCTTCACCGCCGCCAAGGAGATGGCCGGCCAGGACGCCAAGCTCGCGGGCTGCAGGCGCTGATGGTCTCGAAAGTCGAGAAGCAGTGATTTGAGCCTAAGCTGCGCTGGCTGGCGGCGTTCGCGCTTCTCGCCGCCACGGCGTGGCACGGCGGGGAGCTGGTGTGCAAATATGGGATGGGCGTCGTCGCCGACTAGGAGCGGATTGAGGATTCCGACGGCGGCTGGAATCCGAGAAACGCCGCCGCCGCCATCAGTCCGGCGCCCAGCGCGAGCCGGACCGTCATCGGCTCATGCAGAAGGGCGAGCCCGACGGCGGCGCCGATGAAGGGCGCCAGCGCGAAATACAGGCTGGTCCGCGCGCTGCCCAGGTTCCGCAATGAAAGGAGGAAGCAGACCAGGCTGACGCCGTAGCTGAGAAATCCGACCAGTCCGGCCTTGGCGACCGGAATGAATCCCGGCCAGCGCGCTCCCGCAGCCGAGGCCAGGCCGACGTTCACCGCGCCCGCGACGAGTCCTTTGAGCGCGGCGATGACGACCGGGTCCTTGCCGGAAATTCTTTGGGACATGTTGTTGTCCAAGCCCCAGGCCAGACAGGCCGCCGCGATGAGCAGGCTTCCCCGCCAGCGCGACTCCGCCAAGAGCCCGGGCTCCGGCCAGGAGAGCACGGCTCCGCCCAGCAGGACCAAGCCGATCCCGGCGGCGAGCTTGCCGTTCACGCGCTCGCCGAAAAAGGACCAAGCCAGGGCGGCGGTAAAAGCCGTTTCCAAATTCAGCAGGAGCGAGGCGGCCGAGGCCGATGTCCCGGACAGACCGAGCATCAGCAGAACGGGGCCGGCGACGCCGCCGCACAGGATGGCTCCCGCCAGCCATGGGAAATCGGCGCGCGCCAGCGGCGCTCCGGCCGAAGCCGAGGCGCGCGGGCGCAGAAGCCAGACCGTCCCCAGTCCCAATCCGGACCCCAGATAGAGAAGTCCCGCCAGGAGCACGGGGGACACGTCGTTCAGAAGGGTCTTCGCCGCGGCCGTTCCCAGGCCGAAGAGTAAAGGGGCGAGGAGCGCCGGAATCAAATCCACGAGTGATTATAGCGAGAGGATGGCGTAGAATGTCGGATATGAAATTCTCGAGCCTTGCCGCGATCGTTCTCGCGCCGCTGCTGGTCCGTCCCGCCTCCGCCATGGGCATGACCGGGATGTACGGCTCCTACTCGATGACGCGCGAAGCCTCGGGCACCAGCTGGCAGCCCGAGTCCACGCCGCATGAGGGCCTCCACCTCATGGAAGGCGACTGGCGCGTGATGATTCACGGCTACGCCGACGCGATCGACGACCGGCAGGGCGGGCCGCGCGGGGCGGACAAGAATTTCAGCGAGAGCATGCTGATGGCGATGGCCCAGCGTCCGCTGGGGCCGGGGACGTTCGGCTTGCGCGGAATGGTCTCTCTCGACCCGTTGATGGGCAAGAGCGGCTACCCGCTCCTGCTGCAGACCGGTGAGACGGCGAACGGCCGCGACGGGCTGATCGACCGCCAGCACCCGCACGATCTGTTCATGGAAATGGCGGCGGCGTACAGCTGCCCTCTGAACGAGGATTCCTCCGTCTTCGGCTACTTCGGCCTGCCCGGCGAGCCGGCCTTGGGGCCCGCGGCGTTCATGCACCGCGCGTCGGGCATGGACAACCCGGAGGCGCCGATCACCCACCATTGGCTGGACTCCACCCACGTGACCTTCGGCGTGACCACCTTGGGCTACATCTGGCGCGATTTGAAGCTGGAGGGCTCGGCCTTCCGCGGCCGGGAGCCGGACCAATACCGTTGGGACATCGAGAAGCCCGACCTGGATTCTTACTCGACGCGGCTGTCATTCAACCCGTCCCGCGATTGGTCCCTGCAGGTCAGCTACGGCCATATCGTCAGCCCGGAGCAGCTGACGCCCGCGGTGAACCAGGACCGCGTCACCGCGTCGGCCAGCGTCAATTGGCGGGCCTGGGGCAATCCCGGGCAGACGACGCTCGCGTTCGGCCGCGACCGAAACCGCCCCGGCCGGACCTTGGACGCCTACCTGCTGGAATCCGAGGTTCACATCGCGGGCGTCCACACGGTGTTCGGCCGCGCCGAGCGAGTCCAAAAGGACGAGCTGTTCGACGGGGGGCCCTTGGCGGGGAGCGCGTTCGCCGTGGGCAAGGTCAGCCTGGGCTACATCTACGACTTTCCGCCCCGCGCGCGCGTGCGCTGGGGCCTGGGCGGGGTGGGTAGCGTGATCGTCATCCCGGAGGCGCTCAAGTCCGCTTACGGCTCCGCGCCGACGTCCTTCATGCTGTTCCTGCGCGCGAAGATCAGCTAGGCGTACACGAAGGTGATCTCGGCCTTCAAGTCGGGATGCAGGCTTTTGTGCACGGGGCACGTGCGCGCGGCGTTCTCCAGCTTGGCGCGGTAGTCCGCGGGAATGCTCGCGGACAAGGTGACGGTCAGCGGCAGCGCGCCGACGCGGCGCGAGGGCGCGGAGATCATTTCCTTTGACACCTCGGCGCGCGCGCCCCGGAGTTCCACGCCGTCGCGCTGGGCGACGATGGCCATGGTCGTGAGCACGCAGCCGGCGAACGCGGCGCCCACCAGGTCGGTGGGGGAGAAGCGCTCGCCCTTGCCCATGTTGTCCTTGGGCGCGTCGGTTTCCAGGCGCGCGCCGGAGGGCTGGTGCGTCAGCGCGCAGCGCAGGTTGCCTTCATAGACGGCGCTCATTTTCACCATGAAGCCATTTTATCAGTTCGGGGGCCGGCCGCGCGTCCTCCCGAATGCTAGAATGACGAATGGCGATCCAAGCCTTGATCCTGGCCTTCGGTCTTCTTTGGAGCTCCCCGGCGAGGGCCGCCGTCTCCGACTGCGGCGCCGCCTACTCCGCCTCGTACTCCTGGGACTGGGGCATTTCCCAGGCCGATTGGGACGCGGCCTGCCAAGGCGGCGCGAAGCCGGAGGATTACCTCCGCCAACGGCAGGCCGACGCCATCAAGTCCTGCCAGGCGCGGTTTCAAGGCAAAGCCCCCGATTACAAGGCGATGGCCTACTGCGCGCGCGGCCGTTCCGGCGAGGCGTCCCTGGCGGCGGAGCTCGGACTGCCGAAGCCGGAGGAGAAAAA
>JAGWMT010000313.1 GCA_028871595.1 Elusimicrobiota bacterium
GTCACCGGCCCGGCGGGCACGTCGGCGCGGATGCCGCCGCCGTTCATGATCACCGCGTCCGCGCCGGTCAGGCTCTTGAAGCAGTCGGCCATCCAGGAGCCGAGCCCCGATTCCCCGGGGCCGACGCCGCGATCCATGTCCGCCGTCGCCGTGGCCACGACGCGCTGGAAGGCTTCGCCCGCCTCGGCTTCGCGCCGCGCGACGATCGCCTTCACGGCCGCGTCCTCGCCCAGCCGGTCCGGCCGCAAGTCGATCAATTCATCTTCAGAGGCGGTCACGCGCCGCGTCCGGGGATCGATGATCAACGTCGTCCGGCCGGCCTTCGTCAGGTACGAGCCGGCCTGGACCACCAAGGTGCCGTGCGCCGGGTCGCGCCAGGCGCGCGACAGCGGCGTGTGCGTGTGACCGCCCACGATCAGGTCGATCCCCGCCACCTTCCGGGCGATGGTCTGGTCGCCCTGGAAGCGGGGCTTGTCGGGAGCCTCGAAGCCGACGTGGGTGACGGCGATGATCACGTCGGCGCCCTCCTTCTTCAGGGCCGCGACCTGGTCGCGCGCCTCCGCCACCTCATTGCGGAAGGTCAAGCCGCGGATTTTCACGGGCACCTCCAGCTTGTCCATGTGGGAGGTGATCAGGCCGAAAATTCCGAATTTGATCCCGGCCACGGTCTTGACGATCCGTTGTTTGGTCCACGGCACATGCTTGCCGTCCGCGCCGTAGATGTTCGCGGCCAGAACGGGCATCCGCAGCGTGGGGATCAGCTTCCGCAGGGAGGCTTCGCCGTCGTCGAATTCGTGGTTTCCGACCTCGACCGCGTCGTAGCCGATCGCGTTGAACACCTCGGCCGACGCGGCGCCCTTGGTCAGGGAGCCCTCGGGAGTGCCCTGCCACCAGTCGCCGGCGTCGAGCACCAGCTTCGGTCCGGCGTCCTTGTCCACCAGCGCCTTGAAGGCCGCGGCGCCGCCGACCGGCCGCCCCGACTTATCGGGGCGCGACATGATCCAGCCGTGCACGTCGTTGGTGTGGAACACGGTCACCGTCAAAGGCGCGGCGGACGCCGATGTCGCGGCCAGCGCCGCGGTCAGGACGGCGGCGAAAATCCTCATTCCGCCAGGCTCCCGGCCAGCGCGTCACAGGCCTGCTGCAGCGCCTCCGCCGACGCCGACAGCCGCGTCGCGATCTCGGAGCGCTTCACGCCGTCGATGAAGAAGGAGGATTCGCGCGCCGCCTCCAGCTCGCCGCGGCGGCGGCGCTCCACGTCGGCCGCCCAGCGCTTCGCTTCCACCAGCGCGTCCGCGCGCGTGGGGCCCGCGGACTCCGCCGCGCGGGCCAGGGCCTTCGCGCCGTCGCGCAGGGACTCGGCCGCCGCGGCGAACTCCGGGTCCGCGCCCAGTCCCCACAGGGCCGCGTCCGACACGGCCGACACGGCGCTCTCCACGGCCTCGCGCAGGGCGAAGGACAGGTCCGCGCCGTCGGTCTTGGCCGGCCCGCGCCCGCCTTTCAGCGCGGCGACGGCGCCCTCGCGCCAGCCCCGGGCGCGCAGGCGCGCGGTGCGGGCGGCGGACAGCGCGGCGGGCTCGGGACGGCGGAACCAGCGCGCCGCGGCCGCGGCCGCGTCGGCCAGGGTCCGCGCCTGGCCGCGCAGGGCTTCGGGCGTTTTCCGGGGCATGGCGCGAAGTCTACGAAATATCGGGGCGGCCCGTCAGCGCGCGGGAACGAACAGGCGGTCGGCGTCGCGGAAGGCGTCGCGATGGGAGAAGACCAGGTACGAGGGGCGCTGCAGCGCGGCCTCGCGGATTGTTGACATATTGTCCACAGAGAAACTCCCCGTCCGCGGCCCCAGGGGACGAAGATAGCGGAACGCTCCGCGCTGGGGACCGGCCTCCTTCAAAGGGTCGAAGGCCCGGATCAAGCCCAACTCGCCGCAGACCTTGTCCAGCAGACGCGGCTCCCAGGCGGAACCGCGGGGCTGCCACACGCAGGAAAGCGGTCCACGGGACAGCTTCTTGAAGAAGCGGTAGAAGTCCCTCAGGCTGTCCGGCCCGGGCTGGAAGGAGGGCGGGGTCTCGAACACGACCACCTTGGCGCCCAAGGCCTCGACCGCGGACTTCGTGGAGAGCCAGGCCTCGTGCACCTCCAGCGTGTCGCGGAACCCCCCGCAATGGAGCTGGCGCGACGCGGTCAGGGTCTTCTTCGCCGACGGCGGGAAGCCCCGATCCTCCCGGCCGTGGGTGATCAGGCGGTAGGCCTGGACGGAGAACTCCGCCTCGGCGGGAATGCCGGTCCGCCAGCCGGCCAAGGTGGCCGCGCGCGGCATGACCTCGCCCGTCTTCGCCTCGACGAAGGACAGGGAGCGCCAATATCTGTCCATTCCGACGGGAAACCCGACGCAGCCCACTTTCAGCACGGGCTAATCGAAAAGAGTGAATTCCGGCTCGCGCCGGACCCGCTCCACCGTCTCGGGAAGGCGGCGGGACCAGCGCACGCAGTACCACGCCAGGCCCACGCAGGCCAGCCCGTACACCAGCTCGAAGCCGGCCCAGCGCAGCCATTGCGCCTCGCTCACGAAGGCCCATTTGTGCGGCGCGTACAGGTTGGCCTCCGGCTCGCCCACGAACAGGTCCCAAAGACCCTTAAAAGCGACCAGCCCGCCCCACCCGGCGAAAATCGCCGCGGCGAGACGGGCCAGTCCTTTGATCTTGATCGTCTCCATGGGGAGACGCTCGACTCAGCGCTTCGAGTACTGGAAGCGCTTGCGGGCCTTCGGCTGACCGGCCTTCTTGCGCTCGACCATGCGGGGGTCGCGCGTCAGGAAGCCGGCGGCCTTCAGAACCTTCTTGTTCTTGTCGTCGAGCTTCACCAGCACGCGGGAGATCGCGTGGCGGGCCGCTCCGGCCTGGCCGGAGATGCCGCCGCCGATGACCTTGACCACGTAGTCGTGGCTCTTGGAACCCTCGATCAGCTCGATGGGGGAGCGCACGTCGCGCACCTGGTGCGGAAGACCGTGGAAATAGCCCTCGACGGGCTTCTTGTTGACGGTGATCTTGCCCTCGCCCTTGGCGATGAGGCGGACCTGCGCGATGGCGTTCTTGCGGCGGCCGGTCGCCCGGAGCTCTTCGTTCTTACCCATGATTACTTGGCCTTCGCTTGCATGTTGAGATACGGGTGCTTGTCGCCGACGTAGACCTTGAGGCGCACCAGCTGCTTGCGCGCGAGGCGGTTCTTCGGGAGCATCCGGCGCACGGCGAGCATCATGACGCGGCGCGGATCGCGCTCCATCTGACGCTTCATCGGCATGACCTTCGCGCCGCCGGCGTAGCCGGAATGCGAGAAGTAGAACTTCTGGTCCAGCTTGTTGCCGGTGAGCTTCACCTGCTTCATGTTCGTCACGACGACAAAGTCGCCGCAGTCGATGAAATCGGTGTAGGTCGGCTTGTGCTTGCCGCGCAGGAGCGTGGCGGCCTTCGTCGCGATGCGGCCGAGGACTAGCCCTTTGGCATCGATGTGGTGCCAGCGGCGTTCAGCGGCGGCTTGGCGAGGAGGATGGATATAGGTCTTCTGGGACATGGTGGTTAATGATAGCAAATGCCCGTCGAGGGCTCAAGGGGTAGTCTTATCTCACACAAGATGAGCCCGAAGAATAGGCTGTTTCTCACACAAAATGAGCCTGAAGAGGACTTCGTGAGTCGTTGTCGGCGCGTGGTAACCTGGGTCCATGACGATCATCATGGACGACGCGAAAATCACGACGGTGGCGC
>JAGWMT010000314.1 GCA_028871595.1 Elusimicrobiota bacterium
CCGGCGCTGATTCATATGCCGAAGTGGGGCGACCAGCTCAAGCCCGACGAGATCGACGCCTTGGTCGAGTACCTGTACTCGCTCAAGCCGAAGCCGGCCCCCGGCTCCGCCGCCGCCAAAGACGACTTCTGACCGCATGGCCAATACCGCGCTGCTGAAGATCGACGGAAAGGAGTACGAGCTGCCGATGATCGTCGGCAGCGAGGGCGAGCGCGCCATCGACATCACCGAGCTGCGCGCCAAGACCGGCGTCATCACCTACGACAACGGCTACCTGAACACCGGCTCCTGCCTCAGCGCCGTGACCTTCCTGGACGGCGAGAAGGGCATCCTGCGCTACCGCGGCGTCCCCATCGAGCAGTTGGCCGAGCAGTCCACCTTCGTGGAGACCAGCTACCTGCTGATCTACGGCCGCCTGCCCAACAAGAAGGAGCTGGCCGCGTTCACCACGAACATCACGCGCCACACCATGCTCCACGAGGACATGAAGCACTTCTACGAGGGCTTCCCCCGCGACGCGCATCCGATGGCCACCTTGGCCTCCGCGGTCAGCACGCTCTCCACCTTCTACCAGAACGCCCCGGGCCACGCCGCCAAGGACCTGGACATCTCGATCTACCGCCTGCTCGGCAAGCTGCCCACCATCGCGGCGTACTCCCACAAGAAGTCCATCGGACACCCGTTCATCTACCCGGACAACGGCCTGGACTACGCGTCCAACTTCCTGAAGCTGATGTTCGCCGTTCCGGCGGAGCCCTATGAGCCCGACCCCGAGGTGGCCAAGGCCCTGGATCTCCTGCTGATCCTGCACGCGGACCACGAGCAGAACTGCTCCGCGTCCACCGTGCGCATGGTCGGCTCCAGCCGCGCCAGCCTGTTCGCCTCGGTGTCGGCCGGCATCTCCGCCCTGTGGGGCCCGCTCCACGGCGGCGCCAACCAGGAGGTCATCGAGATGCTCCAGTTCATCCTGGACAACAAGATCGACCCGCGCGACTTCCTGGCCAAGGTCAAGAACAAGGAGAACGGCGCGCGCCTGATGGGCTTCGGCCACCGCGTCTACAAGAACTTCGACCCGCGCGCCAAGATCATCAAGAAGGCCTGCGACACCATCCTCAACAAGCTGGGCATCAACGACCCCCTGCTGGACATCGCCAAGCAGATCGAGGAAGCGGCTCTGAAGGACGAGTATTTCGTCTCCCGCAAGCTGTACCCGAACGTGGACTTCTACAGCGGCATCATCTACCGCGCCATCGGCATCCCCACGAGCATGTTCACCGTGATGTTCGCCATCGGGCGCCTGCCCGGCTGGATCGCCCAATGGAAGGAAATGAACGAGGCCCCGAACTTCAAGATCGGCCGCCCGCGGCAGATCTACACGGGCCAGACCGAGATCGCCTACACCCGCCTGGGCTCGCGCCGCTAGCGCGGGGCGCCGGCCGCCAGTGCGGCCCACGCGGCGGGATCGAGCTCCGAGGAGCGCCCGGACAGCCAGGCGTACAGCAGTCCCGCGCGGTTGCGCACGTCGCGCGACGCGGACTCGGGCAGAAGCGCCGCCAGGCGCCGCGCGAAGGCCAGCGCCCGGGCGTTGAGCTCGGGAACGGCCGTGCGGTCGGCCTCCGGCGGCAGGACCCCGGTCGCGGCGCGGTCCAGGAACGCGGGTCCGTCGGCCATGTTCTTCTCCATCCAGCGCCACACCGTCAGCGCCCGGCGCGTCTCCCCCGCGGCCAGCAAAGCCGGCCCCAAGGCGACGGCGTCGTCCAATAAGAGCCGGGGATCGTGGACGTCGGCGGCCTGATCGAAATACGCCGCCGCGCGCAGGATCACGCGCCGCGCGCGGATCTTCTCCGCGGGCGACGCCGCGGCGCAGGACAGGACCGCGCGGGACAGCTCGGCGTCGTCGCCCAGCCGGCCGTCGCCCACCTCGCGCCAACCCTCCGCCCGGAAGCGGTC
Organism: Elusimicrobiota bacterium; assembly: GCA_028871595.1. The sequence goes on from JAGWMT010000314.1 coordinate 1,951, forward strand.
GAAATTCGCGCCGTCCGATGCGGTGAAGCGCTTGACGTCCAGCGCGTAGCCGGACTCCCAGCCGCGCCAGCGCGCCGGCCCGCCCCGGGGCGTGAACGACCTGTCCAGGAACGCCAGCTCCCGCCGCGCGGCCGCGGGCTCCAGCGCGCACAAGGCGTCCAGGGCGCCGGCCTGGACGGCCGCGGTCTTCTCCAGCGCCGCGGGCGTGCCGTCGGGATTGGCGACGCGCAGGAAGCCGCCGTCGCGCGGGTCCTGGAAGATCAGGGCGCCCTTCGCCGCCTCGGCCGCCAGGTTCCGGGCCCAGTCCCCCTTCATGGAGGCCAAGGCCGCGATGCGCTCGAAGCGCGGGAAGCGCGGGCCGCGCCGGTCGAAGGTGCGGCGGGAGCGGTCCCAGGCGTCCGCCAGCGCGTCCTGGACGGCGGCCTCGGCGGCCTCGGCCGTGACGGGCGTCCCCACGCGCAGGCGCGCGGCCGCGGCCTGGGCCCTGCGGGCGGCGGCCTCGGCGTCGGCGCGGGCCAGCAGTTCGGGATGCGCGGCGGCCTTGCCGGCCACGGTCCCCGCCCAGCGCCGGAACGTCTCCGGCGTCATGGACGTCCCGGCATCCAGCGCCACCCCGTCGGGCAGGAGCAAGGCCACCACCGGCCAGCCGCCGGAGCGGTAGCGCCGGTCCAAATCGGGATAATCCTCGGACTTCACGCGCACGGGCACCAGAGCCGCATCCACGAAGGCGGCGGTCCCGGCATCGCCGAAGGTCTCGGCCGCCATGCGCGCGGTCGCGGCGCTGTACGACGGCCCCATGAAAAGAAGCACCAGCTTCCCTTCCTTCTTGGCGCGGGCGAACGGGGCCGGGCCCCAGCTCCGGAAGGCCACGCGCGGCGCGGCGTTGCGCCAGTCCCCGGTCACCGCCCGGGCCGAACCGCTCCCCCCGAACAGCCAGTCCGGCGCGTCGCCCCGGCCGCTGAGCGCGATGATCGCGCCGGCCAGGCCGCACAGCGCCATGATCGCCCCGGCGGCGATCATGATGTCCGCGTTGAGTCTCTTCGTCCGCGCTTTTTCCTCGGGAGATTTCTCGGTCTTCATATATCCCCCATACGTTTCTCGACTTCGGCCGTGGAGCTCAACGGCAAGCCGCAGGCATGGTTCACGCAAATAAATATCGCCGCGCGCGGCGCGCGCGGCATACTGGCCACGGCGGGCAGCAGCGCCGATAAGTCGTCCCGTGTTTTATCCGTGAAAGCGGCCACGGACACGTCGGGCCGCAATGTTTTTCGCACGGCCGTCAGGAGCTCCGCGCCCCCGGGCAGATCCAACCCCGCGATCACCGCCGTCTTCGGCGCCCCCAGGGCCCGGTCCAAGGCGCACAAAAGATACGGCATCGCCAGCGGACGCTCCGCCGCGCGCGCGCCGAAGCGCTCCAAGGTCTCATCGGCATAACGCCGCAGGCCCGCGCGGCCCGTGAGCTCGTGCAGGCGCAGCGCGGCGTCGGCCAACACGGAGCTGGCCGCCGGCTCCACGCCGTCATGATCCTCGAGCGCGCGCGCGAACAATTCCTTGGCCTCGCCGGCCGCCGTCTGATACAGACCCCCGCCCGGCGCGCCGAAGCGCGCGATCGCCGATTCGGCCAACGTCAAAGCCCAGGCGAGATGGCGCGGCTCAAACCCGGCCTCGTACAGATCGATCAACCCCTGAGCCGTGAAGGCATAATCGTCCGCCAGCCCCGCCACCGCGCGGGACCCCGCTCGCCAGCGGTGCCACAAGGTCGCGCCGTCCGGGGACGCCAATTCGCGGCGGACGAAGTCCGAC
>JAGWMT010000315.1 GCA_028871595.1 Elusimicrobiota bacterium
ATCAGGAACACGGTCTCCACTTCCTTGTACAGGCGCCGGTTGAACGACGCCAGCTGGAACTCGTAGTCCATGTCGGACACCACGCGCAGGCCGCGGATCAGGACGCGGGCCTTCTTGCGGCGCATGTAGTCCACCAGCAGGCCGCTGATAGCGTCCACGTCCACGTTGGGCAGGCCGCGGATGGCCTCCTCCACCATCTCGATGCGTTCCGAGGCGGAGAAGACGTTCTTCTTCGAGGAATTGTTGGAGACGGCCACGATCACGTGATCGAAAATCTTCGAGGCGCGCTGGACGATGTCCAGGTGTCCGCGCGTGAGGGGGTCGAAGCTGCCGGGGTAAACCGCGATGCGGGTCATGAGCGCAGTATAACGGGAAGGGGGGGCATTGTCAACGCGCCGCGGCGCGGGCCCGGCGGAGCGCGGCGACGGCGCCTTCCAGACGGGACAGCAGCTCGGCGGGATCGGGGCGGCCGGGCTTGGGGGCGTAGCGCGGGTCGGAGAGGGCGCCGTCCTGGATTTTCTCCAGCGCCGGCAGGGCGGCGATGAGCCGGCGGCGCGCCAGCGCCTCGGCGGCGGCGGCCAGGACCTCGGCGTCGGGATGAGAGGCCAGCGGCAGCAGGAGCGCGTCGGCCTCGGGGCCGAAGGCGTCGGCCAGGCGGATCAGGACCACCATGGACGCGGGCTCCGCGCTTTCGGAGCGGAGCGCGTCGCGGATCGCGGGGAAAGACTCCCGCTTCAGCGTGGTGGCCAGGTCGTCGCGGTGCTCGCCCAGCGCGGCGACGGCGGCGGCGCGCCCCGGGCTTTCCGGCGGGTACCAGTTGATCAGCGCCAAAAGGGCGCGCGCCGCATCCTCTCCGCGGGAGCGGCCCAGGGCGGCCAGCGCGCGCAGGACGTCGCGCCGGTCCGCGCCGGCGGGGCGCGGTCCGTAGGCGCGCGCGACGCGCGCCAGCGGGGCGGCGTCGTCGCAGCCCAGGCGCGAGAGGGCGATCAGCGCCTCGGCTTCGACCTCGCGCGGGGCGCCTTCTTGGGCGGCGGCCGCGCAGAACGTGCGGCGGGCCGCTTTGGGAGGCACGTCCAGCGCGATGAGGCCCTGGACCGCCGCCAGGCGGACGTCCGCGTCTTGCGCCGGATCCAGCAGGACCGCGGAGAGCGGCGGGAAGGCGGCGGGGTCATTTAGTTTCGAGAGAAACGTCACGGCGAACAGCCGGGTCTTGGGCGCCTTCTTCAAATCACGGGCGGCCGCACCCAGAGGCACGGCGGCATGCCAGCCTAACGGCTTGATCTCGGAGAATAATGCCTCGGCCCTCTTGTCGAGACCGGCGACGTACTCCCGGTCGTGGCCCGGTTCCTGGGCCACCAACTTGTCCACGCGGGCCAAGGCCGCCTGGACCGTCGCCTCCGGCGTCGCCGCCCGCGCCGACGCCGCGAGCAGAAGCGCCGGAAGGAGCAGCATCACTCCGCCGCGGCGATCGCGGCTTCCCCCACGGAGAAGTAGCGCGTCTGCGGATGATGGAAGACCAAGGCCGAAACGCTGGCCTCCGGCTCCATCATGAAGCCCTCGGTCAGCTCCACGCCCACGTGCTTCTCGGGCTGGAGCAAAGCGAACAGCTTGGTCTGATCCTCCAGGTTCGGGCAGGCCGGGTAGCCGAAGCTGAAGCGTTTGCCGCGGTAGTGCCCCTGGAACTTCTCGCGCACCGGCAGGCCCGCGGGGTCGCCGATGCCCCACATCTTGCGCAGGCGGTCGTGCAGCAGCTCCGCGAAGCCTTCGGCCGACTCCACCGCGATGGCTTGAAGCGCGTGGGAGCGCAGGTATTCCCCGGAGTCCCGGTACGTGTCGGACAAAGCCCGGATGCCGGCCCCGCAGGTGACCACGAACATGCCCACGTAATCGCGGCCGTCCGCGGCGGGGCGGACGAAGTCCGCCAGGCACAGGCGCTCGCCCGACGGCTGGCGCGGGAAATCGAAGCTGGCCAGCGGAACGGCCGCCTTCGGCGAGTCGTATAGATGGATTTTGTCGCCGTCGCTGTTCGCGACGAAGAATTTATACACGGCTTTGGCCGTGATCATCTTCTTTTCGAGAATTTCGTCCTGGAGAGCCTGGACGCGCTTCGTCAACTCCACCGCTTTCGGGTTCTTGTCGCGAAGAAGCTGCTCCAAATTTCCCCGGAGCCCCAAATGTTTTCCGTACAGCATGATGGGGTTCACGAATTTGAATATTTCCTCCACGTCGAAGTCGGACACCACGTGCAGCTTCAGGTCCGGCGGCGCCGGGGGCGTATCCGCGTGCGTGACCGTGAAGCGCGGCGTCTCGGCCACCGCGGCCGCGTCGGTGACCGCCGCCGTGGGCGACTCCGTGCGCAGGTATTCCTGGATCTCCCGGTTCTTGTTCAGCAGGAGCTCGCGCTTCTCGCCGAAATAGTCGTTGGCCAAAGACAGCCCGGTCATCGCGTCCTTCGCGTAAAACACCGGCCCGTCGTACGCCCGGGCGATGCGCTTGGCCGTGAAGCGCGGCGACAGCGCGGCGCCTCCCACCAGTACCGGCAGGCGGATGCCCGCGGCCGTCAGGTCCTCGGCGGTGATGACCATCATTTGGGCCGACTTGACCAGCAACCCCGACAGGCCGATCGCGTCGGGCGCATGTTCCTTCACGGCGGCCAAGAGCTGCTCGGGCGCGATCTTGATGCCGAGATCCACGACTTTATAGCCGTTGTTCTTGAGGATGATGTGGACGAGATTTTTTCCGATGTCGTGCACATCGCCCTTCACCGTCGCTAAAAGAATCGTGGCGCGCGTGGCGGAGTCCGCGACGGTCATGTGCGGTTCGAGATGTGCGACCGCCGCCTTCATGACCTCGGCCGATTGGAGCACTTCGGCCACGATCATCGTGTTGGCGCCGAAGAGACGCCCCACTTCGTCCATGCCGTTCATCAGGGGCCCGTTGATGACTTCCAGCGGCTTCAACGTCTTGAGCAGTTCATCCAGGTCGGCCTTGAGGCCTTCCTGGGAGCCCTCCACGACGTTTCGCGCGACGCGTTCGTTGATGGGCAGCTTGAGACGTTCCGACGGGGATTTCTCCACCGTTTTGACCGCCCGGAAGTGCTCGGAGAAGACCGCGACGGCGTCGAACTCCTTGGGATGCGCCGGGTCTCCGGGGCCCTTCCAAGAGAGAAGGTCCCAGGCGAGCTTTTTCTCGAGATCGGGAATTTGGGAATAGCGAGCGAGCTTTTCCGCGTTCACGATCGCCATGTCGAGACCTGCCTCGACGCAGTGATGCAAAAAGACCGAGTTGAGGATCTCCCGGCCGGCGGGCGGCAGACCGAAGGACACGTTCGAGATGCCCAATATGGTCCGGCATCGCGGCATCGCGGCCTTGATGATCCTTATGCCCTCGATCGTCTCGACGGCGGAGCCCCAGTAATTCTTGTCCCCGGTGCCGGCCGGGAAGACCAACGGATCAAAAATGATGTCCTCGGGAGCGATGCCGTACTTCGTCGTCAACAGGTTGAAGGAGCGTTCGGCGATGGCGAGCTTCCGGGCCCGCGTCAGGCCCATGCCCATGATCTTGTCCTCGTCGATGGTGCCCACCACCAAGGCCGCGCCGTACGCGTGGACCAGGGGGATGACGGCCTCGAAGCGCTCCTCGCCGTCCTCCAAATTGACGGAGTTCAGCACGCACTTGCCCGGGGCGCGCTTGAGCGCCTCCTCCATGACCGCCGCGTCGGTGGAGTCGATCATGAACGGGACCTTG
>JAGWMT010000316.1 GCA_028871595.1 Elusimicrobiota bacterium
GCGACGGCGGACATGGATCGCGGCGTCGGCCCCGGGGAATCGGGGCTCGGCTCCTGGATGGCCGACTGCTTCAAGAGCCTGACCGGCGCGGACGCGGTGATCATGAACGGCGGCGGCATCCGCGCCGACGTGCCCGCCGGGCCGGTGACTCTGAGGGCGTTGTTCCAGGCCATGCCGTTCGACGACGAGATCGTCGTGCTGCGCATGAACGGGGCGCTGCTGCGCTCCGCCCTGGACCACGTCCTGGGTTCGCCGCGGGTCGCGCAGATCGGCGGGATGACGGCGGAGTTCCGGCCGTTGGCGCGGCGCCACCGGCACCTGTCCGCGGCGACCGTCGGCGGCGCGCCGCTCGACGACAAGAAGATCTACGCGGTCGCCACGCTCGATTTCCTGGCCGGAAGCTACGAGGAGTTCGCGCGGGCCCTGTCGTCGCGGCCGACGGGGATGCTGGCGCGCGACGCGATGCGCGTCTGCGCCGAGAAGCAGAAGACGATCTCTCCGCCCCCCGCGGGGCGGCTGAAGGCCCTGGGGGACTAATGGTGCTCAAGGACGTCCGCGCGAAAGTCGAGCAGACCTGGACCACGACCAAGAAGATCCTGGCGATGATGAGCGTGTGGGGGCTGGTCTTCAGCCTGGTCACGATCGCGCGCCTGGGCGTCGCGTTCACCTACGACGACACCTTGGTCCACTCCGCCCCGTCGTTCGAGAAGGCGGAAAGCCGCACGCAGGCGCAGCAGCTGCGCGGGCCCGAGTACTGGACCATCGTCAACAACGCCTACGATTTGGAGACGCCGAAGATCGTGCCCTACGCCCTGGCCTGCCTGTTCCGCGGCTTCGGCTTCCGCGTCCTGATCCTGGCCGAGCGCGGCGCCGCGGGCGGCGAGGCGTTGAAGAAGGAATGGCGCCACCTGGCGCCCCGGGGCTTCGTGTTCGTCTCCGATCCGGCGGATCTGCACCTTCACCTGCAGGACGGGCGCTACGTCCTTTTCTTCGGCGACGGCGACCGCGAGCTGCTGGAGGCCAAGAAGGCCGGCGTGTACGGCGTGCGCGTGAAGCGCGACAAGAAGGCCGTGCACGGCGGCGAGTACAACCCCGGCCGGCTGGGCGAGGTCGTCCTGCCGCTGTCCGAGTTCTAGGCGGCATGAACTACGTCGTCGGCTCGGGTCCCTCGGGCGCGACGGCCGCGAAGGCCCTGCTGGACCGCGGCCTGCCCGTCACCATACTGGACGCCGGCGCGGAGCTGGACCCCGAGCGCGCGGGCGTCGTCGCGTCGCTGGCCGCGCGCGATCCGGAAGATTGGGACCCGGCGCGGGTCGAGCGCATACGCAATCCCCTGGACGCGCCCATGCCGAAGCGCAGCTTCGGCTCGGCGTTCCCGTACGCTTTGGGAGCGGCGTCGGGTCTGGAGGAGCACGGGACCAAATGCCTCGTCTCCCGGGCCAAGGGCGGCCTCAGCAACGTCTGGGGCGCGGCGGTTCTGCCCGCGCCCGACGCGGATTTCGAATCCTGGCCGGTGAGCGCCGCCGAGATGATTCCGCACTACGCGGCGGCGGCCGGCCTGCTGGGGATCGCCGCGTCCCGCGGCGAGTTGGAGGATCTATTCCCTTTCCACGTCCCGCCGCGCCCGGCGGCGGAGCCGTCTCCTCAGGCCCGGGTCCTGCTGGGGCGCCTGCGCGGCGGCGCGGAACCGTTGGCACGGGCCGGCCTGCGCTTCGGCGCGTCCCGGCTGGCCGTGCGCACGGAGGATAACCCAGGCGGCAAGGCCTGCCGCCGTTCCGGCCTGTGCCTGTCCGGCTGTCCTTACGGTTCGATCTGGAACTCGGCCCAGGAAGTCGAACGTCTCAAGCTTCGCCCGGGCTTCCGCTACGAATCGGGAATCCGCGCCTTGCGCGTGGAGTCGTCTCCCCGCGGCGCGACGGTCGTCGCCCGGCGTCTCGCCGACGGATCTCCGCTCCGCTTCGAGGGGAACCGCGTGTTCCTGGCCTGCGGCCCGCTCGCCACCGCGCGCGTCGTGCTGGCGTCCCTGGACCTGGGCGGCCGGGAACTGACCATGCGGTTCCAGCCCTACTTCCTCCTTCCCGCCGTGATGGCGGAAAACGCGTCCGGGACCGAGGGCGGACGGGCGTTGACCTTGGCCCAGATCTTCCTGGAGCTGAGCGATCCGGCGCTGTCCCGCCGGCTCGTCCACATGCAGATCTATACCCGCAACGAGTTCACCGCCGACCGCCTGAGGCGCGCGGCGCGTTGGGCCGGCCCGCTGGCCGCAACGGTGGAGCGCGCCTTCTCGGGGCGCCTGCTGGCCATCCAGGGCTATCTGCATTCCGACGAGGGCGAGGGCGTGCGCCTGACCGCGCGCCGCGAGGGCGAGGAGTGCAGGCTGGTCCTGCGCGCGCGGCCGGAGAAGAACCTGCGCCGCCGCATCCGTGCCATCGCCGCGCGCCTGCGCGGTCTCCGCTCGGAGCTGGGATTCACGGCGTTGACGCCGATGTTAAGCGTGGGAAATCCCGGCGAAGGCAATCATGTCGGGGGGATATTCCCCATGCGCCGATCGCCGGAGCCGTTCGAGACGGATATTTCCGGTCGCCTTCCGGGGTTGGATCGCGTCCATTTGGTTGATTCGTCGGTGCTTCCCAGCCTGTCGGCGGCGACGTTGACATACACCGTTATGGCCAACGCCCACCGCATCGCTTCCATCGCGGCGCAGGAGGGGGGGTGAGCCGTTTGGTCGCCGTCACCGGCGCATCCGGTTATGTCGGCGGCCGTATCGCGGCCGCCCTTGGCGCCTCGGGGAATATCGTTCGTCGTTTGGTCCGGACCCCGTCGGGTCCGAACGACGTCGCCTTCCGGCTGGGCGAACCTGTTGATCCGAAAATATTTCATGAGGTGGATGCGGTCATCCATGCCGCCCACGACTTCCGCGCCTTCGGCGCGGAAGAACAACGCCGTGTGAATGTGGACGGCTCCCGCCGTTTATTCGACGCCGCGCGTGCCGCCGGGGTGAGGCGCATCGTGGCGGTCTCCTCCGTGAGCGCGTTCGAGGGCTGCCGTTCCGATTACGGCCGCGCCAAACTCGAATTGGAAGACATGGCGCTGAAAGCCGGCGGCATCGCGGTCCGGCCCGGCCTGGTGTACGGCGACGGTCCTGGGGGTATGTTCGGAACGTTATCCCGCCTTTGTTGTTTGCCGGTCCTGCCCCTGCCTGACGGCGGACATCAGCCGTTGTTGCTGGGTCATGCGGATGACGTGTCGGCCGCCTTGGTCGCGGCGCTGGACTGGGACCCCTCCGTGGCCGGCGGTCCCGTGACCTTGGCCCATCCGGAGGCCGTGTCGTTTGCCGGCGTCCTCCGGATGATCGCGGGCCGGGTAGGACGCAAGCCGTTGTTTCTTCCGGTCCCTTCGGCCCTCATGCTGGGCGGCCTTGGTCTGGCCGAGGCGATCAGCCTGCGTCTTCCCGCCCGCCGCGACAGCCTGTCCAGCCTTCTGAACCCCAATCCCGCCCCCGATTTCGGTCCGACCCGGCGCCTGGGCCCGGTGTTTCGCGCCTTTCGTGATTGGGCCGCGAACGGTCATTGACTTCCGCCCCCGGTCCGTCCTACAATAAGCCCTGACCGGGCTTGAGGAGAAGGATGTGGACAAAATGTCCACGCATGGCCCGGGACGAGGAATTTTCATGAGCAGCCCCCTGCGCCGCACCTTGATCGCCGGCAACTGGAAGATGAACCTGACCTTGGCCCAGTCCGTGGA
>JAGWMT010000317.1 GCA_028871595.1 Elusimicrobiota bacterium
TCACGGAACTTCACGAACGGGGCGAGTTTCATGATTCCCTCTCTATGGGCGACGAGGCAGGAGTTGGCGTCCCACGTCTCGCGCGCCGCGATCTCTTCCATCTCGAGGCGCACCTTGCGGATGCTGGCCTCGTCGGCGGGGTCCGCTTGGGCGGCCTCCGCCTCGGAAACGGCGAAGTCCCCGCTTTTCCACGCCTTGCGCAGCAGGGCCTCGTACGACACGGCTAGAACTCCCTCTTGGCCATGATCTCCACGAAGAACGCCAGCTCCTTGGCCTCGGCCTGCACGGGGAGCTTGCGGATCATGGCCAGCATGGAATCCACCAGTTGGCGGCCGGTCTCGCGCGTCTTCCGGATGTGGCCGCCGTCCTTCAGGAACTTGGCGATCTTGGCCGCCGCGCCGGGTTCGGTCGCGGCGTTCTCCCACAGCTTCAGGAAGCCCTCGCGCGACTCCGGGTCCTGAAGCGCGTAGATGCACGGCAAGGTCAGCTTGCGGTTGTAGAGGTCCTGGGCCGCGTCCTTGCCGGAGACGCGCTCGGTGAGCGTGTAATCGTGGATGTCGTCCACGATCTGGAGCAAAATGCCGGCGGCGCAGGCCAGGCGCGGCGGATCGGCCTGCTCGTGCGGGAAAGGGCTGAGTTCCGAGAGCACGGCGCCGGCCCACTCGAACAGCGCGCCGGTCTTGCGCGAGGCCACGCCCATGTAGGCCTTCTCGTCCACGGTCAAGGAACCCTTCAGGAACTCCTCCTGCAGTTCGCCCACCGTCATCTCGCGCACGGTGGTGACCAGCAGCTTGGGCGCGTTGGGGGAGATGTCGATGGCCTCTTCCAGGCCCTGGGCGAAGGCCAGGTCGCCCAGCAGGAGGCCGGTGGTGGTGCCGAAAACCTTGTTGGGGGTGGGATGGCCGCGGCGCAGTTCGGCCTCGTCCACGCAGTCGTCGTGGAGGAGGCTGGCGTTGTGCACCAGCTCCATGGCGCGCGCCACGCCCTCGGCCTTGGCCTCGTCCACGCCCAAAGCGCCGGAGAGGAGCAAAGCGAAGCGCGCGCGGAGCATCTTGCCGGGCCGGGAGATATGGGCCGCCAGTTCCTGGCCGACCCGCCCCTCGATGCGGCGCGCGCGGTTTTCCAGCCCGGAACGCACCTTGGCGAGGGAGTCTTCCACCTTCAACAGCGAGATCGGCATGGGGGTCATGATTATACCAAACGCCGCCTAGCCCATCGCCTTCATCAGCATTAAAAGCTTGGGCATCACGGCGTTTTTCTCCTGTCGGGCGACCTTGCCCAGCACGAAATCGAGCATCCGGACCAGTTCCAGCAGTTCGGTCATCCTTTTCTTGAAGGCGGCGGCTTCCTTGCCTTCCCCCGCCTCGCGCAGGCATTCCTCGAGGGTCCCGATCACGGGCTCGATCTCCCGCTTCTTGCGCTCCCGGGCGATGCGGCAGCACATATGCCAAACGTCCTTCTCGCTTTGGAAATACTCTTTTCGTTCGCTTCCCACGGAAACGCGCCTCGCCAGGCCCCAATCAACCAAGGCGCGGATGTTCATATTGGCGTTGCCGCGGCTGATCGCGAGCGCCTCCATGATCTCATCGGTGGAAAGCGCGGTCTCGGACGCCATCAGGTGGGCGTGGATCCGGGCCATGGTCTTGTTGATGCCCCAGTTCGACGCCATGTCCCCCCAGGCGGCGACGAAGCGCCGGCGGGAGGCGTTCAGTCCGGCGGAGGAGGCGGGAGGAGGCGGTTTCATATACTTTCAGTATTTACTGAAAGTATGATACAACGGAACACGTCCGATGTCAAGACCCGACGGGCAATTCCACTGGGCGGTACGCGTCCGCGGGCCCGGTCCAGCCGATCGCGTCCGGGTGCAGCAGGTGCGCCAGCAGTTCCACGCCCTCGACGACGCGCGGGCCGGGCCGGGCGAAATAGGAGTTGGCGTCGACGGCGTACACCCGCCCCGCCTTCACGGCCGGAACGTCTCCCCAGCCGGGCCTCCGCCGGAGCTGTTCCGCCTGCTCCAAAGCCTTGGCGGTCTTGAATCCGCAGGGAGACACGATGACCACCTCGGGCCGGCTCTCGAGCACCGCCTCCCATGGAATCCGAACCGAATCCGCTCCGTCCTTGGAGTTGCGGTCCGTGCCTCCCGCCCATTCCAGCATCCGCGGAATCCAATGCCCGCCGCAGTAGACGGGGTCCACCCACTCCAGAAACGCGACCCGGACCCGCGGAAGACCCTGGGTCGCGGAGGAAATCTCCCGGACGCGGGAAAGCGCCCCCCGCGCCCAATCGTCGGCCTTCTCCGCGGTCCCGGTCTCCCGGCCGAGCTCTCGCACGGCGTCGAGGACCTCCTGGAACGTGCGCGGCGTCTGCCAGAGGATCTTCGGCGGCGCGCTCATCGTCTTCAGGACTTGGGACACCTCGTTGCCCGCGGGGCCGCACACTTGGCAGAGGTTCTGCGTGATCAGCAGATCGGGCGCCGCCGCGCGCAGCTTGGCCTCGTCCACCGCGTAAAGGCTCAGGCCCGAGGCGATGCGAGCGCTCACCGCGGCGTCGATCTCTCCCATGGACATCCGCGACATGTCCACGGCGCAATCCACCAGGACGGGCTTCTCCAGGGCCTGCGCGGGATAATCGCATTCGTGGCTGCGTCCGACCAGGCGGTCGCCCAGCCCCAGCAGGTAGATCATCTCGGTCGCCGCCGGCAGGAACGAGACGATGCGGAGCGCGCTCATGCCGGCATAATGCCGCAGAAGTTGAAGCGCGGGGTGCGCATGACCCGTTCGCTGAAGGTCCGCGATCTCGTAGCGCTGGGACGCGAGCAGGACGGCGGCAATGCCTTGCACCCGCAGAGTGCACCCCCCGCGTAAGATAATTCAAGGCCCCTAACGTGCTCAACCATGTCCGGACACAGTCAGGCGCTTCTGATCAGCCCGAGTTCCTTGCCGACCTTGCCGAACTTCTCCAGCGCGAAGTCCAGGTCCTTCGCCGTATGACCCGAGCTGACGATGGTGCGCAGGCGGTCCTTGCCGCGGGCCACGATCGGGAAGCAGATGGCCAAAGCGAAGACCCCCTCCTCGAACAGGCGGGCGGAGAAGGCTTGGGCCTTTTTCGTATCGCCGATCATCACGGGCGTGATGGGCGTCTCGGAGGCGCCGGTGTCGAAGCCGAGTTTCTTGAGGCCTTCTTTCAGATGGCGGGCGTTCTCCCACAGCTTGGCGATGCGCTCCGGCTCGTCGAGCATCACGTCCACCGCCGCGGAGCACGAGGCCACAACGGACGGCGGCAAGGAACTGGAGAAGATGAACGGCCGGGCCACCGAGGTCAGGTAGTCGATCAGGCGCCGCTCGCCGGCCACGTAGCCGCCCACCGCGCCAACCGCCTTGGACAAAGTGCCGATCTGGATTTGGACCTTGTCGGACACGCCGAAATGCGAGGGCGTGCCGCGGCCGTTCTTGCCCATGACACCCGACGCGTGAGCGTCGTCCACCATCACGAAAGCATCATATTTCTCGGCGAGCGCGACGATCTCGGGCAGTCGCGCGACGTCTCCATCCATCGAGAAAACGCCGTCGGTCACGATCATCCGCCGCCGTGCCGCCTTGGCTTCCGGGCTTTCCAGAATGGCCTGCAGCGCCTTCATGCCGCCGTGAGGGTAGATCTTGCGCACGGCCTTCGACAGCCGGCCGCCGTCGATGATGGACGCGTGTTTCAATTCGTCGGAGATGAGCAGGTCCTTGTCGGAGCT
>JAGWMT010000318.1 GCA_028871595.1 Elusimicrobiota bacterium
AAGCCGAAAAAAGCGAAGAAGCCCGCCGAGGATCACGAGGACGCGCACGAGCGGCACACCGCGGAGAAGGTGATGCAGACCGTGCTGTCCGAAGCGAAGGTCGAGGCCGAGACCGTGCGCCTCGATCAATGGGTGCCCATCGAATGTCCGCACTGCGGCGAAGGCACCGAGATCCACGTGATCACCGAGATGGACGGTCAGTCGCTCGATCAGGACTGCACCGTTTGCTGCCGGCCGTACGTCGCCCACATCGAGATCGAAGAGGACGACGTTCACGTCGGCGTCGAGGCGTCCTAGTTCCGTGGCGGACGGCGCGTGCCGGCTGCCCGGCGACGCCTCGTCCGCGGACGAGGTCGTCGCGCGCGTCCTGGCGCTGAAGACGATCGCCGTCGCGGGCTGTTCGCCGAACCCGTCGCGTCCGTCCCATTACGTCGCGGCTTACATGATGGGGGAGGGCTACCGGATCGTCCCGGTCAATCCCGGCCACAAGACCATCCTGAACGTCGTCTGCTATCCCAGCGTCGCGGACATTCCTTTTCCCGTCGACGTCGTCGCCGTGTTCCGCCGGCCCGAGGAAGCGTTGACGCCGATCCTGGAGGCGATCGCCAAGAAGGCGAAGGCCCTCTGGCTGCAAGACGGCATCACCCACCCGGAAGGGGAGGCGCTGGCGCGCAAGGCCGGCCTCCTGGTGGTCTCCGACGATTGCTTGATGCGCCGGCGAATGCGCGCCCGTCGCTGACGTCGACTTACTGGAAGCCCGCGGACTTTTTCCCGGTCAGGATCGTGCGCTCCAGTTTGGTCACGTCGTAACCCTGGGCTCGGGCGCGTTCCAGGATGCCCGCGTAGATCTTGTCGTCCAGTTTCTGCGTGCGGCTGATCACCCACAGTTGGGTCCGTCGGGAATCGCCGACGGCGGCCCATTGGTAGTTCGGGTCCAGATCGATGATCCAGTAGTCGCCGCCGAAGAAGACGAAGAACTTCGCGTGAAACTTCGCCGTCGCGCCTTTTTCCCACGGCGTCGCCCATCCGTGATAGGGCTTGTACGCGCCGCCTTTCCAGCAGGTGTTCAGCAGTTCGAAGCCGCCGCCGGGGGCGAGACGGTAATGGACGACGGTGTCCGTGCAGCCGCGCTGAGGAAAGTTCGGGATATGGGCGATCTCGTACCACGACCCCATGTAGCGCGCCAGGTCCACCGAACGCACGACCGCCGGCGGGGCCGCGGAAGCGGCCGGCGCCGGCGGAGCGACGAGAGCGAGGACGAGCGCGAAGGCGCCCGGGCTCATTTCTTGCCGGCTTTGGGCTCGGCCGGAGCGTCGGCCTTCGTGACGTCGAGGAGCTCGACCTCGAACACCAAGGTCGAGCCTCCGGCGATGCCGGCGCGCGGTTCGCCCGCGTCGCCGTAGGCGATGTCGGACGGGCAGACGAGCTTGGCCTTGCCGCCGACCTTCATCATGGCCACGCCGCGCGTCCAGCACGGGATCACGTGGTTGAGAGGGAAGGTCGCCGGCTCGTTGCGCTTATAGGAACTGTCGAACTCGGTCCCGTTGATCAAGGTGCCGCGGTAGTTGACCTTGACGGTGTCCTCGGTGGAGGGCATCGCGCCCTTGCCCTCGGTCAACATCTGGATGTACCCGCCCTTCCCGCCGTCGATGGGCTTGACGCCGGGTTCCTTGGCGAACTTCTCGGCGAAGGCGGCGCCCTTCTTCTTCTCGGGCGCGATCTTGGCGGCCAGATGGCCCTGGATCAGCTCCTGAACCTTCGGAAGATACACGGCCATGTTGACGGCGGCGTTCTTGCCGGAGGCGGCGTCGCGCAGGCCCTCGGCGAGGTCCTTCACCTCGGTCTCGGAGAGTCCGACGGGAGCCAGGTTCTGGCCGATCTTGTAGCCGTAGGCGTAGGCGGCGCGCTGGTTGTCGTCCTTGAAGGCGTCTCCGGAGGCGGACTTCGCGGCATGCTTGGCCGGGGTCTTGGCGGCCGGCTTGGCCGGGGCCTTGACGGTGGTCGCGGCGGGGGCGGCGGTCGGAGCGTCGGCGGCCATCAGCGGCGCCGCGGCGAGGGTCAGAACGACGGCGGTTCGAATCAAGCGGTTCATGGTTTCTCCTCTCAGAATCGAAAAAATAATAGCACATCGGCGGGGGGTCTTCGGGGTCCCGCCCGGAGGGACCGGAAGACCCCTGGCGCGGGGGGAGTCCGCCCCGTACACTCCTTATTATGAGGCCTGTGGCCCGCCTTTTGACGGCTTTGACCCTGACGGCCGCGCTGTCGCGCGCGCGGGCGGCGGACGTCCGCGTGGACGCGGTGGAGGCCGCGCCTTCCGTGGTCGCGCCGGCGACGACCGTCGTTCCGGTCATGTCCATGTCTTTGGCGCCGTCGGCGTCCGTTCCACAGGCCGCCCTTCTGGCCGCGCCGCTGACGTCACCGCTCGTATCTCCGGCCGCTGTTCCGGCGGCGGCGCGTCGCGCCGCTCCGGTCGCGGCGGCTTCGGAGCGATTTTCCGCCGCGGCGGGCCCGGATTCCACCGCCGAAGCCGACGTTGCGGGTCGCCGGCTTTTCGACCGGGCCGCCTCCGCGCCCGCCCGGCCGATCTCCGACATCGTCCAATCCGTCTCATCCCGTCCGCTGCGCGAAGGCGTTTTCATCCAGCAGGAGCACGAGGGCAGCCTGATCGCGCCCGATCCCCGCGATTCTTCAGGGAATATTTTCCGCTACTACGGGCCGGTCGAAATGCGTCCCGGCCTGATGGCGGAGACCGAGAGCGGCATGGGCGGCGTTTCCCGTTTCTTCTCTTCCGCTCGCCGCGCTCTGCAAATCCGCGGCCGCGGCACGCCGGAGGCGGCTTGGCGCGCGTGGCCTTTATCGGCGAAGCTGGACTATCTCGACCGGCTGGAGAAGGCGGTGACGGCGGAGAAGGGTCCGGGCGCCGCATGGAACGGAAAGGTCAGCCTCATCCTCGAGCGCGGGCCGAAGGCGCCCGACTTCGTGACGGTGAATCCGCACATGGAGGCCCCGCCGGCCCATTACGCGGGGACCGTCGGAGCGCGTTATCTTCAGCCGGAGATCGTCACCTCGAAGGAGACCCCCGCCGCGTCGGTGAACGAGGCCTTGGGGCGGGCGAAGATCGTCATCACCGACACCGGCCACGCCGGGACGCAGTTCCACGTCTTCGTGAAGGCCGAGCCCAAGGTCCTTCTGGCGCAGATCGATCGCTTGGGCGGCGCCATGCAGCTGGTCAACGACGCGCTGTTCGCCAAGGCCGCGACCGAAAGCGAGAAGAATCTGATCCATCCGTCCTTGATGCCGTGGCACGCGGGCCGCACCGCGCGCGTGCGCGAACTGCTGGAGAAGGCCCGCAACGCGCCCAGCGTTCCCGCGGCGGAGGATCCCGACAGCGAGAAGCATGCCTTCGTGGGCCTGCGCTACTGGGGGATGGAGGGCGGCAAGGCCGTGATTTCCTTCGAGTTGCGCGGGACGCCGCTGCCGTTCAAGCGCACGGCTCATGCCGGCGCCCGGGAGTTGGAGTCGCCGAAGTTGCCGGAGCGGGATTACGGCCCGGCGCGAACCTACCTCGCCTTCCTGGCGATCTACGCCGAAGCGCTGGCGCGGGGCGAGGCGCCTCCCGTCGCGGCGGCGCCGGTGGTTCTCGACGAGGCGGCCGCGGATTCATTCCTGAACGGCCGCGCGCGGGCGCTCGGCCTTCCGGAGTCCGCCTTCGACGGGCTG
>JAGWMT010000319.1 GCA_028871595.1 Elusimicrobiota bacterium
TGACCAAGTTTTTGGACCGCGAGGGGCGCTATGATCCGCCCAAGTTCCTGGCCTTGGCCGAGCGCGCCATGAAAACCCGCGGGAGGACCTATTGGCTGTTGGCCGTGAGCGGCGACATGCGCCGCAGCCCCGAGGTCGGCGATCCGGAAGGGAGCCTGCGGGATTGGGAGGAGGCCGTCGCCAAAGCCCCGCGTCCCGGCTGGCTGCTGGCCCACCTGGCCCGCGCCCGCCAGGAGAGGGGCGACTGGGACGGAGCCTTCGCCGCCGCCCGCGCCGCCGCGGCCGCCGAACCCGCGTGCGGCTGGATCCGCGTCTGGCTGGCGGAGATTAAGAGGAAGTACGGCGATCAGGCGGGGGCCCTGCGCGACGCGAACGCCGGCCTGGCCCTGGACCCCGACTACGAGATCGGCTACGCCACCCGCGGCGCCGCCCGGCGCGCCCTGGGGAAGAACGCGGAGGCCCTGAAGGATTTGGAACTCGCCGCCGCCTTGGCGCCGCGGCTGGAATGGGCCCGCCGCGAACGGGACTTGGCGCGGGAGAACGTGTTATAATCCGGCGAGTCAGGAAATGAAGATGAGACACCCGTCCGGTCGCGCCTTCTCCGCGTTTTTCGCCTGGGTCCTGGCGGCCGTCCCGGTTTTCGCCGCCGGACCGGCGGCCCCGCCCAACCCCGTCGCTCCGGGTCCCGGCGATTTCACCGCCGCCCAGCAGGCCATGGTGGACGACGCCATCTCGCGCGCCCGGTCCGTCGTGGAAGATATGGAAGGTCTGGCCTCCGGCGGATTGGACGGCTCGAATTGCCCCAAGACCGTCGGCGTCCAGGACATCTCCGCCGACTACAAGGCCCATAAGTTCTCGAAGGGCATCGAAGGCGAGGTCCACCGGCTCATCGGCAAGGACCCGGATCATTGGGAGATGGCCAACGCCTGCCTGGCGTACGCCCGCAAGGACCCCGCGATCTGCGACGGCATGCTGGCCACCGATCACGACGTGGACCCGCCCGACATGTCCGCCCACCCCCAGGATTTCATGCGCGGCCGCTGCCGACTCCTGTCCGCCATTTTGCCCGTGTACCGCGCCTACGACGTCAAAGACCCCGGCTACGTGGAGGCCTGCGTCGGGCTGGCGCCCCTCTTCGACGGCCTGACGTCGCCCGCGGCTCTGCGCAAGGCGTGCCAGGCGGCGGCCGCCTACCGCGGCGACCCCGAGCCTTTCATCGCCGCCTACTCGGCCGCGCTCAACCCCATGCCGTCCCGCGACGAGGCCCTGGCGGGTCTGCAGAAGCTGACCGGCGACCAGTCCCTGTGCGCCGCCTATCCTTACGGCGTCCAGCGCGAGGTGTGCGCGGAGCGCGCCGATCTGCGGAAAGCCGCCGCGATCGGACGCTCGGCCGCCTGCAAAGGCGTTCTGTGCCGCGTCATGATGGGCGACGCTCCCTATCGCTGCGAGAATTACGCGGCGGACGTCAAGAAGGCCGTTTGTCGCGTCGCCTACCTGCCCTCCTACGTGGACGATCGGACCCGCGTCTTCCAGGGCCTGTCCGACCAGGTGGTCGGTGCCCTGTCCAACGCCGGCCTGGGAGACCTGGCGGCTTTGAAGGACGTCAACACCCGGCTCGATAAGATCTTCGCGCTGCGCGCGCGCCTGGACGAGGCGGCCAACCGCCTGGCCCCGAAGCCCCTGCCCGCGAGCACCGCCGCTAAAAAGAAGTGATGCGGGCCCTGCTGTCGGTCCTGCTGCTGGCGTCGACGGCGCGGGCGGCCGACATCCCCATCGGCCTTGACCCCCGCGTCGAGACCTTGGGGTTCGTGCAGATGCTGGCGGGAGGAGACCCGCCCCACAGCTTCCGCGTCCCGGACGGCGAGTACGCCCGCCGCGCCCGCGCCGCCTTCGAGAAGTACCGCCTCCACCCCGCCGTGGCCTTGACCGCCGCCATCCCGCGTGACTTCGACTACCGCAACCGCATCGACGCCATCATTCGGCGCGGCCCCCTGCCCGACATGGCGCCGGACCTGTTCACCCCGGATTCCGTCATCCGTCAGGCCGGCGGCAAGGAGAAGTATGAGGCCTGGATGGCGGCCCTGGCCGACTTCGCCCGGACGGCGCACGTTCAGGAATTCATCCGGGACAACGAGTCGGCCCTGGAGCCCGAGCTGGGAGACTTCCGCAAGGACGTGGAGTCGCGCGGCTACATCGCCAAGCTGGAGCGTTACGCGGGCTACTCCTTCGACGGCCGCTACGAGGTCCTGATCGCCCCGTTCGTCCTGCGCGGCTCCCAGGAGAACGCCGTCCTGCATCTCGACGACGGCACCTACAAGATCATCAGCGTCGTCGGCCCCGACCTGGCGGGCGGCCGCCTGGTCTTCCATCCCGACGACTTCGTGGCCACCGCGGGCCACGAATTGTCCCACGGATTGTTCGACACCTTGGGCGACCTGTACCGTGATCGGATCCTGGCCGAGTCCGACACCTATAAGAAACTCCCGTGGCCGTGCTACAACGACTGGCTCCAATGCGCGAAGGAGAACGTCGTGCGCGCCGTCATGCTGCGCCTGATCGGCTCCGAGCTGGGCGAGGGCCGCGAGAGCCGCCACCTGGACGAGGAGGGGCGCGCGAAGTATCCGTACTTGGAGGAGATGACCAAGCGCCTGCGCCGTTACGAAGCCGACCGCAAGCGCTGGCCGAACCTGGCCGCCTTCTACCCGGAGCTGATCTCCGTCTTCCCGCAGAATCCTCCCGTGCCGCTGGCGCCGGACGCCGGCGGGAGCGCCGGCCCCGACTGGATGTACGAGGAGACGCGCCCGTTCTCCACGCCCGGCCAGCGCGCCCATGCGCTCGAGCACCTGAACCGCGCGCTGGCCGCGGGCGGCGACGCCCTGTTGCTGCGCCGCCGCGCCGCGTTCCATCTCCTGGATTCCGACGCCGCCGACGCCGAGACCGACGCGACGGCGTCATTGGCGCTGGACCCCAAAGACCCGGCCGCTTACCTGGCGCGCGGCCTGGCGCGCGCGCGCCTGGGGCGCGCCGACGAGGCGCGCGGCGATTTCGACGCGGCCGTGGAGCGCTGCCGCGCCGGCGTGCGGGACGCGGCGGTGGCCTGCGCGAACGCGCGGCGCATGGCCGCGGGCGGACCGGCGACGGCCGTGTACGGAGGCGATCCGTCCGTCGGGCCGAACCCGGACCTGGGCCCGAATCCCGCGCTGGACGCGGCCATGCCCGCGCCCGTTCCGCCGGCGGCCGTGCCTCTGCCGAAGACGCCGGCGCCCGGACGCGTTCCCGAGGCGCCGATGCGGCCCCTTCCCCCGCGCCCGGCGCGCCCATCCGCCGTATCGTACGCGTTCGAGGTGGATCCCGGCATCGAGGTGTTGGCCGCGGCGGCCGGCCTTGCCCGCCCGGAGGAAGGCCGCGGACGCTCCTCCGAGTTTTCTTCTTTAAAAGCTCAGCCCGCGGTGAAGCGGCTGGCGGCGATGCTCGACCGGGGCGTCCCCGAGGCGTCGTTGGCCCAGTTGGTGCTGAGCGCCGGCGCTCCGCCGGAGTTCGCGGTGAGCGGCCCGGTGTCCGCGGGCCTGGCGGGCCCGCTGGGCGGGGAGGCGGAGGCCGAGGGACTGCTCGCCGACCTGCGCGCCTTCGCCAAGGCCGCGGACTGGCCCAAGGTTTGGGCGGGGCGCCGCGCCGCGAACGCGGCCTTGGTCTCCCGCGCCGTGGC
>JAGWMT010000320.1 GCA_028871595.1 Elusimicrobiota bacterium
GACGGCGGCCACGTCCCACGGCCGGACGTCCACGGGGACGCGCGAGAGGTAGTAGATGTCGGAGGGCAGCTCGACGATGGGGAAGGTGGCGATGGCCCAGCTCAGGAAGAAGCCCAGGCCCATGCCCGCGGCCACGCCGGAGCCGCCGATGAGCGCGCCCTCGACCAGGAAAATCCTCTCGATCATCCGCGCGTGGGCGCCCATGGCCTTGAGCAGTCCGATGTCGCGGGTCTTTTCCACGGTGCGCATGATCTGGGTGGACGCGATGTTGAGCGACGCCACCAAGGTGATCAAGGTCAGGATGATGAACATCACCGTCTTCTCGAGCTTCAACGCCGCGAACAAGGTCTGGTTCATCTGCGCGTAGGTGCGCACCGCGCGGGAGAAGCCCAGCGCGCCGCGCAGGCGGCGGGCGGCGGCGTCGGCGCGGCGCAGGTCGGTCAGGCGCACGCCCACGCCGGTCGCGCCGGCCTCCGGGCCCAGGAACTTGGACGCGGCGGAAATCTCGGTCCAGGCGGTGCCGTTGTCGTACTCGTAGTAGCCGGTCTTGAGAAGCCCGACGACCTTGAAGCGCTGCATCTTGGGCAGGAGGCCCAGCGGCGTGGCCACGCTGTTGGGCGAGACCAGCACCACCTCGCCGCCCACCTCGGCGCCCATGCGGTCGGCCAGCTCCGAGCCCAGGACGATGCCGGGCCGCTTCGCGTCGCCGGCCAGGCCGTCCCAGGTGCCGCCGACCAGCTTGCGGGCCAGGTCGTTGACGGCGAACTCGCGCTTGGGGTCCAGGCCCTTGAGCAGGACGCCGATGGAGCGGTTGTGGCTGGTGAGGATGGCCTGGCCCAGCACGAACGGGGCCGTGGCCGCGGTGTCGGGATCGGCCTTCGCGACGGCGTCCATGCGCGCCAGGTCGGAGGGGGACTCGGCGCCGTAAATGGAGATGTGCGCCTGCGCGCCCACGATCTTGCGCTGGATGTCGGTCTGGAAGCCGTTCATCACCGACATGGTGGTGATCAGCGCCGCCACGCCCACGGTCACGCCGGCCACGCCGATGGACGTGGTGACGACCCCGAACAGGCCTTTACGCTTGGCCTTGAGATATCGCAGCGCGATGAAGAGTTCCAGGCTCATGTCGTCTGATGTGATATCAATTCGGGCCCCGAGAGTCCACGAACCTCAGCCTCGGCCCAGCAACAGGCCGACGGCGGCCGCGGCGGCGACGACCAGCGGCTCCGGGATCTTCCGGCGCGTCACCGCGAACAAGGCCGCGGCGGCGATCAGCGCGGTCGGGACGTCCTTGATGGAGCCGCGGGCCAGGATCAGAGCGGCGCCGGTGAGGGCGCCGACGGCGGCCGCCGTTACGCCGTCCACGAAGCCCTGGAGCCGGGGATCCGCGCCGCGGCGTCGGAACCAGCCCGCCAGCGCGACGACGAACAGCCAGGGCGGCAGGAAGACTCCCGTCGCCGCCGCGCAGGAGCCCGGCAGTCCGGCCACGAGATAGCCGATGAAGGCCACGGTGATCACCACGGGTCCGGGTGTGATCATGGCGACGGCGACCGCGTCGAGAAATTGCCGTTCGGTGAGCCAGTGGTGCTGGACCACGGCCCCGCCGTAAAGGAACGGCACGATGGCCAGGCCGCTGCCGAAGACGAAGGCGCCGGCTTTCGTGAAGAAGAGAAGGACGGTCCACAGCGTTCCGGGATCGGCGGCCAGGAGCTGGCCGCGCGGGCGGACCTCGGCGGCGACGCCGATCGCTCCGGCGAGGAAAAAGAACCAGACGACCTCCCGCCGCAAGATGACGGTGGCCGCGGCGGTGAAACCCCATATGACCCAAAGGAGGGGGCGCTGACCGAGCGTTTTACGGGTGAGGGCGTAGGCGGCCTTGGCCATCAAGGCGATCACGGCGGCGCCGACGCCGTAGAAGACCGACTGCATCCAGGGCAGGCCGTTGAAGCGGACGTAGGCCCAGGCGATCGCGATGACCATCAGGAAAGAGGGGGTCACGAAGGCGATGCCGGCCAGCGCGGCGCCCATGGTCCCGGCGCGGACGTAGCCCAGGTACATGGCCAGCTGGGCGGCGAGCGGGCCGGGCGCCAGTTGGGAGAGCGCCAGACCCTGGCGGTAATCCTCCGCGGAGATCCAGCCGCGCTCCGCGACGAGATCCCGCTCCATGGCGTTGGCCAGCGCGATGGGACCGCCGAAGCCGACGGTCCCCAGGCGCAGGAAGTAGGACAGGAAGCGCGTCAACCGGACGCGCTCTCCGGCGCCGGTCACGGGGCCTTTTTGTCCGTTCCGGTCTGATCGAGCGCGGCGCGCAGGGCCTTGGCCAGGTCGGCCGCGGGGCCGACGCCCCAGAAGTGGAGAAAGGTGATGCGCGGCGTCTCGCCGATCATGTGGTTGTGAACGGCGGCGATTTGGACCCCGCGCGAGACCAGCGCGCGGATCACGCCCGGCACTTCGCCGTCGAGCATGGCGAAGTCCCCGGCGACCGCGGCTTTTCGCGGAGTTCCCTGGAACGCCATCCAGGTGTTCAGGCCCATGAACGAATCCAGCGCCGTGCCGCCGTGCGCCGCGGCCACGTCGGGCCGGCCGATCACGATTTTGTGCACGCCGCCGTCGGTCGCGCCGGCATGACCGATGATCTCGTCGAGAGCCTTGCCGTCGAGAGAGCTGTCCACCGCGGCGACTTTCGCGCCGGCGTCGGGCGCGAACGAGTCCAGGACTTTGCGCGCCGCCGCGGCCATCTCCGCGGGCTTGCCCATGCCGCCCACGTGCATGAACATCAACTTCGGCTTGTCGCGCAGGAAATGGTTGTGGATGGCGGTGATGGACAGGCCGGCGGCGATCGCGGCGCTCTGCGCGCGCGGGACCTCGTTTTCCGTCAGCACCAAGTCGCCCATCATCATGGCGTCCTCTCCGTGAGGCGCGAAGGCGATCCAGGCCGTCAGGCCCATGGCCGGCGTGATCTTGAAGCCGTCCACGGCCACGTCCAAATCCGTGCGCGGGACCATGACTTTAAATTCCCCATGATTCTCGACGACGGCGCGGCCCAGGATCTTCTTGAGCTCTTCGCCGTTCAGCGCGGCGACGGCGGGGCGGGTGAGAACGGCGAGCAGGGCGAGGGCGAGGGTTTTGTTCATAGGGGGGTTAGGTCTTTTTCACAAACGCGGCTTTCCCGCACCGCGGGCAGGCGGGCTTGTCGCTCACTTGGACGCTTCGTGCTTGAGGGTCGGGAACAGGATCACGTCGCGGATCGAATCCCGGCCGGTCAGCAGCATGGTGATGCGGTCGATGCCCACGCCGATGCCGCCCATGGGGGGCATGCCGGCCTCCATGGCCTGCACGAAATCCTCATCGAGCAGATCGGCTTCCGCGTCGCCGGCCGCGCTCTGGCGCATCTGCTCGGCCAGGCGGTCGCGCTGGTCCTGCGGGTCGTTGAGCTCGGTGTAGGCGTTGCACATCTCCTGGCCGGCGGCGAAGCACTCGAAGCGCTCCACGATGGACTCGTTCTTCGGGTCCTTGAGCTTCGCCAGGGGCGTGATCGCCGTGGGGTGGTCGAACAGGAAGGTGGGCTGCTGGAGCAGGTCCTCGATCTTGGACTCGACGATGCGGTCGAAGATCTTCGCGCTGGGCGTCTTCTCGCCCGCGTGGAGGCCCAGCTTCTCGGACAGCTTCAGCAGGCCGGCGCGGTTGAAGGACTTGCCGTCCAG
>JAGWMT010000321.1 GCA_028871595.1 Elusimicrobiota bacterium
CTTCCCGCCGTGATGGCGGAAAACGCGTCCGGGACCGAGGGCGGACGGGCGTTGACCTTGGCCCAGATCTTCCTGGAGCTGAGCGATCCGGCGTTGTCCCGCCGGCTCGTCCACATGCAGATCTACACCCGCAACGAGTTCACCGCCGACCGCCTGAGGCGCGCGGCGCGCTGGGCCGGTCCGCTGGCCGCAACGGTGGCGCGCGCCTTCTCGGGGCGACTGCTGGCCATCCAGGGCTATCTGCATTCCGACGAGGGCGAGGGCGTGCGCCTGACCGCTCGCCGCGAGGGCGAGGAGTGCCGGCTGGTCCTGCGCGCGCGGCCGGAGAAGAACCTGCGCCGCCGCATCCAGGCCATCGCGGCCCGCTTGCGCAGCCTGCGCCGGGATCTAGGCTTCACGGCGTTAACGCCGATGTTAAGCGTGGGCAATCCCGGAGAGGGGAATCACGTCGGGGGAATATTCCCCATGCGCCGATCGCCGGAGGCGTTCGAGACGGATCAATCGGGGCGCCTTCCGGGGATGGAGCGGGTCCATCTTGTCGACTCCTCCGTGCTGCCCAGTCTGTCGGCGGCGACGTTGACATACACCGTTATGGCCAACGCGCATCGCATCGCTTCCCTCGCGGCGCAGGAGGGACATTGAGCCGTTTGGTCGCCGTCACGGGGGCGTCGGGCTACCTCGGCGGCCGGTGTTCCGCCGCGCTGCGCGCGGCGGGATTTGCGGTTCTGTCTCTGGTCCGCACGCGTTCAGGTCCGAACGACGTGTCTTTCCGTTTGGGCGAATCTCTCGATCCTTCCACCCTGAAAGATGTGGATGCACTGATCCATGCCGCTCACGATTTCCGCGCATTCGGCGCGGAAGAACAAACACGCGTCAATGTCGAGGGAGCGAGACTTCTGTTCGAAGCGGCTCGCTCGGCCGGCGTGCGTCGCATCGTGGCCGTGTCGTCGGTCAGCGCCTTCCCGGGCTGCCGTTCCGACTACGGTCGCGCCAAACTACAGTTGGAAGATATGGCGCTGAAATCCGGCGGCGTCGCCGTCCGGCCCGGCTTGGTGTACGGCGACGGTCCCGGGGGTATGTTCGGAACGTTATCCCGCCTTTGTCGTTTGCCGGTCCTGCCCCTGCCGGACGGCGGACGTCAGCCGTTGTTGCTGGGTCATGCCGACGACGTATCGGCGGCCCTGGTCGCGGCGTTGGACTGGGACCCCTCTGTCGCCGGCGGTCCCGTGACCTTGGCCCATCCGGAGGCCGTGTCCTTCGCCGATGTCCTCCGGACGATCGCGGGCGGGGAAGGACGCAAGCCGTTGTTTCTTCCGGTCCCCTCGGCCCTCATGCTGGGCGGCCTTGGCCTGGTCGAGGCGATCGGCCTGCGCCTTCCCGCCCGCCGCGACAGCCTGTCCAGCCTTGTGAACCCCAATCCCGCCCCCGATTTCGGTCCGACCCGGCGCCTGGGCCCGGTGTTTCGCGCCTTTCATGATTGGGCCGCGAACGGTCATTGACTTCCTCCCCCGGTCCGTCCTACAATAAGCCCTGACCGGGCATCAGGAGAAGGATGTGGACAAAATGTCCACGCTTGGCCCGGGACGAGGAATTTTCATGAGCAGCCCCCTGCGCCGCACCTTGATCGCCGGCAACTGGAAGATGAACCTGACCTTGGCCCAGTCCGTGGAGTTGGCCAAGGCGGTGAAGGGGGGCGCCTCCTCCGGGGAGGTCGCCGTTTTCGCGCCCTTCACGGCGCTGACCGTGGTCGCCGAGACCTTGAAGGGCTCTCCCGTCCGCCTCGGCGGCCAGGACCTGTACTGGGAGGCTTCGGGCGCCTTCACCGGCGAGGTGTCGGCCGTGATGCTGACCGACGCCGGCTGCCAGATGGTCCTGATCGGCCACTCCGAGCGCCGCAAGCTGTTCTCCGACTCC
The DNA here is from genome assembly GCA_028871595.1 of Elusimicrobiota bacterium. The sequence continues at coordinate 1,915 of JAGWMT010000321.1, forward strand.
GACGAGTGGGTCAACAAGAAGCTGGCCGCCGCGCTCAAAGGCGGCCTCACCCCCGTGGTCTGCATCGGGGAGACCTTGGAGGAGCGCGAGTCGCAGAAGACCTGGCGCGTGCTGGAGACGCAGATCGCCGGCGGCTTGAAGGGCTTCGCTCCCGCGGACCTGTCCAAGGTCGTGATCGCCTACGAGCCGGTGTGGGCCATCGGCACGGGCAAAACGGCCACGCCCGCGCAGGCGCAGGAGGCGCACGCCTTCGTCCGCGCCCAGCTGGAAAAGCTGCACGGCAAGGGCTTCGCGGCCGGGACGCGCGTCCTGTACGGCGGTTCGGTCACGGCGGAGAACGTGGACGCCTTGATGGCTCAGCCCGACGTGGACGGGGCCTTGGTGGGCGGCGCCAGCCTGAAGAAGGACGCGTTTCTGCGCATCATGGGGTTTCAGCCCGCGTGATCACGCCCGCTCAAGTCGCCGGGCTGGCCGGGGAGATCGAGAAGCGCCTCAAGCGCTCGAAGCTCGACATTCCCGTGGGCGTGTCCAACCGGCACTGCCACCTGACGCGCGAGCACTTCAAGATCCTGTTCGGCGCCGCGGCCGAGCCCAAGCGCGTGAAGGACATCAAGCAGCCGGGCTTCTACGCGGCCGAGGAGCTGATCTCGGTGCAGGGGCCCAAGGGCGTGATGCACAAGATCCGCCTGGTCGCCCCGTACCGCGACCACACCCAGATCGAGCTGGCGGTCAGCGACGCCATCGCCATCGGCCTGAAACCGCCGGTGCGCGAGTCCGGGGACGTGAAGGGCTCGGCGGGCGCGACCTTGATCGGACCGGCGGGGAAAGTTGATATAAGAGAGGGCGTGATCGTGGCCCAGCGCCACGTGCACTTCTCCCCGGCGGAGGCGAAGGCCTTGGGGGTGGGGTCCGGCGAGGTGGTGCGGGTGCGCGCCGGGACCGGAGCCGGACGCTCGACCGTTTTTGAAGACGTGGTCGTCCGCGTGTCGGACAAGTACAGCCTCGAGTTCCACGTGGACACCGACGAGGCCAACGCCGCCGGGATCAAGACCGGCGACATCGTGCACATCGCGTAAGGAGAACAACTGAACATGAACGCCCTCGGAATGATCGAGACCCGCGGCCTCGTCGCCTGCGTGGAAGCCGCCGACGCCGCCGTGAAGGCCGCCGACGTCCGCATCGTCGGCTACGAGAAGGTCGGGACCGGCCTGGTGACGGTCCTGTTCCGCGGCGAAGTGGCCGCGTGCAAGGCCGCCTGCGACTCCGGCGCCAGCGCCGCGCAGAAGGTCGGCGAGCTGATCGCCGTGCACGTGATCCCGCAGCCGCACCCGGACCTGGAGGGGAAGATGCCGATCTCCCTCCCCGAGCACCTGTCCCGGAAGAAGTAAGGGCCGATATGATCTTCGCCCGCGTCACGGGCACCGTCGTCTGCACGCTCAAGGACGAGAAGCTGGTCGGCTCCAAGCTGCTGCTGGTGCAGCCCGTGGATCTGGCCGGCGTCTCGAAAGGGGGCCCCCTCGTCGCCGTCGATTCCGTCGGCGCCGGCGAGGGGGAACTCGTCCTGGTCGTGCAGGGGTCGAGCGCCCGTCAGACCACCCGCACCGAAGGCCGACCGGTGGACGCCGTGATCTTCGCGATCGTGGACACCGTCGAGCAGTCCGGCAAGACCGCCTTCAAGAAATCAACGGACGCCAACGCCAACAGGTAAACCATGCAAAGCGAGGAGATCGCCCGGATCGTCTCGGAAGTCCTCAAGCGGTTGGA
>JAGWMT010000322.1 GCA_028871595.1 Elusimicrobiota bacterium
TGCTCCAGACCTGCAACATCTCCTGCACGCATTGCTTGGTCTCTTCGAGTCCTAAAGGCGAGAAGGGGCCGGACGCGCCGTTCCTGACGGAGACCATGGACCACGCCTACGAGCTCGGCGTTCGACGCTTCTACTTTACCGGCGGCGAGCCGTTCGTCCGCGAGGACCTCTTCGATTTGATGCGTCTCGTCGTTGATGACAAGGCATCCGAGCTGGTCATGATGACGAACGCGACTTTGCTGATGCCCCAGCGCCTCGAGGCTTTGAAGGCGTTCGACCGCTCCCGCTTGAAGTTCCAAGTCAGCATCGACGGCGCGACCGCGCCGGTCAACGACGCCATCCGCGGCGCAGGCGTGTTCGAGAAGGCCTCGGCGGGACTTCGGGCGCTGGCGGACCTGGGATTCGAGACGTCGCTGACCGCCGTCGTCACGCGCCAGAACCTCAAGGACCTCGAAGGCCTACCGGAGCTCGCCGCGCGGCTCGGCGCCAAAGCCGTCCACCTGATGTGGGCTCACAAGCGCGGTCGCATCGTCGAGGGCGCCGCCGACCCGTTCGCGACCAACGCCGAGCTGCTGGCGCTGGCCCGCAAGGTCCGCGACGGCTGCCGCGAGCGCGGCCTTATCCTGGACAACGCGGAATCCCTGCGCCGACGCGCCGACGGCCGGCCCGGCGTCAAGAACGATCTCGGCAACCAGTGCTGGGAGAGCCTCTGCCTCTATCGGGACGGGGAGGTCTATCCTTCGGCCGCGATGGCGGGCCTGCCCGCGCTCGCGCTCGGCGACGCGCACGACCTGCCCCTCAAGTCGATCTGGCTCGACAGCCCGGTCGCCCGGCGCTTCCGCGAGGCGAGCGTGGCATCGCGTCCGACGCCCGATCCGTTCCGCTTCCTGACGGGCGGCGGCGACATCGAGCACTCCTACTTCTTCTCCTCGAACGGCCATGAGGGCTCGCTCGTCGGCCACGACCCGTACCACGACCTGCTCGTCGAGTTGATGAAGGACGAGCTCTTCGCGTTGGCCGCGACGAAGAAGGCGGCTTTCAACGTCAAGTCCGGCTTCCGCCCGCCGGTGATCGTGCGCGCGATGGGAGAGGAGGCCGTCACCTGTTCCGAGGACGCGCTCGACTGGCTGGATCAGGACGGCAAAGCCCCCGAGGTGCGTCTCACGCACTCCAACTGCGTCCTCGCCTTCGACGTGGAGAAGCCGTACCGGATCGTCCAGAAGTTCTACGGACACGCCGCCGTCGAGCCGCAGAAGGAGCTGTGCTGCCCGGTCAAATACTCCGACGACGAGGTCGGCCACATCCCCAAAGACGTGCTCGACCGCTTCTACGGCTGCGGCTCGCCGATGTCCTCGGCAGGCGTCGCCGCGGGCGAGACGACGCTGGACCTGGGCTCGGGCGCGGGCATCGACTGCTTCATTGCGGCCAAAAAGGTCGGGCCGAAGGGCAAGGTCATCGGCGTGGACATGACAGCCGAGATGCTGTCGGTCGCGCGCCGCTGCCGGAAGGATGTCGCCTCGAACCTCGGCTACGACGTGGTCGATTTCCGCGAAGGCTTCCTGGAGAAGGTGCCGGCCGAGGACAAGAGCGTGGACCTGGTGACCTCGAACTGCGTGATCAACCTCTCGCCCGACAAGCCGAAGGTCTTCGCCGAGATCTGGCGCGTCCTCAAGGACCACGGCCGCCTGGTCGTCGCCGACATCGTGGCCGACCGGCCGGTGCCGCTCAACCTGCAGGCGCACAAGGACCTGTGGGGCGAGTGCATCTCGGGCTCGCTCTCCGAGCAGGAGTTCCTGTCGGGACTCGAACGCGCCGGCTTCTACGGCGTGTCAGTCATGAAGCGGACTTTCTGGAAGGAGGTCGAGGGCTACAAGTTCTACTCGGTGACCGTGCGCGGCTTCAAGTTCGAGAAGAAGGCCGGCTGCCGCTTCGTCGGCCAGTCCGCCGTCTACCTCGGTCCCTACAAGGCCGTCGTCGACGAGGAAGGCCATCTCTTCCCGCGCTACGAGCCCGTCGAGGTCTGTACCGACACCGCGGCCAAGCTGTCGAGCGCGCCTTACGCCGGCCACTTCTTCGTCTCCGGCGTTCCGGCACAGGCGGCCGCGGAGGAGGGCGCATGCTGCGCTCCGGGAAGCGCCTCTTGCTGCTGACGGCGCTCGTCACCGCCTGCGGCTCGCCTCGTCCCCAGGCGTCGTGGGACGACGCGCGCTTGGCGGCGGCGCTGACCGCGCCCGATTCTGAGACGCGCAGCCGCGCGGCCTATCTTCTCGGGGAACGGAACGCGGACGACGCCTACTGGCCGCTGGTGCGCGCTCTCGGGGACGGTCGTTGGGAGGTGAGGGCGGACGCCGCGAGGGCGCTGGGCCGCGTGAAGCGACGAGACGCGCTGATCCCACTCTCCCATGCCTTGCGCGACCGCCACTGGTGGGTCCGGGTCAAGGCGATCCAGGCGCTCGGGGAACGGCGCGATCCCGCCGCCGTTCCTTTCCTTTCGGCCGCGCTCGCCGATGAGAACGAATCGGCGCGCGCGGCCGCCGCGCAGTCTCTCCAAGAGGTCCGCCAATGAGCCTCTTGCCCCTCCTCGTCGCGGCGGCGCTGCGGGCCTCGGCGGCATCGTCCGATATCGCCCTCATCGCCTCGGACGGCGTCCATCTCGCCGCGACGTACAGTCCGGCGCCGGAGGCCGACGCGCCGGCCTTGGTGCTGCTGCCGATTCTCGGCGGGAAAAGATCGGATTGGGAGCCGTTCTCGCGCCTCGCTGAATCCGCCGGAGTCACGACGCTGCTCCTCGACCCGCGCGGCCACGGCGGCAGCGAAAATCCTTACGGGAAGCCTCCGGAGGGCTGGCCGAAGCCGCATTGGGACGATGTCGATCTGGACGTGCTCGCGGCCGTCGCCTGGCTTGAGGCGCGCGGCGTGCCGCCCGGCCGCATCGTCGTCGGCGGCGCCAGCATCGGCGGCAGTCTCGCCCTTCGCCGCGCCGCGTGCGACCGGAGCCTCGCCGGCGCGGCCCTCGTTTCCGCCGGGGACAACCCCGCTCGCGTCCCCGCATCGGAGTTTCTTGATGCCTACGGCAAGCGCGGCATTTTCATCGCATCCGCGGCCGACGATCCCGTGTTCGACGCCGTCGCCGACAATCTGGTGAAGCGCGCGCGCGGTCCCGTCGAGCGCCTGCGCCTGCCGAGCGGCGGCCACGGCACGGCCATCTTGGCCGACTCCGATTCCGGACTCGCGCTCAGCCGCGCTCTGCTCGTTTGGGTCCGTCGAGTCGCCGGGAGGGCGCCGTGAAGGTCTCCATCGTCATCCCGACTCTCAACGAAGTGGAGCGCCTGGAGCAGGCGATTGCGCGGCTGCGCCTCACCGCCGGCCATGGCGCCATCGAGATCATCGTCGCCGACGGCGGCAGCGCCGACGGGACGCAGGCCGCGGCCCGCCGCCTCGCCGACAAGCTGGCCGAGACGAATCGGCCCGGGCGCGCGGTCCAGATGCACCAGGGAGCGCTCGCGGCCAGCGGCGAGCTCCTGCTGTTCCTGCACGCCGACACGCGGCTTCCGGGACGCTGGCTGGGAGCGCTTCTCGACGCCTGGGCTCGCAAGCCGCGACCCGGCGCCACCGCCTTCCGTCTCGGCTTCGATTCGACCAAGCCTGTCTACCGTCTCATCGCCGCGCTCGGCC
>JAGWMT010000025.1 GCA_028871595.1 Elusimicrobiota bacterium
AGAACGCCAGCGACGGTTATGAGGAACGCTGGAGCGACCCCGCCGTGGAGCGCCTGCGCGCCCTGCTGGCCGGCGGCGGCGCCGCGAAGTGGTTAAAAGACGCCGCCGCGAAGCTGAAGGAGCACCCCGGTCACGCCGTCGCCGTCAAGGCCGCGACCGCCTGCGCCGCGCGCGGACCGCGCTTGGAGTCGCGCACCGCGGACCTGTGCCGCCACCTGTCCACCCCCACCGATCCGACTCCCCGGGAGTGGTCCGTCGAGACCGTCGCTTAGCTCGTCTCCCGGGCCGACCAGGATAGGCTCGCCGTAGACCACGACGCCGCGTCCGAAGGGCAACGGGATGTGGAAGCGGTCCCAGACTTTAGCGAGGACGAGTTTGTTCGATTGAGCGCTCGCGGCCGGAAGGATGGGAACGCCCAGTTTTTGAGCCAGGAACAGGACTCCTTCCTTGACCTGCCGCGCCGGGCCCCTGGGGCCGTCGGGCGTGATCCCGACGTCGAGCCCGGACCTCAGGGCCACCATCAGCGAGCGCACGGCCTCCGAGGCGCCCCGAGAGGACGAGCCGCGCACGGAGGCGACGCCGCAGAGGCGGATCGTCTCGGCGATCATCTCGCCGTCCTTGGAGCGGCTGATGATGAACCGGCGGTCGTCGGCCCGCAGGACGGGGCGGATATCGCCGCGAACGATCTCGACGCGCGTCGTCAACCTCAGCAGCGTGGAATAGGCGAAGGCGAGGCAGGGGACGAGGGCGCGAAGAATCAGCACGGCAGCCAAGCACCCGGGAGCCGGCAGGAGAATCGCGCATTTCTGGTTCTATCAGTTTACAAAACTGATTTCGGCCCCTCTGGCGAATCCCGCCGCTGGTTCTCTCATCGAGAGGCTTCCTGGGCCGTCCTGTCTCGCGCTGCACGTCTCCCCAAAACTGCCCCTCGCCGGCCTGAACTCCTAGTCCGCGCCCTCACTCATAATTATCCAGCGATCGGCAATTCCCATTCCCGAGGCTCAGCCGTCGTGAATTCGATGTCCTCATCCATGGCGCAGTCTTTTAAATCCCGCCCTGCGAATTAAAGGTCTTGCCTGAGCGTGGACCGGCAAAATACGCGCATTCCTGGAAGGTCATATCATCGCACAAAACATTGCCGGAACTGAAAGCCCGGCACCGATGGCTTGTTATTCGAGGCCGCGCCGGAGCCGATGCGGCGCCGACCACGCAGTTGTCTGGCTACGGCGCCGTCAAGCGCGGTTTGGAGCGGCAAGCCGACAGGCACGCGCCGAAACGCTCGCTGGCGGTCGTGCAGGGATCGTCGATCCACAATTTGCACTCCGCCTGGCACGACTCGAGGCATTTCCGCGACGCGTCGAGAGGAGACGTTTGGGAGCTTTGCCGTCCGCGCCAGAAGTAGCCCGCCGCGATCACGGCGACGGCAAGAACCACGAGGAGCCCCCAGCCAAGCCCTCGCGATTTGGAAGGCCCGCGGGAGCGAAGATGATCGGGAACCGGCAAATTCTCCCCGCAGGTCGCGCATTTAGGCGCGGCATCGTCGGACTGAGTCGTGCAAACAGGACAGGTTTTCATAGGGACGGCCTTGTCGGGTCTCGGCGGGAACGAAGCGAGGGGGCCGCCGGCGCGACGACTCGTATTTTTACTGTAACAGTGATTGGCAGATTTGTCAACGGCTCGGCGCGCCGGATCACCTCAGGCCGACGGCGACGTTGATTTTCTTGACGCCGTCGGTCTCGCTGCTCTCCCAGGCTTTTCCGATCGCCCGCTTGTACTGGGTGAAAGTGGCGCCGTCCGCGCCGACCGCCACGCCGGTCCCGTCGGCGTCGGGCAGGATATAGTCTCCTTCGCGAACCCTGCCCTTGACCCGAACGGGGACCTGTCCGGCGAAGGAGACCAGGATGGCGTCTTTCTCGCCGTATTTGTCGTTGCCCGTGACTCCGGCCGTGCGGGTCGATGAGACGACCAGCCAGGTTCGCTTGTATCGGACGAGGGTTCCCGGCTCCGGGTGCGGGCCCGGCCATGGAATCCATTCCGCGTAGTCGGCCCCGGAGGCGTTGATCGTGCCGCCGGCGTTGATGGAGCGCCCCGTCACGGAATTCTGCCCGATCTTCATCGCCGCGGCTGCGCCGTTCGGCGCGTAAGCGGCGACCTCGTAAAAGAGCGCGACGTCGGCGAGCCCGCCATGCGTGATGTGAGCGAGAAGGGTACCTTCGCTCCCGGATCCGTTGACGGTCAGCTTGGCATCCGGGCCCGTCGTCCCGATGCCGACGTTGGCTCCATCTGGCTGTAGAACAAGATTCCTGACGCCAGTTCCTCTTGTGGTCGCCCGGATGAAGCCAAAGTTATTTGTCGTGTCGAATCCAAGCGCCAGCGTATTGTTTGGGTTGGTCACGCCCGTAATCCACAGCTGCCCGCCGTCGCAGTTGCCTGGGCATGGAGCCCAAACGTCGTCGCCAGCGACGCGAAGATTCGAGTTATTGCTGATTGAGCCGCCCTGGACGTCGAGCCGGTAGCCCGGGCTCGTCGTGCCGATGCCGACGTTGCCTGCGGCGTTGAGAACCATGTTGCTTTGCTGGCCGCCGATGCTGTTGGCAACGGTCAGATTCAGCTGTCCCGCAGTCGTGCCGTTCGGGCCGAATGCGATGAGCCTGCCGGCGGCCAATCCGGTCTCGTAACTCAACTGAGCGGAGTTCGCAATCGTGGCGAATACGTTGCCCCCCGATACTTGAAGCGGCCCGATGACGTCCAGCCTCGCCCCGGGGCTCGTCGTGCCGATGCCGACGTTGCCCGTGGTCGAGACGACCAGGTGGTAGGCCGTCGTGCTCGTTCCAGCCCGCAGGCTGTAGGAATCCGTCGCGCTCGTGTCCTGCACATCCAGCTTGGCCCCCGGGTTCGTGGTGCCGATGCCGACGTTGCCGCTGGCATCCATTCTTATTCCAGAGGTCGAGCCCGCCCACGGGGCGATGACGAACGCTCCTGTTCCCATCGTCCCGCTTGAGTAGATAATTCCCGCGTCTCCGGTTTGAACGATGCCATTGTTGGCGCCGGAACTCATGCTGGCTCGCAGATCGAGGAAATGGGAATCACCGGCTTGGATGTGCGCACCGTCCACCGAATTCGCCGCCGTTCTCACATCGAGCTTCTGGCTGGGGCTCGTCGTCCCGATGCCGACGTTGCCGCCGGTCTGGATATAGATGCCACGCGAAGCGGTATTGTCCGTGAAAAGGCCGAGCGACAGCCCTGGGGTGACGGTCTTGACGGCCCAGAAGTTCGCCAACGAAGTATCCCTCAAGACTTGCAGGCCGGTGTTCGGCGTGCTCGACGATAGGTCCAGGACCGGCTCGTAGTTTCCGATGCCGTGGATCCTGATGCAGTTGCCGCCTTCGTCGCACTCCGTCTGGAGACGGGCGCCGGGGTTCGTCGTGCCGATGCCGACGTTGCCCGTAGTCGAGACGACCAGGTGGTAGGCCGTCGTGCTCGTTCCAGCCCGCAGGCTGTAGGAATCCGCCGCGCTCGTGTCCTGCACATCCAGCTTGGCCCCAGGGCTCGCCGTGCCGATGCCGACGTTGCCGCTGTTGTCGATCCGCAGGCGCTCGCCCCACGTTCCAGCGTTGCGCGTCCCGAATGCCAGGGCGCCGCTCTGAGCCCCGACCGTGTGGCTGACACCCACGAGGTCCAGGGACGCCACGGTCTGGATGGTCCCGCTCAAGTTGGCCTGCCCAAAGCCCAGGCCGATCGTGTTGTTGGCGGTGGTGTTCTGGTTCGTGATTCCCACGAGGCTTACGTCACCTATGCCTGTCGTGGCGTTATTCCCGGAGTTTTCCAGTCGGTAGCCCGGGTTGCTCGTGCCGATGCCGACGTTGCCGCTGGTCAGCACTGAAACCGCTTCGGTGATGCCATTGCCGATAGCGAGCCTACCGGTCGAGATTCCTTCGCGGCCGATGTACCAGGGATTGCCTCCTTGTCCGGCATTTCCTATTTGAAGTCCGAGCGTTTGGTCATTGCTTCCCATCACCGAAAGCTTGCCAAGCGGCGTCGTCGTCCCGATGCCGACGTTGCCGGTTGTATCTACGGTCATGACTGGGGCCGCTGAATTGTTGGAGGCAAGATATAATTTGGCATTGGACCGTATACCGAAATCATTGTCGTTGGCCCCGGTAATAATCGCCGCCCCTCTGCCCAAAGCAGAATTCTGACTCAGGGATGAATTTCTAAGTATAAGATAGTCATCAAAATACGTAGGACCATTTACCTCCAATTTCCCCGCCGGCCCCGTCGTCCCGATGCCGACGTTGCCGCCGAACAGGCCCGTCCCTGTGATGTTCAAGTGTCCTGAGTCCGCGACGCCGGGGGTCGTAGCCTGAAGCGTGACCGCGCCGCCGGCCCCGCCGATCAAGTTGACGTAGGCCCCGCCGTTTTCCGAGAGCTTGAGCTTATTGACGCCCGAGTCGAAATAGAACCGTCCTGTCCCCGCGGGCGCGGCCGGCGGGGCGCCGACGCCCGTGAGCCCGATCGAACCCGCCACCGTCATAGTCGAGGCCGGGCTCGTGGTACCGATGCCGACGTTGCCGTTCTCATCGATCTTCATGCGCTGAAGCCCCGAGGTAAGGAACGTCATGCTGCTGATGCCGTTCGTCCCCCCCAAGACGGAGATCTGGGATACGGCCGCGCCTGCGGAGTCGAGGAAGTTGATGGCGCGCTGCGCATTCTGGTCGCTCTTGATTTCCAGGACGGCGTTGCCAGTCCCGTTGTTCTCGAGCAGCGTATTCAGGCCGCTGGTTGATAGAACATGCAGCGCTCTCGTAGGGCTCGCCGTGCCGATGCCGACGTTGCCCGTGGTCGAGACGACCAGGTGGTAGGCCGTCGTGCTCGTTCCAGCCCGCAGGCTGTAGGAATCCGTCGCGCTCGTGTCCTGCACATCCAGCTTGGCTCCCGGGCTCGCCGTACCGACGCCGACACTGCCGTTGGCCTGAACGACCATGAGTTGCTGCCCCGCGGCCGTGCCGGAGGAAACTTCCATGAGCAGGGCCGTGCCGCTGGTGGCCGCGCTTGACACGTGGAGCGTGGCCGCGGGGCTCGTCGTTCCGACGCCTGCATTACCGGCGCTGTCGATGGTGATCCCCCCCCCCGTCGTAGACAACAGAAGGTAGCCGCCTATTTTTCTGTTGAGGACCAGAGCGCCGCCATCGTCATGCTGAAATTGCAGAAGCATGCCGACGGATTCATTATTTCTCTGGCCGATGCTGAAGCGCGTGAGAGTTGCGGGGGCGCTGCCTCCGGTGTTTTTCACATATGCTCCCGTATAGCTGCCGGGAACGGAGTCTTCCACCGACAGCATGCTGGTCGGGCTGGCCGTCCCTATGCCGACCTTGCCGTCCCCCTTCACCGTCAACAGTTCCTGTCCGGCGCCGGTGCCGCTGGAGACCTCCAGCAGAGCGTCGGAGGCGACCGCGTTGGCGCTGGAGACGTGAAGCCGCGCGGCAGGGCTGTTCGTTCCCACGCCGAGAAGTCCTCCGGCCGTCATTCTCGCGACTTCTCCGCCCGCTCCGCTACCGAAAATCGTGCCTGTCGTCCCCGAGTCCCAATTAAGATAGACGCCGCCTCCGGAGGCAATCGGGTTGACGACGGTGTTGACGTTGTCGCTCAGGCGCAGCACCGCGACATTCTGTTGGCTCAGGTTGCCCCCCGCGCCGATGTTGATGTTTCCTCCCTGCACGTCCAATTTCTGGCTCGGTACGGCCGTGCCGACGCCGACCTTGCCGCCGAAGAGGCCGGCGCCCGTGATGTTCAGGTTCCCCGAGTCGGCCACGCCCGGAGTCGCGGCCTGGAGAGTCACGGCGCCGCCCGCCCCGCCGATCAGGTTCACGAACGCCCCGCCGTTCTCCGAGATCTTGAGCTTGTTGACGCCCGAGTCGAAGTACATCCGTCCCGTGCCCGCCGGGGCGACGGGCGGCGCGCCGACGCCGTTGAGGCCGATCGAGCCCGCCACCGTCATCGTCGAAGCCGGGCTCGTCGTGCCGACGCCGATCTTGCCGGCGGTGTCGACATACAGCGCCGGCGAAACGCCCGTGTGAAACTCTATCGGATTGAACGTGTTGTTGGCGGAGTTTATGCCGAGGATGTCGGCGACGCCGGAGTTGTCTTGAAAGACGAGTCCCGCCCCGGCGGCGCTGCCGAAGTACGCCGCCTGGCCCGCCGAGACCACGTGAAGCGGCCGCGTCGGGGCGGTCGTTCCGATGCCGACGTTGCCGCCGTTCGGGTTGAGCGCCAAGGCCGCATTCGTAAAAGTCTGGATCGTGGCGACTCCGCTGGTCCCGCCGAAACCTAATCCTGGAGCGACGGTCCCGTGACTTTGATTCGTCGAAACGAAGAGAGCCCAAACCTGCGCGCCGCCGCCGGAAGCATTGGCATCAACCTCCAGGCTTGCCGCTGGCCCCGTCGTGCCGACGCCGACGCTGCCGCCCGTCACGACGAGCGTCGAGCCGCCCACCGAGAAGGCGTTGCCCGACACTGTCAGCGTCGAGCCGGCGATCAGGGTCACGCCGGCACCGCCGTCGACCAGATTCCCGACGCCCATCGCCGCGGCCCCGGTCCATTCGCCGTAGTAGCCGGCCGTTCCCCCGCTCAGGGTCCCGCTGGGAGTAGTACAGGTGAGCGCCGCGCCGACGCCGGTGACGACTTGGTTGCCCGAGCACGCCCCGGGGTAGCTCGTCAACTCGCTCCAAGGCAGCAAGCCGTTTACTGTGCCCGTCGTCAGGCTGACCCAGGCGCCCGCGGGGTTGTCCCAGACGCGATAGCGCGTCCCGTCGAAATAGAGGCCTCCCGGAGTGTTCGGCAGCTGCGTGATCGAAGGGCCGGCGGGCGCGGCCGTCATTCCCCCGTAGTACGTCACGCTGGACCTGTTGACCTGATTGTCCACCGTGAAGCTCGAGGCGCTGATCTCGAACTCGGCGCCGCGCGCCGCGGGCCCGGGCAGGAGCAAGGATAAAGCCAGGAACACGGACGCACCCGTGCGTGACGTGCCCGGCCCGCGACGCTTCGCCGGCCGCGCCGCGCGGACGCTTCGTGAACACCCGAGGTTCATGAGTCCTCCAAAATTGGCACAAGAGCCGAATATTTTACGAACCTGGAACGGCAGGCTGGCGTGGCGGTTATTCATGATTCCTGTTATACTGAGCCATGCCGGAAAACGACCCGCGACTCGGGAGAGAACGGAGGCTGACATGGCCAAGGCGGTGAACAAACTGGCGGCCGAGATTCATGATCTGCCGGACGCGGAGAAATTGATCTTGGTGGACGCGATCCTGACGGACTTGGACCAGCCGGACCCGGAGATCGACCGGGTCTGGGCGAAGGAGGCGCGCAAGCGCTGGGCGGCCTATAAAGCCGGCCGGGCCCCGACGCTCGCATATGAGGCCGCCATGGCCAAGCATCGCCGCCGGTGAAAGTTCGCCTTCTTGCCGTGGCCCGGCAGGAACTCGATGACGCGGTTGCCTGGTACGACGGACAGGGATCAGGGTTGGGGCGGGAGTTTCTCGTCGAAATCGACCGCTCAGTCCGGCGCGCCGCAGCTTTCCCAATTGTCGTGCCAGAAAATCGAGCCGGGCATGCGTCGTTGCCTGTTGGCCCGTTTTCCGTACGGTTTGATCTTCGGCGTGGACGGGGAGACTCTCGTCGTCGTCGCCGTGGCGCACTTGCACCGTGAACCGCGCTATTGGCTCGGTCGCCTTTGATTTTCAAGACTCTCCTCCGATCCGGATTCCAGCGGCCCCGCGGGGCGCGGGCACGGCGCCCGCGCCGCGCGGCAGACCGGTCACTTGATCCTGGCGATGGTGCCGGACGCCGACTGGAGCGTCGTCACGCCGCCCGACTTGACCACCGTCAGCCCCAGGATGTTGACGCTGCCGGTGGGCGCCAGCGTCATGCTTCCGGTGTTGGTGAACGTCGCGTTGCCCGTGCCGCCGACGTTGAGGAGGTCGGTGGTCGGCGCCGCCCCGACGCCGACGTGGCCAGCGCCGTCGTCTTGGATGGTCGAGTCGCCCAAGGCGCCGGCGCCCGTCCAGCGCGGGATTTTGCCGGCAGTGCCGGAACCCGTCACCCCGCCCGCCACGACCGTTCCCGTCGCCAACTGGACCCAGGCGTTGGTGTTCCACACCTTGTAGTAGGTCCCGTCGAAGTACAGTCCTCCGGGCGTGGTCAACTGCGTCGCCAAGGCGGGATCGCGGGGGGGCGTCGCCATCGTTCCGAAATAGCTGACGCTCGACAGGTTGACCTGGTTGTCCACCGTGAAGCTGGTCGCCACGATCTCGAACTCGGCGCCGACGCCGATCGCGGCCGAAGCGCTTCTCGCGCCGAGCCCCGCGAACGCCGCCGCCAGGAACGCCGGCCCCATAAGCCCCAACCACCTCGACTTGCTTGTTTTCTTCATACGCCTCCCTACGGCTTTATGTTCACCAAAATCTTCCCGTTGCCCTTGATCTGGATCATGCCCCCGGAGACGTCGAATCCGAGGGCCGCCCCCGAAGGACCGACGATCTCCAGAGCGCTCTGCGGCGCGGCGGTCCCCAGGCCCAGGCGGCCGTTGACGGAGTCGTAGTACAGCTGCGCCGCGCCGCCCGAGACCCCGCCGTTGTTGAACTGAACCTGCCCGGAAGCGCCCCCGGGCGCGGCGGTGATCCCCGTGATCCCGGCGCCGCTGCCGTAGAAGCTTCCGGAGAAGAAGTTCGCGTAGACCCCGCCCGCGCCGCCCACGCTGACGCCCGAGGACGTCCTCAGGCTGAACTGGGTGGGGCCCGAAGCCGTGAAGGTCCCCGAAGAGGCCGTCAGGATGCCCGTCACGGCGAGGTCGCTCGAAACGGCGACGAGGTTCTGGAACGAATTCTGGCCGGACCAGGCGTTGGTCGAGGCGAGCAGGCTCGCGCCCCCCGCCGCGTCGACGTAGGCCTTGGTCGCCGCGTGCCCGGGCGCCGTGGGCGCGGGCACGAACACCGCGCCGGTGAAGGTCTTGGCGCCGGCGATGTTCTGCGCCGCCGCGTCGGTCGAGACGAAGGCCGCGAAGGAACGGCCGGCCAGGAGTTGCGTCTCATGGGCGTAGGGCGCCGCGAGGAGCTGCTCGCGCGGAAGCATGACGCTGCCGTCGACCGCGACTTGGAGGTAGGTCGTCGAGCCCGAGAACACCGCCGACGTCAGAGGCGCGAAACTGCCGAGCTGGACGGCGAAGACGCCGTTGGCCACCGGCACCGCGGGCTGGCTCTCGGTCCACAGCAGGCTGCCGCCGGTCGGGGCGTCGTAGATGCCGAACGCGAAGGAGTGAAGACCGGTCAGGGGGTTGTTGCTCGAATCGGTGAGCCGGCCCTGGAAATGGATCTGCGTCGGCACGTTCTGGGCCCGCGCCGGCGCGGCCGCCGCCGCCGCGAGCGCGCCGGCGCAGACGAGCGCGGCGAGGAACCGTCTCCCCATCGAGCGATGCCGTTTCATGAGGCCTCCGCCCTCGGCGCCGTCTTCGGGAAAGCGGCGGTGAAGACGGCGCCCCGTCCGGGCTCGCTTCGAACCGTGATCTTTCCGCCCAGGGATCCAGCCGCCTTCTGCGCGATGTGGAGGCCCAGGCCCGAGCCGGGAATGCGCTCGCGGCCGGCCCCCGTCTCGCCGCGGTAGAACTTCGTGAACAGGTGCGGGACGTCCTCGGGCTTGACGCCGCGGCCCGTGTCCGAGACCCAGAAGCGGACTTCCTTGTCGTCCGACTCCAGGCCGACGCGGACGCGGCCGCCGTCCGGCGTGTACTTGAGCGCGTTGGAGATCAGGTTGACGACGATCTGGCGCAGCGGCTCGTCGTCGGCGTTCAGGAATTTCGCGACGGAGGCCGGCGGCAATTCCAGCTCGATGCTCCGGGCGCGCGCGGCCGGGGCGAAAAGCTGGCCGGCCTCGCGCAGCACGTCGTCGATCCAGACCATGTCCCTGCGCCCGGCGGTGTAGGCCCGGCCGTGGCGGAACAGCCCGATCGCGTTCTGGAGGGAATGCTCCATGCGCAGGACGGCGGCGGACATCGTCTGGAGGATCTCGGCGCGCTCTGGGCCGTCCGGGGACAGCGTCCCGTCCTGCCAGAGCGCGAGGTAGCCCTTCAGCCCGGTGAGCGGCGTGTTGAGCTCGTGGGTCAGCGTGTGCAGCAAATCCTCGCGGAACTGCAGGTGCTCTTTCAGATGGAAGATCATCGCGTTGAAGCTTTCGGTCAGCGCGCCGACCTCGCCGCCGCCCGCCGCCGGCACGGCCGCGTCGAGGTTGCCCTTGCGGACGGCGTCGGCCGCGGCGGCCAAGGCCGCCAGGGGGGCGGTCAGCCTTCGAGCGAGAAAGAAGGCGGCGATCCAGCCCAGAACCATGAACAGCGCCGCGATCAGCGCGGTCCGGCGCGCCAGCGGCCCCAGGGCGCGCGAGATCTCGTCGTGGAGGATGCGCCGGTCGAAGCCCAACTCCGCGTCGAGCGAACGTCCCGGCCCCGCCTTCCCCGTCCAGGACAGCAGGCCGGGCTTCCGGGCGCCGAGCGTCGTGGTATGGCCGTCGAGCGTCACGGCGGCGTAGGCGAGCTCGGGATGCTCTTTCTGCATGTAGAGCAGGTAGCTCAAGACCAGGAGCGGGTCGCGGTTGTCGATCGCCTCCCGCGCCAGGCGCTCGACGCCGTCGGTCAACGCCTGGACGCGCTGCGCCTCCAGCGCGGAGCGCTGCGCGGACGAGACGGCGAGCGCCACCGCCAGCACCACGGCGCCGATCAGCGCCGCCGTCGTCAGCGAGAGCTTGGTCCGGATCGTCACGGCTCACCCTCCTTGACGATCCGCCGCAGGGCCTTCCGGGCCTCGACGTTGTCCGGATCGGCCTCCAGTATCTTCTCGAGCAGATTCTTGGCCGCCGCGAACTCGCGGCGCGCGTAATGATCGACGGCCTGGTTGAAGAGGTCCCGGATTTCCCTGGGCGTGAGGACCGGGCGCGCCGGCAGCGGCGGCGCCTTCGCGCGGACGCCCGGGCGCCGCGTTCTCATGCGGGAGATCCTGCGCAGCGTGTCCTTGATCGCGACCCGAACGGCCGGGCTCTCCTCGAGCTCGTAGGCGCGGTCCCAGGCCTGGGCCGAGCTGTCGAAGTCCTGGAGCGCGAAATAGGCCGTGCCGAGGTTCTCCCACGCGGCGGCGTTGTCCGGCTCGACGCGCAGGACCTCACGGCTCAGGCTCACGGCCTCGTCGTAGCGGCCGTCCTCAAGAGCGGCTCCGGCCTGAGTGAGCGAGACGGCGGCCTGGTGGTCCGGTGCCTTGGCGCCGGAAAACAACGAGCGCGAAACACCCGTGGCGGCTTCGAGCAAAGAGAGAAACCGCTCGATGTCCTTGCGCTCGGGGGCGATCCGCAGGGCCTGGGAGACTTTTTGGACGGCCGCGACGTAATCGCCCGAGAGGTAGTTCAATATCCCGAGATGCAGCGAAGCCTGCGCGGGGTCGCTTTGGTAGTCCGGCAGTTCGCGGATCTGGCCCGCGACGAAGCTCAAGCGCCCGTAGCGGTCGACGAGCGTCCTGTCGGCCGGCGCCAGCGTCAAGGCGAGAGCGAAGCGGCCCTGCGCCTCGCCGTAGCGCGCGCGGGCCTCGAGCGCGCGCGCCTGGCCCAGGGCCTCGTCGAAGGCGAGGCGCGAGGCGCCCGAGGCCCGGTCGTCGCGGCCGGGCAAAACGACGCGCTCGCCCGCCTTGACCTGCTTCATCGCTTCGAGGACCATCTCCAGGGACTCCTCGTCCTCGGTGGCGCGGCCGAAGCGGAAGGTCAGCGCCACGCGGTGGCTGGAGACCGCCGCGGCGACGCCGCCGACGGGGAAAGTGATCGCGTAATCGACGCTCATGCGGCGATTGCGGTACGACAGGCCCGCGCTGAGCTGCTTGAACGAACGCGTCCCGACGCTCAAGCCCCCGCGCAGGCCGAAGTCGCCGAGGAACAGCTTCGGAAGCCAGCGTTCGGCCGCCGCCGTGAACGTCTGGTCGGGCTCACCGGACGGCGAGCGTTGCGCGTCGTATTCGGCGACGAGGTTCGAGATCAGGCTGCGGTAGTCGAGTCCCAGCTTGACGGCGGGCGGCAGGCGGTCGGAGGCGCCGCCGGCGAAGGCGACGTTGGGCGAGTTCACGTGCATCACGTCGAGGCCCGCCGAGTAGTTCTTGCCGAGACGGTAGAGCAGGCCGGCGTCGGAGTCGAACGCGGACTGGCTGCGAGATCCGCTTAAGACCGGATCGCGCTGTCCGCCGCCGACGAGGCCGCCGGCCGGCACGGCGCTGCCGGCCTCGGGGAAGGAGCCGAAGGCGCTGCGCAGGTACTTGAGGTTCGCGCCGGCGTAGAGCTCGCCGCCCTCGCCCAATTCAAACCAGCGGCGGCCGTAGCCGAGGTACAACGAGTCTTCGCGGTAGAGGCTGTTGAGCGTAAACGCGTTCCACGCGGTCGCGAGCGTCCCGTTTCTGCCTTCGGCCAGCGGCTGGGCGTAGCCGATGAACGACGTGCCGAGGCTCGAGGCGTCTTGAAGTCCGGGGTAAAGGACGGCGTACGCGGTGCCGAGCTGAGGCCGCTCCAGGAGGCCGAGGCCCGCGGGATTGTAGTAGATCGTATAGACGTCGTCGGCGACCGGCGCGAACGCGCCGCCCATGCCGGGCGCGCGCGCGCCCGCGCCGAGGTCCTCGAACGCTCCCAGCGCCGGCCCCGCCGAGACCGCGATCAGCGCCGCCGCCCGGAGCAGTCGCCTCATCGGATCACGACCACCGTGCCGCTGAACGTCCTGCCCTCGGCCCGGATTTCATAGATGTAAACGCCGCGCGGGACAACGCGGCCGCCGGACTTGCCGTCCCACATCAGGCTCGCGCCGGCGACGGGGCCGGGCGACATGTCGGAGACGTACCTGCCGCGCGCGTCGTAGACGCGGCCGCTGAACGCGGAGTCGCGTGGGTTGTCGAAAGTGAAGACGACGGTGTCGTTCAAGCCGTCGCCGTTGGGCGTGAGCGCTCGGTTGGAGACGCCGGAGACGTCGAAATTGAACGCCTGGCTGCGCAGGACGGTCCGGACCTGATAGTTGCCGACGAGGCCGGACTGAACGCGGACCTCCTGCGCGACGGGGTCGACGCGGCCGTAAATCTGCGCCGCTTTCGCGCCGTCGACGTAATAGGCCGAGAGGTTCGCGGGGTCGTTGGTCGCCGCCGTGCCTGCGGAGCTGGGAACGATGAAGCCTCCCGCCGTCGCATAGTGCAGGGCGATGGGGTAGCCCGCGCCGCCCGTCGGCAGGACCGCGGGCTGGTTGCTCGGCGAGGCGACGGGAGCAAACGACGCGGACTTCACGACGCGGCCGGCCAGGTCCTGCGGCCGGTCTTCGGCGCGCACCAGCAGCGGCTTGCCGGTCGAGTTGCCGCCGGCCGCAACGACCCCGGCCAGCGGCGCGGGGATCTCAAGGCGCGTGATCCGGTCGGGATGGACGGCCCAGAGATCGCCCAGGGTATCGATCGCCATCGCGGAGTCGGACAAGCCTCCGAGGAAGGCGTCGCGCGAGACGACCTGGTAGTAATAGACGGCGCCGGGCGCCGGGACGGCAGCGGCATAGGAAAGCGCCGAGGCCGGCGCGGAGCCGATCCAGACCCAGTTCGCGCTCACGATCCCGGTCGCGCGGTACACGTCGTAATGATCGAATTCCCAGGCCGTCGGGAGGCCCGGCTTCGAGAAAGCCGAGCCGTCGAGATTCGAGGTGATTCCGGCCCAGTTCATCAGGAACACGGTCGCGCCGGAACTCAAACCCCCTTGAAGTCCGGCGGGGGCCATCGGCGGCAGGTCGAGGACCAGATAGGTCGAGACGGCGACCGAGTAGACGTTGGACGCGTCGCGGCTGTAGAGCGAGAAGTAGGCGGTCGCGTCGAGAACCAGCGGCGCCTCGGCGTAGGAAGCCGCCGCCACGGTCGACTTGACGACCGAACCGTCGGCGAAGACCATGCCCAGCGGGTAGGGCGTGCCGTCGGCCAAGGCCGCCGCGATGGGATTCGTGCTGACGAGGATCGTGACGCCGGCCGAGTTCGGAAAGGCGGGGTTGGTCCAGGTCAGCGTCGCGCGGCGATTGAGGGCGTCGCCCGCGACGGCGAGGCTCTGGATCGGCGGCACCCCGCCCGAGGCCGTGCGCGTGGTCAGCACGGTGTTGAAGTTCAGGTCGCTTTGCCAGTCGAGGCTGCCGAGGTTGAAGAAATAGGTCGTCGCGGGCTGGAGGCCCGCCACGGTCAAGGTCACGACCGTGCCGCTCGGCGTCCGCGACGAGACGAGCGCGCCGCCAAGGAAATTCGTGGAAGAAGCGTCGAGGCGGAACCCCTCGGCCCCGCCCGCGGGCAAGGTCCAGGAGATCGTGACGCTCGTGGCGAACACGCCGGTGAAGGCGGATGCTGCGGGCGCGCGCGCGAGGCTTGATTCGGCGCTGGGCGCGGAAGTCTCGGAAGCGACCTTGCGCGCGTCGGCCAGATAGACGCGCGAGTAGTAGGTCGTGTTCGCGAGCAGGCCGGTCAGCGTCCAGGTTTGGGTCGAGCCCGCCGTCACGGCCGTGGCGAATTCCGTCGTGAAGACGGTCGGGTCGAAGACGTGCGCCGGATCGGAGGAGCTGTCGATCCTGTAGAAGCCGGCGGCGACGTTCCCCGCGAAGCCGTCCAGCCCGGGCGAGACCCACGAGAGCGTGAGCGTTCCCGTGTCCTTGGACACGGCCGTGATCGACGTCACGCTGCCCGGCTGGGCGATCAGCGCCATCAGGCCCGGCGACGTCGCGTAGCCCGCGCCGGAGGCGGTCGAGACCGCGTTCTCGCCGACGGTCGAGTCGAGGATCAGCCCGCCGCCCGACGAGAGCCCGCCGCCCCGAGCCACGACGCTGCGCGCCACGGCGACCGCGCCGCCCGCCAACTTCGGCTCGGCGTGAAGGCCGCGCGGGGCGAGCAGCGCCAGCAACGTCAGGAAGAATATTCGGCTCACGAGCGGGGCCTCTCGCGCCCGGCGCTCCGGCTCGATCATGGTTTTACGCCGATGGCCATCCTTTTTCTAGTATCACAGAATATGGGCCTCTTTTCACCGCGTCGCGACGGCCGAGGGCCCCTATCTGGACATAAAGCGGCGCATCATTAAAATGCGGCGGAACGGACGCATGGCTTTACCTTGGAAAATCGGCGCGGGCGGAGCCCGGCCCGCGCGCATCCATGCTAGACTTTCAAGGGTCGGCGCCGAAGCGGGTTCTTCGTTCGCGTCGAGCGGCGTTCTGATCGCGGCGTCGGCAGGCGCCTAAAACCATATCTCAATCCACGGCGGTCCCGGCAGATGAAAGGTTTGTGGACGACCGTCCGCGCCCTCCGCGTTCGCGCGGGCTATTCCTCGGCTCGGGCGTTCCATGGCGCCTGGCGGCGTCAAGGCGCGGGCGTCTGCAGCTACCAGGCCTACTGCGATATCGAGGCCGGCCGCCTGATCCCTTCACCCCCCCTTGCCGTCCGCCTGGCCTCGGCGCTCTCCGTGCGGCCGGGAACGCGGCAGGCGGAGGAGTTTCGCGGCGCCTATCTGTTTTCGTCGACCCGTAGCCGAAGCCTGTCCCGGGTCCTGCTCCAGTCATTGCGCCCGGACATCGTGCGCGCGAACATCGCCGAGCGCATGATGAACGTGGGCATGGCATGCGAGCGCCATGTCCTGACGGCCGAACAGAGACGCCTGCTCCTGGAACGCCCGGAGGCCGTGCTCAGCTTCATCGTTCTTCACACGATTCCCCGGGCCTGGACGACGGACGGCATTTCGTCGGCCTTGGGTCTGAGCGCGGCTGACGTCCGCGCGGCCTTGCGGCGGCTCGCCGCGACCGGCCTTGCGCGCCGATGGCGCGGCGCTTACACATGCCCTCAAGCGGAACGAACCCTCGTCTTTCCAAGGCCGACGCAGGCCGAACGGGAGAGCTTCGGCCGCTCTTTTTTCAGCGGACTCCCATCCGGGCCCTGGGGCCGGCAGCACGTCGTCCTGTTTCGAGCAAGCCACGACGGGGCACGTCGGATCGCCCGGCAGGCGGAGAGCATGGCGGCAGCCGTCCGCGCTCTTCATCGACGCTCCGGCGCGGGGGGCATGTTCTCCGTCGGCTCGTTCGTCTGGAGGATTTCTTGACGATGTCCCGCCCAGGGTTCGCCCTCGCCGTCCAGCGCGTCTCGAGAAGGCTCAAGTCGTGCCGGGAAGCGGCGGGCTACGGCTCCGCGCGGTCCTTCTACGATTCCGCCGGCGGGCGCTCCGTCCTGGGCTGCGGCTACGAGACCTACCGCCGTTTGGAGCAACCCGGGCGGCTGCCTAAACCGGGCACGTTCGAGAAGATCTACGAGGAGCTCGAGCATTCCCTCGAACCAAGGCAGCTGCGAACCCTCGCCCGCGCCTATGCACAGGCCCTCTTGGGCGAGAAAATGTCGGCGTGGCCGCCGGGCGGCGGCGCCAAACTCGTGCGCCGGCACGCCGGCTTGCCTGAGACGCCTGATCGTCTCTGGCAGGAGACCTTGTTCGATCCGCGCGACCTGGCGGCAGCCGTCGCGCTTGAAAGCGGGCAGGGACGCGCCCGCGACCTGCCGGAACCGGCATCTCGGGCCCGGCGCAGGCTGGGCAGGCTGGTCCGCGCCGGCGTGGCGCGGCGGCGCGGCGGGGTATTCTTCCCCGTTGCGCGCGCGTTTCCCCTCGCGAGGTCGCGGGCGCCGACCGGGCGCGAACGCAAGGCCTTCCTGGACCGCATCTTCTCGGCGTCGCACGGGACCGCCGAGGTAGTCGGCGGCGCGACCGAATTCGTGCATTCCAACCGCGACGATATGGACGAGTTTTCCCGGCATCTGTGGGGGTCCGCCGCTTCTCATGTGCGCAGGACGAGAGCGGAGGCCGGGCGCGGAGAGCCCGTCTATCTTCTTGAGATACACATCCGGGAGCATATTCCCGAGCGCGAGGACGCGTAAGTGGGTCGAAAGTCCCGCCGTCATCCAGGCCCCACGGCCCATGCGGCCCCGGCTCCGCCGGGTTATCCTGCGCATATGAAATTCCACGTACTCGCTTCTCTCGCGCTGGCGGCCGCGTGCCTGGCCGCCTGGCCGCGCCGCGTGCAGGCCCGTCCTTTGTCGTGGACCGGCGAAGCGGAGGATTCCGTCGCCGAGTTCGCCGGGAAGGCGGCAAGCCTAGAAGCGCTTCAAAAGCCGCGCGCCGAGGCCGCGAATTCCGCCGCAATGAGCGCGGACATCCCGGGCGTCCGCGAGACCGTCCGCAGCCTGAAGGCCAGCTTCACTCGGACCTGCGTCGGCGGACTTCCTCGCTACGCCCTGTATCCCGTCTCCCAGGAGTACGGTCCGTCCGTCTCGGCCGCAGCCGACAGCCTGCAGTCCGACTATCTATACCCGCAGATGAATAATCTGCTGTTGACGCTGGCCGGCGACGGGCCGGGAGCGGCGCTGTCGATCGGCGCGCCGGACGGCGCGAGGCGCGTCCTCGGGACGATCGCCCCGGAGGGAACCCCCTGCCGGGAATATCCCGCCGCCGACGTCCGCCTCGATGTCGCGACCGGCGTCGCGGTCGTCCTCTCGGTCGAACCTCGCACGGGAATCTTCCGTCCGGCCTGCTACCACGATCCCATCAACGGCTTCTACAAGCTGGACACCTGGACGATTCTGACCGTGGCGTTCCCCCAGGAGACGATGACGATCAAAACCGCCGACGGCGCATCCTTCCCCGACAAGGAGAAGTGCCTCAACTACTACGGCCGCCTGAAAACCGGCCGTTGAAACCGCGCAGCGGCGGCTGAATTTCCCTCTAGGAACCTGGCGGCGAGGGCGAGCGCGATCATCATGCTCAAGCCCCGCGCTTGCGGCGGGACGCCACGGTCTCTCCCGCCACGCCCCAATTGTCCGCGGAAACCTCCTCGATCACCACGTGCGTGGTCTCCGGGTTCTTGCCCAGCATGGTCGCCATCAGCTGGGTCACGGCCTTGATCAATTCGGCTTTCTTCTCCGGCGTGGCGCCCGGCGTCATCTTGATATTGATAAAGGGCATGCGGCCTCCTCGTTGCGAAAAGCGCAATATAGGATACCAGAATCGCAATAGACTCCGTGCTCCCTCCCGGCTATGCTGAACCATGCTGACAACCCTTCTGACCTGCCTCCTGGGACTGCCGTGCGCGGCGGCCGCGGGACCGCATCGCGTCTCGACCACGACCGTGGCCACCTCGACCGCCGCGCCCACGCCCACGCCCGGCACGTTGGACAGTTCCAAGATCCGTCTCGACGCTCATGACGCGAAAGGAGCGCTGGCGGACGCCGAACTGGTGCTCGCCAAAGGCGGCGGCGCCGACGCCTACGCCGCCCGCGCCGACGCCAAGCGCGCGCTGGGCCAACCCATGGACTCCGTCCTGGCCGACTACGCTTTGGCCGCCAAACTGGACCCGCGGTACATCGAGAAATACCAAGGCCTGATCGCCCAGAGCGAATCGGAGAAGAACCCGAAGACGGCCAAGGGCGGGACGGGATTGGGCGGAGTGCCGGTGGGGTTCATCGCCTTGAGCATCTTGGTGGGGATGGCGTGCATCGCCGGCGGCGTTCTGATGTCGCGCGACGGAAAGAAAATGGAGCCGCCCGCGCAGGACGTCCCGGGCGACCCGGACAAGCCCAAGAAGGATATTTCGTAGAATGACGTCGTGACGTCCAAGCCCTCCCCCCTGCGCCGCCTGCTGCGCTACGCCGCCGGCCACGCGACCACGGTGCGTCTGGCCTCCCTGTGCTCGGTGCTCAACAAGGTCTTCGACATCGCCCCGGAGATCCTCATCGGCATGGCCGTGGACGTGGTGGCCAACGGCCGGACGTCCTTGCTGGCGCGCTACGGCATCGTGGACCGCTTGCGCCAGCTGGAAGCCCTGGCCGGCCTGACCTTGGTGATCTGGGTGTTGGAGTCCACCTTCGAGTTCCTCTACGAGATCCAATGGCGGGGCCTGGCCCAGGACATCCAGCACGAGCTGCGCCTGGACGCCTACGCCCATCTGCAGAAGCTGGACATGGCCTTCTTCGAGGATCGCAGCACCGGCGGCCTGGTGGCGACGTTGAATGATGACGTGAACCAATTGGAACGGTTCCTGAACGGCGGCGCCAACATGTTGATTCAAGTCTTCTCGACGGTCGTTCTCGTCGGCGGCGTCTTCTTTTATCTGGCCCCGAAGGTCGCCGTGCTGGCCATGCTTCCCATTCCGTTCATCCTGGTCGGCGCCTTCTTCTACCAGTTCCGCGTCGAACCGTTGTATGCCGGCGTGCGCGAGCAGGCGTCGGCCATCGCCTCGCGCCTGTCCAGCAATATCTCCGGCATCGCCACCATCAAGAGCTACACCGCCGAGGAGCGCGAGGTGGAGGCCATCCGCGCCGAAAGCCTGACCTACACCGCCGCCAACACCAAAGCCATCAAGGTCAGCGCGGCATTTATCCCGATCATTCGTATGGCCATCCTGGGCGGGTTTCTGGCGACGCTCATCGTCGGCGGGAAAATGGCGCTGGCCGGGGAGTTGGGGGTCGGGGCTTTCAGTGTGTTGGTATTCTTAACACAACGTTTATTGTGGCCCCTGACGGGTTTGGCCGAGACGGTCGATCTCTATCAACGGGCCATGGCCTCCACCGCGCGTGTGTTGGATCTACTTGAAACGCCCATTTCGTTGGCGCACGAGGGCAAATCGCTCCCGCGGGCGTCCATCAAAGGCGAGATACGGCTCGAGCACGTGACTTTTTCCTACCCCGGGCGCTCGCCCGCCTTGAACGACGTTTCATTGGTGATTCCCGCCGGCACGACGGCGGCGTTCGTCGGGGCCACCGGCTCCGGGAAGACCACCCTCACGAAGCTGCTTCTTCGTTTCTATGACCCGTCATCGGGCCGCATTCTGTTGGATGGACAGGACATACGGACCTTCGACCCGCGGGAACTCCGGCGCGCCATCGGCTTCGTGAGCCAGGACACGTTTTTGTTTCACGGCACGGCGCGAGATAATATCGCGTACGGCGATCCGGATAAAAACGGCGAATCCGTCGAGTCCGCCGCGCGCGCCGCGGAGGCCCATGAATTCCTGGCCGCCCTGCCGCGGGGCTACGATACGTTGGTCGGCGAACGCGGGCAAAAACTGTCGGGCGGCCAACGGCAGAGACTGGCCATCGCCCGCGCCGTGTTGAAAGATCCGCCGTTGTTGATCCTCGATGAAGCCACGTCCGCCGTGGATAACGAAACGGAAGCCGCGCTTCAGAACTCGCTGGATCATATCGTGGTGGGACGCACGACTTTGATGGTCGCCCATCGTTTGTCCACCATCGTCAAGGCCGACCGGATCTTCGTCCTGGAAGACGGCCGCGTCGTGGAGAGCGGCACCCACGACGAGCTCCGCGCCAAGAACGGTCC
>JAGWMT010000026.1 GCA_028871595.1 Elusimicrobiota bacterium
GCGCTGGGAGTCCTTCGCGAAGCGCGCGACGGCCTCCCCGTCGAACGGGGACAAGGTGGACGCGTTGGCCACGCGCACGGCGAAGCCCTTGGCCTCCAGGGATTTGGCGGCCTCCACGGCGTGCGGCACGGGGCCGCCGGACGCGATGATCGTCGCCTGGTACTTGGCGGGCTTCTTGGCCGGCTCCCAAAGGACGTCGATCTTGTTGGGCTGCCACTTGTAGTCGGCGCCATGGACGTCGGGCATCTTTTGGCGCGTGAGGCGGATGTACACCGCGCCCTGGTGCTCGATCATCCAGGCGACGGCCTGGCGCGTTTCAATGTCGTCGGCGGGTTGCAGGACGGTCACGTGCGGGAGCGCGCGCATGGCGGCCACGTCCTCCAGGCCCATCTGGGAGGTGCCGTCCTCGCCGATGCCGATGCCGGCGTGCGTGCCCACCAGCTTGATGTTCGTCTGGTTGTAAGCGGCCGAGATGCGGATGGTCTCCAGCCGGCCGATCAGGAAGCAGGCGAAGCTGGCCAGGACCGGGACCTTGCCCGACAGCGCCAGGCCCGCGGCCATGCCCACCATGTTCTGCTCGGCGATGCCCACCTCGAAGTGGCGCGCCGGGAACTTCTTCATGAAATTCTGCGTCATGGTGGACTTGGACAGGTCGGCGTCCAGCACGACGAGGTTCGGGTTCGTCTCGCCGAGCGCCAGGATCGCGTCGCCGAAGGATTCGCGGGTCGCCTTAGCCATTGAGGATCTCCTTGACCGCCTTGTCCGCGTCGTCCTTCTTGGGGGCGTTGCCGTGCCAGGCGATGTTGTTCTCCATGAAGGAGACGCCCTTGCCCTTGATGGTCTTGGCGATGATCGCCTGCGGCTTGCCGCCGCCGTTGTGCGCCGCGGTCAGGGCTTTCTCGATCACCGCCAGGTCGTGGCCGTCGATGAGCTGGACGTCCCAGTTGAAGGAGCGCAGCTTGTCGGCGACGGGCTCGATGTTCATGACCTGATCCACCGGACCGTCGATCTGGCCGTTGTTGTGGTCCAGGATCATGATCAGGTTGTCCAGCTTCCACTTCGGGGCGGACATGAAGGCCTCCCAGTTCTGGCCTTCCTGCATCTCGCCGTCGCCCAGGACCACGTAGGTCTTCCAGTTCTTCTTGTCCATCTTCGCGGCCAGCGCCATGCCCACGCCCACGGACAGGCCTTGGCCCAGCGAGCCGGTGGAGAACTCGACGCCCGGCAGGCGCATGCGGTCCGGGTGCCCCTGGAGCGGGCTGTCCAGCTTGCGCAGCTTGAGCAGCTCCTCGTGCGGGAAGTAGCCGCGCTTGGCCATCACCGCGTACAGCGCGGGGCAGGCGTGGCCCTTGGACAGGATGAAGCGATCGCGCTCGGCCCAGCCGGGATTCTTCGGGTCGTGCTTAAGAAACTTCCAATACAGGACGGTCAGGACGTCGATGATCGACAGCGAACCGCCGGGATGGCCGCTGCCGGCGGCTTCGATCATGCGGATGATGTCGACGCGCATGTCGCGCGTCAGGGCCTTCAGATCCGTCGGGGATTGGGTGGCGGTGGGCATGAGCCGATTCTAGATAAATTGGTCCGCGCCATGCCATAGACCGTTGGCGCCGTGAATAACGCGAATAACTTTTACCCGTTTTGGCTATGATGAACCCCATGAACGCCCTATGGATCCCCTCCCTCCCCCTCGCGCAGATATTTCTCCGCGCCGCGGTGACCTACGCCTTCGTGCTGTTCCTGCTCCGCCTCGGCGGCAAGCGCCAGATCGGGCAGATGGGCCCCGCGGAGTTCGTGGCCTTGCTGCTGGTGAGCAACGCCGTGCAGAATTCCATGAACGGCGGCGACAACTCGATCACCGGAGGCTTGGTGCTGGCGGGCGTGATCGTCGGGATGAGCTCCTTGGTGGGCTGGCTGTCGTTCCGCTCGAAGCGCCTGTCGGACTTCATCCAGGGCCGCCCGGTCCTGCTCGCGTATAAGGGCGAGATCGTCGTCCAGAATCTGGACAAATGCCGCATCGCCGCGCGCGAGCTGCACGTCCTCCTGCGCCACCAGGGCGTGCACGAACTTCGGGACGTCCATGAGGCGGTGCTGGAGACGAACGGCTCCTTGAGCGTCGTGAAGAACTCCGATCTGGCCCCCGCGTCCCGCGCCTAGCGCGGATCCTGGACCGAGCCGACGAACAGCACGGTCCCCGTTTCCGCGTCCTCGATGAGGAACAGAAACGGACGGTCGGCGATGAACTCGAACGGCGGCTCCGGAGCCCGCACGGCCGCTCCGACCATGCTCATCCGTGCGGACGTCTTCGCGGCGGCAACGGTTCCTTCCTCGTCCACCTCGATGACCGCCTTCTGCTGGACCTCGCTGATGTAAAGCCGGTCCTGGGGCCGCCGCGCCTCGGCCATGTCCCCGAAGTCGGAGCGCGTCTTGTCGAACGCGGCGCCGGCGCCCATCCGGATCAGCGGGTCGTTGAGCGTCAACGTGCTCTTGAACTTGAAGCGCGGGAGTTCCACCCGCCCCTCTCGCGCCTCCAGTCGTGAACGCAAGGTTCGCCACCACGTCCCGGTGAGTTTGTCGGCGAGCGCCTCTAAAGTCGTCCCTTTCGCCGGAAGCACGACGGTCATGGCGATCCGTCCGGAACCGTAGGGAAGGCGCACGGCCTGCAAGGTTTCGTCCGCGGCGTAGTCGAATTTGTCCGTCTCGTCGCCGCGCTTGGAGACGGGGCCGAACGCCATGAGCGGCCTTTGGACGGGCTTGCCCGAGGCGAGGTGGAAGTCCCCGTCCTTCGTCTTCGACTTGTCGAACGGGCGCTTCCAAATCCCTTTGAAATATACCGCGTTGAGGAGCACGGCGACGTCCTTCTTCGGGTCAAGAGAGTCCACGGCCTTCGTGATCTTCCCATGCGTTGTTTGGGAGACCCAGGCGTCGGCCTCG
Organism: Elusimicrobiota bacterium; assembly: GCA_028871595.1. The sequence goes on from JAGWMT010000026.1 coordinate 2,935, forward strand.
GCGACGGCTTTCGGGCCGAACTCGCGGCGGAACACCTGGGCGCCGAAGGCGTCCCGGGCCCGCGCGACGTAGGAGTCCAGGAATTTCCAGTCCGAACGCAGCCACAGCGAATTGGCGACCGCGATGGTCGTCCGGGGGTCCGCGCCCTGGAGTTCCTGCCGCGTGCGCTGGACCGACGCCATGAAGTCGTCGGGCGGACCCGCGCGCAGCGCCGCGGCCAGACCGTCCGCCGCGGCGCCGCGGGCGCCCACGTAGGCCAGACCCACCGCCTCGCGCGCGCTGTAAGGGGACACGATGACGTTCTTCCCCGGGCGAGCGGCGGCGACCTGACGGTACAAGGTCAGGGCGAAATCGGCGGGATCGTCCGAACGGGGGATCGAGACCGTCTGAGCCGCGACCGTCGCGGCGGCAAGGACGGCGGCGATCGAGACGAAGGTCGTGTGGGCTTTCATGGGTTCCTCCTCAATGAATCAAATTCTAGACCCCGCCGTCTCGGCTAAGTTCCCGCTCGATCCCGCGCCCAGCCTCCGGGGTCATGTGATAGAATCTCCCCACTCATGAAGATCAAAGTCTACGTCAACCAGATCCGCGCCGCCGCCTCCTTCATCCGCAAGAAAGCCCCCGACTTCAAGCCCGACGTGGGCTTCATTCTGGGCTCGGGCCTGGCGAAGGCCGTCCCCCCTCTGGACAAGGCGCGCACCATCCCCTACAACGACATCCCGGGCTTTCCGCGCACCACGGTCCCGGGCCACGAGGGCAAGTTGATCTTCGGCCGCTCCGGCGGCAAGAACGTGATCGTCATGCAAGGCCGCTTTCATTATTACGAGGGCCACGCGATGGAGTCCATCGCGCTTCCGGTGCGCACGCTGGAATACTTGGGCCTCAAGACCTTGATCGTCACCGCGGCCGTCGGCTCCATGCGCCCGGAGATCAAGCCGGGTCACTTCACCGTGGTCACCGACCACATCAACCTGATGGGCCGCAACCCGCTGCGGGCGTTCCATGAGGAAGAGTTCGGGACCATGTTCCCGGACATGACCCAGGCCTACGACAAGGGTCTGCAGAAGATCATGCTCGCGGTGTGCCGCAAGCGCAAGGCGCCGGTCCACCAGGGCGTGTACCTGGCCGTCGGCGGCCCGTCCTACGAGACGCCCGCCGAGATCCGCGCGTTCCGCGCCCTGGGCGGCGACGTGGTGGGCATGTCGGTGGTGCCCGAAGTGATCCCCGCGCGTCAAATGGGGCTGAAGACGGCCGCCTTGGTGTGGACGTCGAACATGGCCGCGGGCCTGCCCGGCGCCATCCAGAACCACGGCGACGTGCTGGCCTTGGGCGCGCGCGTGTCCGACCATCTCCGCCTGGTCCTCACCGACCTGATCCGGGCCGTCTAAGCCCCCATGTTCTTCCTCGACCTCATCGCGAAGAAGCGCGACGGGGGCCGTCACACGGAAGAGGAGTTGCGCTTCGTGGCCCGTGCCGCCGCGACGGGTCTGGTTCCCGACTATCAACTCTCGGCCTGGCTGATGGCGGTCACCTGCCGCGGCATGGACGAGGCGGAGACGGTGGCGCTCACCCGGGCGATGGCGCGGTCCGGGGAGACCCTCGGTCTTGGAAAATTGGGGCGTCCCAAGGCGGATAAACATTCGACGGGCGGCGTCGGGGACGGCGTGTCGCTCGCGCTGGCGCCGTTGGCGGCGGCGTGCGGTCTGGCGGTGCCGATGATGTCGGGCCGAGGGTTGGGGCATACCGGCGGGACTTTGGATAAGCTGGAATCCATTCCGGGCTTCCAGGTCCGGCTCCCGCTTCCCCGGATCCGCAAGCAGATGCGCAGGCTCGGCGTCTGTCTCTTCGGTCAAAGCGAAAATTTGGCGCCGGCGGACCGCACGTTGTACGCCTTGCGCGACGCCACCGCCACGGTTCCGGCCCAGCCGCTCATCGTGGGGTCCATTCTGTCCAAGAAAGCGGCCGAAGAACTGGACGCCCTCGTGCTGGACGTGAAAGTGGGATCCGGGGCCATCTTCCGCGATGCAGCGTCGGCGCGGGGTCTGGCGCGCGCGCTGGTCAAAACGTCGAACGGATTGGGGATCCCGACCGTGGCCGTGCTCACCGCCATGGAACAGCCTTTGGGGCGATATGTCGGGAACTCATTGGAAGTACGGCAGGCGTTGGAGATATTGAACGGAATCGAAAACGCGCCGGACTACCTTGAGTGCACTCTTGTCTTGGGCGGCTGGATGCTGAAGCTGGCGGGGCTGGTCAAAACGGCGGAGCATGGCGCGGAAAAGATGAGAAGTAAAATCGCCGATCGCTCGGGACTGAGAATTTTCAGGGAGATCGTTAAGGCCCAAAACGGAGATGTGCGGGTGATCGACAACCCGGACCGGTTGCCTAAGGCGAAAAAATCTCGGCGCCTGACGGCGCCGAAACACGGATATATCACGGCCCTGGATGCGCGCAAGATCGGGCACGCGGGCGTGCTCATCGCCGCGGGCCGGGCTTATAAAGAACAGAAGCTCGATTTCGGCGCCGGATTGATCTTGGAGAAGAAGGTCGGGGCGCGCGTCCGGAAAGGCGAACTGCTCGCTTCGTTATACGCCGCCGATGAAAACCGCTTGAACCTGGGCGCCAACGAATACTTCGCGGCGTTGGAGATCGGACCGAAGGCGCCCCGCCGCGAAAGAACCATCATCGAAGTCCTGAAATGAGGAATTCCCCGATGCCAAAATTGCATATCAGCGATCACCCCCTCGTCGCCGACAAGCTGGCCCGCCTGCGCGACAAGAACACCAATCCCCAGGACTTCCGCCGCCTGATGGCCGAGGTCGGGCTGCTGGTGGGCTGCGAGGTCCTCAAGGGCGTGCGCACGCGCAAGTCCACCGTTCAGACCCCGCTCAAGACGGCGCCGTCGGTCGTTCTGGACCAGCCGTTGACCTTCGTGGCCGTCCTGCGCGCGGGCCTGGGCCTGATTCCCGGTTTGCTGGAACTGGCGCCGAAGGCGTCCATCGGCCACATCGGCCTGTACCGCGACGAGAAGACCCTCAATCCCGTGCGCTACTACGTGCGCCTGCCCAAGAAGATCGCGGACCACTTCGTGGTTCTGTGCGACCCCATGCTGGCGACCGGCGGCTCCGCGTCGGAGTCCATCCACATCCTGAAGACCGACGGCGCCAAGAATATCGCTTTACTGACGCTGCTGGCCTGTAAAGAAGGCGTCGCGCGCGTCCACAAGGACCACCCCGACGTCCCCGTCTTCACCGCTGCCGTGGACCCCGTCCTCAACGATCACGGCTATATCCTCCCCGGCCTGGGCGACGCCGGCGACCGCCTCTTCAACACCTGAAAAGGGGTCAGGCTTTTACTTAATTAACTTATTTCGAAACAAGTCAATTAAGTAAAAGCCTGACCCCAAAAAACGAAGGCCCTGAGGGGTCAGGGCCTTCTGTGCGACCGGGTGGTGGTCCGGTGAGCGGGGCTTAGGACTTCGCGTTGCAGACGTGGGGCCACACGCAGGTCTGGACCTGGGCGACCGGGGCCAGGAGGGCGGCGGGCTCGACGCAGACGTGGGGCCACACGCAAGTCTGGACCTGGGCGACCGGGGCGGAAGCGCACGTGTGGGGCCACTGGCAGGTGGTCACCTGCGCGACCGGGGCGGCGGGAGCGGCTTGCATCGCGAGCGTCAGGATCAGGGTCAGCATTTTAGTTCTCCGTTGACTTCTCTCAAAGTGATTGCGACAACCACAGTGTAGCGCGTCCGGGCGCGCGGCCCAAATGAGAGCGGTCAAGGCGACGACTTGATGCGACTCAATTGATCTGGGTCAAAGGTCCTAGGCGAACCGGGCCGCTGGGCCCGACGGGCGGGAGTGAAAAGGCCTAGGTGGCGGAGCCGGACAGGGCGCGCAGGCGCTCCTCCCCGACGATGAGGAGGTCCTTCTCTTTCTTGCGCAGGATCTCGCGCTCCTCGAAGTCCTTCAGGAGGCGCACCGTGGTCTCGATGGTGAGGCCGGCCATTTCCGCCAGGTCGCGGCGCTTGATGCCGGCGACGATGGGGTAGGGCTTCTTGGCGACCATCATGCGCAGCAAGGTGTCGGCCAGACGGCCGCGCGCGGGCTTGAAGGCGATGTCGCGGGCCTTGTTCTCGCCGCGGCGCACGTCCTTGGCCAGCTCGCGCAGGAGCGCCAGGGAGCTGACGGGAAAACGGGTCAGGAAGTCGTAGAAGCTCTTCGACTCGATCATGGAGACCACGCTGGGCTCCAGGGCCTCGCCGGTGCCCGTGTAGGCCCCTTCGTCGGCCAGCAAGGTGATGTGGCCGAGCAGGTCTCCGGGCGATTCGACGCGCGTGGTCAGCTGCTGGCCGGTGCGGCTGGACTTGTACACCTTGACCTTGCCGGTGCAGACCACGTAGACGCCCTGCGGCATGGACCCTTCATGGAAAATGACCTCGCCGCGCTTGAAGGCGTTGGCCAGACGCATCTCGCGCCAGGCCTTCTTGGCTTCTTTATTGCCAAGGAGTTCGTAGAAGCAGTTCTTCTTGAAAGGGCACCAGTCGCAGTTGGGCGCGTCGCGCCTTGAGTAGGGCATGTCCCCGTCATTATAGCAACTTTGAGCGGATCGGGGGTCAGCGCAGGGCGATGCGGCCGGCCACGTCGCCGACCACCTGGGAGAAGCCCGGGAGGTCGCGAACGGCCTCCAGCTCCACGTCGGTCTTGGAGAGCAGGACCAGGCGGCGCAGCTCGGCGGGGTCGCCGGAGTTCGCGAAGCTCTCCTTGAGCGCGTGGAGGGCCGCGCCCGTCTTGCCCGACATGGCGTAGGCCAGGGCGATCTGGTACTCGGCGACGGCGTTCACGGGGTTCATCTGGAGCGACTTCTGGAGCGAGCGGATCGCCACGTCGCACTGGCCGGTCTTGTTGTAGGCGGTGCCGACCTTCTCGTACAGGCCGGCGACCTGGGCGGAGGTCAAGGTCATCTTGGTCTGGTTGAGGGCCAGCGCCTGGTCGTAGTACGTCACGGCGTTCTGGTAGCGGCGGAAGTTGAACTCGGCGTTGCCCTCGGAGATCTTCTCCAGTACCGCGGGATCCTGAGCGGCCGGGGCCATGCGGGCGGGGGTGTCGCGGACGGAGTCGCGCATCTCCTCGCCCCGGAAGTCCATGTTCGACGCGACCAGCGCCTCATTGGCGGCCGCGGCGGAGATGCCCAGGGTGCGGCGGGTGCGGACGTCGGCCAGCAGGGGCGCGAAGACGGGGTCGCGCTTGACCAAGGCGATCAAAGCCCCCTCATGGCCGGACTTGCGGGCCTTGGACAGGGCCATGTCCAGGTTGGACACGGCCTTTTCCTCGTCCTTCATCTTGAGGCGCAGGCGGGCGGCGTGAAGCGGGATCAGGGCCTTATTCGGCGACAGGCGCAGGGCGGACTTATAGGCGTCCAGCGAGCGCGCGTAGGATTCGACGGCCTCGTCGCACAGAGCCAGGCTGAAATAGAGGCGCGACGGGTCGGGCAGCTCGGCCAGCTTGGGGTCCAGGTTGATGGCCATGCCGTAGGCGTCGATGGCGGACTGGGCGTCGTCGCGGTCGGCGGTCTCTACCGCGCCGTGCTGGAAGCCGCGCTGGTAATGCGCCCAGCCAAGCAGGAAATAGGACGAAACCGTGCCCTGCACGCGGACGGCCTTGTTCAGGCTGGAAATGGCGGCGGTGTACTCCCCCCGCTGCAGGCTTCCCAGGCCCTCGGACATCAGCTTCCGGGCGACGGGGTTCGTGGAAGCGGCCTTGGCTTTCTTCTTCGCAGCGGCTCCGGCCGGAGGGGTAACGAAAAGGAGAGCGGCCAGGACCGCGGCGTACGCGCCGGTCGACGTCTGTTTTCTCTCCATACCGACAGTATAGGCTTGCGCGGAGAGTGTCACGAGGGTCCGGGGGCCCGGAATCAAATAGGCCTAAGGACCTATAAGCGTTGGGCGGGCCTCCCCCCGGGTCCGCGGCGCGCGAAATTGCTATAATCGCCGCATCGGTGGCCGTAGCTCAGCTGGTTAGAGCGCCGCGCTGTGAACGCGGAGGTCGGGGGTTCAAGTCCCCTCGGTCACCCCATTTGGGGCAGAAAGGTGAACCCCTGCCCGTCCGTTAGCCGCAAGCCAAGGGTAAACCGAAGGGCGGTCCTCGTCGAGGGGACCGCCCTTCTTGCTTCCCGGGGCGGGGTGTGACTTAGCGGGTAGAGGGACGGTCAAAACCACCGTACAATCGTCCTTTCCGTTCACGGTGACTTCCTTGACCAGTCCCTGGATCAAGACGCGCTTCTGCCCGGTTTCCAAGGTGTCGAAGGTTTGGGCGAAGCTCTTCAAATAATCCGCGACTGCCTCGGACTGGACGTTGTCCAAGGTTAGCGCTTCGAGGCGGGCGACCACTTCCTGCTGGCGCAGCTTGATCGTCTTGATGCTCTCCAGCTGCTTCTGAATCTGCTGGCGGACCTCCTCCGCCACGGCGCCCTCGGGAAGAGTCTCCAACATCCACTGAAGCTTCTTGTCCTTCGTCCGTTCGAGTCCCTGGAGCTGCTTCTCCAGCGACACCTGCTCGGACCTCAGGCTCTTCGCTTCGGCCTCGCTGTGGACCTGGAGATTCGTGATGCACTGGTCGATCAGCTCGGGCATGCCGGCGACGGTCTTGATCTCCTGGATCACGGCTTCCTCGATCGGGCGGGCCGGAATCCACTGCATGGCGCAGCCCCGGTCGCCGATCCTGCCCGTACAGGCGTAGTAGTGGTTGCCCTTCCCTTTGCCCGTCGTCAAGACCGACTTGCAGTGCCCACACCTGATCAACCCGGTCAGAACGTTGGGGCTCAAATGGACGCGGGCGTTGATTCGAGACTTCCCCGCGAGCGTCTCCTGAATCTGCTCGAACTGCTCCGGGGTGATGATCCCTTTATGCGGAGCGGGGGTCAGCGTCCCGTCGATCCGGTAGAGCCCGGCATAGGCCGGATTGGTCAGCATGTTCCAAACGGAGTTCTTAGCCCATTTCCGCTTCCTTCGGGTGCAGTGGTCCTCCTGGCCCAGCTGGCGCGCGATCGACTTCGCGCCCATGTTGTCGCGCAAGAAAAGTTGGAAGACTTTGCGGGCGAAGGGAAGCTCCTCGGGCTCGATCTCGAGCGCGCCGTCCTTCTTGATCCGATATCCGAAGGGCGCGAGGCCGTTCCATTTTCCCTCTTTCATCCGTCGGCGCATGCCCATCTTCGTCCGCTCGACGATCATTTCCCGCTCGAACTGCGCGAAAGAGCCGAGCATGTTGAAGAGCAGCTTGCCCGCCGAATTGGTCGTGTCGAAAGGCTCGGTGGCGGAGCGGATACCCACCTGGGCGACTTCGAACTCGTCGCGAAGAGTAAGGAGGTCCGAGAGACGGCGAGAAAGGCGGTCGAGCTTGTAAACGACCACGAGATCGAAGCGCTTGGCGCGGGCGTCTTGGATCAGTTTTTTGACCTGAGGACGGTCGAGATCCTTACCCGAATAACCTTCATCGAGATAAGGCGGCAGCGGGTCCCAATTGTAGAGCTTGCAAGCCATCTCCAACTTCTCGATCTGCCCGCCGATGGAGTAGCCGCTCGTCGCCTGCTCCTCGGTGGAGACTCGCGCGTAAAGGGCCACGCGCAGGCGCGGGGTGGCACTCTCGGGATTTCTGGCAGCGACGCTTTTGGTTCCGCTTCTCATATCAGTGGGACTTCGCCAGACGGACCGGGCGTTTGTCGTGCCGGCGGGCTGCCTGCGTCGTGAGAGCCCATTCGTGATTCACGCGCTCGGTCAGCCACTGGTGCATCAAGGTCTGATAAGGAGTCCCCTTCCACGCGGCGATCTGCCGTATCTTCCGGACCAATTCGACGTCGTAGCGCATGGAGATAAGCCGCTTCAGGGGCCTGACGAACTTCACGTCCGGCGCCGGCCTGGAATCTTGAGCGTGCTCGACGAGGGAGTGGGAGTCCCAGTAGGCCGCTTCCTCTTCTTCGTTCTTGAACTTGGGGATGCCCTTTTCCTTTCTCTTCATGTTAGAGGTGCCTCTGATACAAGTCGCGCTCTCGAATCTCCATGTCTCGGGAGGTGATGACCCGGACGATCCCCCCGCCGAGGTACGTCACGACGGTCGCGAGATATCTTCCGGCGTCAGTCCTGCCGAAAACGAGATAGCGGCTTTCTCGCGTCTTGCGGATATGGACGTAAGGCTCGGAGCATGCCTCCTCGACCTCGTCCGCGGTTACGGAGTGCTTTCGTTCCAGCTTCTCGATGATCTCGGGCGTCCAGATTATCTCAAGGATCTTCACCTTGGGACCCTCCTAGTATATACGCTGTAGCTACGACTGTCAAGGCGTTTTAGTTCCATCCGCAACCACGGCAGGCTGGCGGACGCGCGCCTTTGCCGCGCCCAGCATGGCGACGAGAACCTTGATGGCCCTTTGCTGCTTGGTTTCCGCGCTCCGCTCATACGAGACGCGGACGCGGACCGGCTGAGGCTTCTTCTCCAAACGAGCACCCCCATGGATCAGTATTCCAGGCGCTGCGGCAGATAGACCCGCAAGCCCGTCTCGGCGTCGACCGAAATGCTGGTCGTGACCTGCTGCTGCCGCACGGTATCCAGCTCGCGCGTGGCCTCGGAGCCGAGTCCCGCCGCCGCTTGGGCCGCGATGGGGCTCACACCGGGCGCCATGCCGAGCACGCTTTGAGTCCCGGTGACGAGCGACCGGAGGACCGTGTTCGCCACGGCCGAGTCCTTGTGGGTCTCGACCTTGCCCTTGATGCCGGCCGAGCCGTCTAGCGACAAGGCCATACCGCCGAACTTCAGCTCGTCGCCCTCGGGAAACACCAGCGTGTGGAAGCCGATCAGGATGCGGTCGTGGCTTTGGAGCACGGCGACGGTTCCGATGACTCGCGTCCCGGCCGGGATGACCACCTTCTTGAGATACTCGACGTTGCGCTCCACGACGGCGATCGCCGGGGTCTCGACGTTGTACGAGTAGACGGCGTTTTCTAGCCGCACCGGGAACGTGAAGCCAGTCGGCAGAAAGTACCGCGTCGCGAGCGCGGGCTTCTTGGTCAATCCCTGCCAAGGAGCCGTCTGCAGGTCCTTTGAGAGCCCGCGGTCGAAGAGCAGCGGGCTGAGCGTGGACGGCGTCTCCGCGGCGAAGCCGCGGGAGTAGAGAGCGACGGCCAAGACGAGCTGAGCGGCGAGCTTAGACGATCTCATGGCGCATGAAGTGGAGGAACGCCTTGCGATAGACCTCGCGCGACAGGGACTCGCGCAAAGTGTCCGGACTGACGCGGCAATGGAACGCGATAGGATGCTCCAAGGCGAAATCGAGCGCCGCGTTCACGATGTCGGACATGCTCAACGCCTCGGCCCTGAAGGAGCGGTCGCTGTTGTGCTCCTTGACCAGGCGCTTGAGTTCCGCGATATGCTCCTCGCGAAGCACGAACTTATCGTGGCGATTGCTGTAGAGACGGCTGTACTGCTTCTGGAACGGGAAGCGGAACAGCGGTGGCACGCCGAGAGGCGCCAGCGGAGCCTTCGGGACATCGACGCGGCGATCTGATTCTGTGGTGTGCATTTTTAGAAGGGGTAAGGCACCAGGGTTTCGACGATCCTGTTCTTTCCCCCATCCTCCTTGAGTTTGATGTGCACGGCCATTCCGGGCTTGGGCTTGTCGAAGACGACGTAGCCGCTGCGCTGGCGTTGGGGCTCGACGAGAATCCGGAAGTCGGAGCGACTGGCGAGCAGGACCGAGCCAGCCTGCACGGCGAAATCCTTGATGAAGAAGTCCGTGCCGGTCTCGTTGGTCACGCTGACCTTGAGGACGTAGCTCCTGTCCAGGCGAGCGATTCCTTCCAGAGTGAGAGTGATACCGTCCTTCTTGAGGCTGCGGTCGAGCGGATAGCGTGACGGATCGTTCTCGAAGCGCTCCACGAGATCCTGAAGGCTGGCTTGCGGAACGGGAGTCTCCGCCGCTGCGGTCGCGGTGGACACGGAGACCGGCTCGGGTTGCGCCTGCGATGCGACCTTAGCCGCGTGAGAGGGCTTCCTCAGGCGCGTGCGATGTTTCGAACTCGCTTGCCGAACGGGCTTCGGGGGCTCTGGAGCTGGAGGCGGTGCTGCCGGCGCTTCCGCTGTAAGCGGGGGTGCCGAGGCGACCGGAACCCGCTCGAACAGCAGAGTCTTTCCGGTAAGGCTGGCCGGCGGAAATGCCTGTGGCCTTTCCGCTCCGAGCGGGAGCCAGAAGAACCCGCCGAGGAGAAGCGTGGTGCCGGTCGCCGCGAAAGGCATTAGCTTAGCGTTTGAACACGCTTTCATTGAAGTCCTCGACCAGGAGCCCGTAGGGCGCCCGCTCGGAGCGCGGCGTTTTCCGCAGGATGATGTCGTCCTCGAAGACGACCTCGGTCGCCGGCTGGTCGGGCTTGTACGAACCGATGCTCCGGTAGCCCTTCACGCGGCATTCCAAGACCTGAGGAGTGTCGCGCACGATCTTGATCTCGGTGAGGGTCAGAGTGGTCTTGCCCTGCGCGGCCTTGAGGTTCTCCACCGTGCCGCCGCGCTTGAGCATGTCGTTTGCTTTGCCCTGAAAGTCCTCGGTCATCATCGAGAAGGCGAGCCGGAAATTCGCGTCGTAGGTGTAGATGTTGAGCTCCGTGAAGAACCGCTCGAACAACGAAAGGAAGTTCTTCACTTCCGCCTCGCTCACCGGAGGCTGCCTGCCGCTGTCGGGCAGCGCCTGCGTCTGTCCCGCGCCGTCGATCCGAATGACCACCGGCGGACGGCTCATCTGGACTCGGACCATGATCAAAGCCAGGAGCGCCACGGTGGTCGAAAGCCAGACCGCCACCCAGAGCGCCCGATTGGCGCTTTCGAGACTTCCCCACACCTCGTAGTAGGCTGGCTCCGCCAACGCCGCCTCAGGCGCGGCTGTCGCTTTCTCCGGGGCGGCGCGCTTTTTGCCGAGGAGTCGTTCGATCAAGCGGCTCCCTCCGGAGCCTTCGGCTGCCCGCTTCTGCCCTTGGGTCCGCCGAAGAGCCTGCGGTACGCGAGCGTGGCGGTCGCGGGGATCGGATGGTGGAAGAGGCTCTGCTTCTCCTCGGGAGAGGCGCGCTTGAATTTCTCGATCTCCCGGCTCAGCGCCCTCCCCGCGCCGAGCTTCTTGGCGACCATGATCGTCTGAACCGTTCCGAACGCGGCTTCTCCGAACGCCGCGATGTTCTCTCCCGAGAGAAGGCGGGCGGACAGGATCGGGGTGCCCAGCACCATAAGGAGGAACGAGACGTTCACCGTCAAGATTCCCAGGTAGTCGTTGGCGGCGCCCATGCCGGAGTCGGCCGCGATGGGGTTCAACGTGAGCCAAACCCGCACGACGAGCCGCAGGAAGAACGTCCAGAAGGCGACTTGGAAGGAGTTCGCGATCCAGCCGCGCGTCACCTGCGTGGTCTTCTGATTGATCCCGCAGACGATGGCGATGGGACCGAAGGCGAACAGAAGGCTCAAGAAACAGCCCTGCAGCATGACGATCACGTCCCGGGCGGTGACCGCGATCAAGCTGCTCAGGAAAAGGATGATCTCCTGGATCGAGTTGATCGGGTGGAGCAGGATGTTGAGAGTCGGAATCCCCGTCCCCGCGCCGTGGAAGCTTTGCACGAGGAAGTCCCCCCACTGCTCCTCGCTGAGAACGGCGAAAGACATGATCTGGGAGACCCGGACGATGAAGTAGAACAGACGTTGGTAGCACACCAGCGCCATCATGGCGACGAGGCACCGGACGAGCAGGCCCCCGTAGTCGGGATACTGGCGCGCCTTCATGCCCTGGATGTTCATCTCGAAGATCGAGAACGGGATGATGAACGCCAGCATGGCGAGCGCGATCGCGTTCGTGACGCCCGCCAGGCCCGAGAGCTTTGAGGGTATCTGCGAGATGTCGAGAAGCAGGCTGGGATTCACTGGTCGCCTCCTTGGCTTTGCGCGGCCGGCTCCTGGTAGCCAGGAGCGCGGGTCTTGATGCCGCGGCGCATGCTTTCGATGAGCCGCGACTCGCTGCCCTGCTGGCGCGCCGAGCCGGCGAGCTGCATGGACAGGAGTTGGATGATGCGGAGATTGTCCTCGTGCACCTGGGTCATGACCTGGATCTGAATGCCTTGGGCCTTGGCCGAGAGGTTCGCCGCGTCCTTGGGGGCCAATCCCTGGGCGTTGTTCGAGATGTTCTCCCCGAGTTTGCGGTTGGCGATGAGATTCGCGGCCTCGTCCCCGGCGTAGCGGATGTTGCTCGACACCGCCTGGTCGAGGCTCTGGAAGAACTTGTCGACGGCGGTGCTGGTGTTGTAGCTCTGAGAGAAGGTCTGCTGGAACTGCGCCTGGAGCGAGTCGTTCTCCCGCGCCTGCGCCGTCTTGATCTGGGCGGCAACGTTCTGGAAGATGCCTTTCCCGGAGTTGAGCTGCTTGAAATCGTTGAAGTAGCGCACCGAGGCGTCGTAGTTCTGCTTTAGGATGGCGATCTCTTCAACGACCTTCAGCTGCATGAACGCGTGAAAGGCCTTGTCCTCTGCGTACTGCATGGCGGAGATCGGATTGGGACCGAGCTGCGCCGAGGCTTGCCGCGCGCTTGCCAGCATGGCGATGGCTATGACGATGCGTCTCATTTTTCCTCCGTGAGCTTGAGCAGCAATTCCGCTTCCGATAGCCCGGGGTTCTCGGCGCGGACGCGGCTCTCGCGAACATGATCCTTGGCGTCGGTCGTGCAAATCCAGTAGTCCAGCGGGCAGGGCTCGATGCGAGCGACCAGCGAGTGGCCGCCGTATTTCACGAACAAGTCCGAGAAGACCCGGGGTTTCGACTGCAGGTGCTTGACGGCCTCGACCTCGTTGGCGTTCAGCTCGAACTGGCTCAGCAGCTCGTGGCCCTTCGTGAGCTTGAGGACGTACTTGATGTAGCTGTTGGTGATGATTGCGTTGGCCGCCTTCGTGTCCAGGAAGTCCTTGGGCGACTGGGAGATGGAGAAGACGGCTCCGTTGAACTTGCGCGCCGTGCGGTAGAGGTTCTCGATCAGCTCGGCGCCCACGTCGTCGTTGAAAAACTTCCAGCCTTCGTCGATGACGATGATCTTCTTGAGGTTGCGGTTGAGCAGCTTCCCCCAGATGATCGAGCGGATGACGAAGAAATACACGCTCTGCAGGTCCGGATGGTTCTCCAGGTTTTGGAGGTCGAAGACGACCATGCGCTTGGAGATGTCGAGGTTGCCCGGCCGGTTGAAGAGGCGGCCGTACATGCCGGAGGTCCAAAGCTCCAGCGAGTCGGCGTATTTCTTGGCGGCGGGATACTCGGAGGCGAGGGCTCCCAATTCCTTGCGAACATCGGCCAGAAGCACCTCGGCCTTCTTCGCGTAAGCCGCCTTGACCGCCTTTTCCAGGAAGCCCTTCTCGTAGGTCGAAATCGCCTGGCCCGGGGCCGCGCACATGCGCGAGACCAGCAGCAGGAGGTAGGCGACCGCGTCGTCGTCGTACTGCCCGCCCGGCGCGATCTGCTCGCGGCGAGGGAACGGGTTGAAGCCGAACTCGTCGGAGAGCGAGACCTCCAGGTACTCACCGTCGAAGACCTTGGCCATTTTCCGGTAGGAGCCGCCGACGTCGATGATAATGACGTGGTTGTCCTGGGACTCGACCATGAAGTTGTTGAGCAGGTAGTTCGTCGTGAAGCTCTTGCCCGAGCCCGTCGTTCCCAGGACGAGCCCGTGCTTGGCGGGAAGGTCGCCGTCGAAGGGGTCGAGGCCGACGAGTTCGCCGAGCGGCGTCTCGACGAGCATCTTCTTGTCCTTGCTGCCGCGCCAGGAGCCCGTCAGCGGCAGGAAGCCCGCCAAGGCGTTGGTCTGGACGTAGAACTGCCGGTCGTTGAGCTCGCCGTGCCCGGGAACCGGCTGGAGGAACAGCCGGAAGTGGTTCATGTCGTCCGAGACGGCCTCCGCCGAAGCGAAGTCGCGGAAGGCTCCCAGAACGGGGTTGGTCTTATCTCGCAGCTCGTCGAGGCTTCCCGCCCGCACGAGGACGGACAACGAGAACCGGAACAGCCTTTGCGCCGAGCCGCGGATTTCCGTGATCAGTTCGTCCAATTCCAAATGCTTCTGCTCGGCCTCGTAATTCTTGCTCCAGGTCGAGAAGGCCAAGGTCCGGGTGATGTTAGTCTTGAGCTTGAGGCTCGAGATCGCAGCCTCGCTGTCGAGGGAATGGATGGTCAGGCAAAGATCGGTGTCGGGCCACAGGGCGTTGAGCAGCCGCTGGGTGTAACCCAGGTGCGCGGCCTCGGGCAGGCGGAGCAGGCTCAGGCCGCGGAAATAGGAGTCGCCGACCTGCACGTGATCGAAGTCTTCCTTCAAGGCGCTGAAGAGGACCTGCTCGCGCAGCGTGCGAAAGGGCGAGAGGCGCTTCAGGTCGAGCGTGCCGCCGCGGCCGGGATTCAAGTGCCGGAACGCGAGGTCGAGCGTCTCTTGGGGAGGCAGCTTTCTGAAGCGCAGGCCCATGCTGTGCAGGCGCTCTGAAAGCAGCTGCTCGACCGCCGAGTGCTCCCGAAGTCGGCCCTTGTGGAAGTCCGCCGCGGACTCGCGCAGGGGCCGGGGATAGGTCGGCAGCAGCCAGGTCATCGGCGTCTTGCGGTTCTTCGGATGGCTCGTCACGAACAGGAAGAAGCGGCGGCGCTGTACGAACTTGCTCTCGATGAACTCCGTCTTCTTGTCGGTGATGAGGCGCGTCAGCTTGTCCGGGGAGCTGCCGAGGACGTTGCGCCGGTACTCGCCGAGGGTCTCCGCGTCCCCTTCCCTGATCTGAACCAGGAATTGAAGGGTGATGTCCGGAGGCAGCGAGTTCAGGAACGAGCGCGCCTGCGCGCCGAAGAGATCGACCTTGGCCGGGTCCATCAGGAATACGTTTTCGGGCTCGACCTCGTAGGCCGTCGAGAAGTCGAGATTGACCCCGACCAGGGCCCCGTCGCGCAGGCTCCAAAGGTTGAGGTGCTGCGCCAGCGGGGCTGCCTTAGGCCCGTGCAGGAGCGAGCGCAGATTCGTCAGCCCGAGTTCGACCCCGTTCATTGGATGCCCTCCGCCTCCTCGAAGCCCGGCGTCCTCTTGAACCGGCTCATCAGCACATAGCGCGCGAGGGCCAGCATGTACCCGTCGGGCTTGCCGCGCTTGAGCGCCCGAAGGCCGAAATAGAGGCAGAGCAGCAGCGCCCCGTTCGTGAACAGGCCTTCCCGGTTGACCATGAACGCCAAGAAGAACGCCAGCATCATGACGCAGCCGTCGGCCAGCTCCAGGCCGAGAAACTTGTCCCCGGCGTTGATGTTTCGATAGACCTTGATCGTTTCCATTTCAAATCGGGCCCCGGCCCCGAGGGGCCGGGGCGCTCTTAGACGCCCGCCAGCTCCTGCTGCTTGGCCGCGTCGGGCGCAGCCGGCCGCTTGTGGAGCACCTCGAAGAGGCTGGCCTCCACCTCCCAGCGGTACTTCTGCCCTTCCGGCGACTGCCACGTCCGCAGGCGTCCCTCGACGCGCACGCCGTCGCCCTTGCCGAGCGACTCGGCCTGTTGAGCTATCGCGCGCCACGCCACCACCGGGACGTAGGCCGTGTCCTTCGAGGGCTGCCCGGCGCCGTTGCGGAACGTCCTCGGCACGGCCAGCATGAACCGCGCCAGCTTCTTGTCGCCGGTCACGAGACGCGTCTTAGGCGCGTTCACGAGCCGCCCGACCACGACCACTTCGTTGACCTCGGGCAGCGCCGGGAGCTGCCCTTCCGTCTCCGGCTGCGCCGGAGTCTCCTGATTCTTGTCCATCGCGCTCCTCCTCTTGTCGAACTCCCTCATCCACCGCGCGACGAGAACGCCCGCGTGGATGTACGGCGGACGCCGCTCAGACCCCCGCAAGCTTGCGCAGGAGCGCGACGACCGACTGCGAGAGGAAGATCAGCGCTCCCCCTCCGATCACGTAGCCGCCCCGCCGCATGGCGTCCTGGTCGCCCATCGCGAGGCTGATGCCCACCATGATGACCCCGATGATGAAGATGCCCGGTCCGAGGACCGTCACCATCCAGTTCGCCGTCGAGGTCAGGAAGCTCCCGACCTGGGCGTCGTTGCCGCCGTACTGGGCGAAGGCCGGCGCGGCCGTCATGAGCAGCAAGCCGGCCGTCATCAGGTTGTTCTGCATGTTCTTCTTCATTGCGTCCTCCATTGCGTCATTGCCGCACCAGCCCTTCGCGGGCCATGGTGTCCAAAAGAGAGTCCGCCTCGACGTTCGCCGGGTCCCGGCGCAGGATTTCTCCCAGCAGATCGGCGGCGTAGCGCACGTCTTCCGCGCCTTTCTTCGCGTAGCGCACGGAGGCGAGGTAGTAGAGCTTGAGCAAGTAAAAACGCTCGCGGATCGAGACCGGATAGTCGGTCCGGTAGCGCGCAAGCGCCGCGTCCGCGCGGCCGGCGGCCGCCGTGTCTTCAGGAAAGGCTCGCTTGAGCGCCAGCGCCGCCTTCACGAACCGCACGTCTCCGCGCTCCTGGCCTGCCAGTTCGTCGAACTGCTTGCGGATGTCTTGCGCCTTGCCCTCCGTCATCTGTTCCAGGGCCGCAAGCTCGACGACCGATTGGGAGCTCTTGATGATCTCCAGCGTTCTCTCGACGCGGCGTGCCTCCTCGATGTGCCCTGAAGCCGTGAGACTTCGCGCGACGGCGGCGCGC
This sequence comes from Elusimicrobiota bacterium, assembly GCA_028871595.1. The sequence goes on from JAGWMT010000026.1 coordinate 19,631, forward strand.
TCTTCGAACGCGCGCTGCGAAAGCGGGACCAACTCCTCGGCGGGGATGCGGGGAGCCAGGCGCTGGAGGAGCGCCGCGAGTTGGTCCTTATTGTCGGCGCCGAGGTCCAGGAGCATGACGATGTTCGCGTAGGCCTGAGACTCTCCGCCGGGGGCGGGAGCCAGCGTGGCGTCGGTCGAGAGCCGGCGGATCTCCGCGCGGCGGAACGCCTCCGCGGCGCGTGAATCCGCGCGCGCGAGCTCGTGGTCATCGGGCGCCAGCAGCGCGGCCAGGCGGGAAGGCTCCCGGGCTTCCGGGTAACGCTGGTCCTTGAAGTAGCTCTGCGCGGCGGCGTGGTTCTCCTGAGCCAGCGCTTCGGCCTGGCCCTTGGCCCGGGCGTACTCCTCGTCGATCTCTTCCCGGTAGGTCTCCTGAGGCTTGGTCTTCGGCGTCATGAAGCGGTAGGAGATCGTGAAGCGGTGGTTGAAGGAGAGAGGCCGGTTCTCGAGCGCGTAGTCCACGATGAACCGCCCGTCCATCGTGTGCAGGCCCATCCCCGCCGACAGTGCGCCGTCGAAGCCGAGCCGGAAGACCAGGAGGTCCTGATAGGTATAGGCGAGGCCGAGCCCGGGATGGAGCGAAGGATCGCCCGACGCGCGGCGCGCGGAGAGCAGGACGAGCGCGCGGTCGTGGTCGACGATTCCCGCCGCCGAGGGACGCGAGGCGGTCTGGAAGGAGAGCCCGGCTCCGCC
>JAGWMT010000323.1 GCA_028871595.1 Elusimicrobiota bacterium
TCGACGATGCGGCTTTCACGGGTCATCGTCCGCCGCCGGGTCAGCAGGAACGGATGGTGGGTGAGGGTCTGCGCGGAGGTCAGGCTGGAGTCCCACGCATAGCCGGATCCGGCCAACGCCTCGTCCAGGATCTCGGGGTACTGGAGGTACGGAGTCCGGTACCCCGTGTCCGAGGACTTGCGGACGTCCTGGTCGAGGATCTCCTTGGGCACGCGGATCTCGCCCATCAACGTGGCGTCCCAGAGGCTGCCGCCGTCGGTGACCGGGCGGTAGTTCCGCCGGTTCTCCAGTCCCGTCCCGTAGGGCAAGGACTCGAAATTCTCGGGATGCGTCACGGTATGTCCCGCGAGCTCGTCTCCTTGGGCCGCGATGAAGCGAAGGTCCGCCGCGAGGCGCGAATCGTAGAACGGCCCCGGCTGTCCGCCGTCGCTGTCGTCGGTCTGCACGAACCACGTCGACACCGCGCCGCGCGCCGCCTCCCACGCCGCCAAGTCCCGCGCCGCGGGCGCCGAATCCCCGGATTCCAGGGAGTGGGTCAGGAGCACCAGGCCGGAGGCCTCGCCGGGCAGGGCGCGGAGTCTCGCCCAATGCGGGACGGCGTCCTCATACCAGGCGCGGAAGATGTCGGGCCAGACGTCGGCTCCGGGCTGGTACGGGTCGTCGGGGGAGTTCAGGGCGTCGAAGTGGCGCGCGGCCTGGGGCCGCACGTAGAGATCCTTGAGGTCGAATCCGAGGGCGTAAACCCGGCCCAGGCCGACGCGGCGGCGGAGGATCGCGGGCTCATGGGGATCGTCGAACCGGGCCAGGACGTCGGCGGCTCCGGGGCGGGGGATCAAGGCGGAGGTCCAGACGCCGTCGCCGATCGAGGGGGAGGCCAGGCGGATCTCCTTCTGCTCGGGCCGGGTCAGATAGCGGAAGTCCGAGTCGCTCCCTTCAACGAAAACCAAGCGGCGCCGGCGGCGCGACGGCGCCGCGCTCTGCAGGCCGGTCAATTCCGGCCATTGCAGCGGGCCGGGGGCCTGAACGACCAAGGTTCCGCCGCCGGCCACGAAGGCCCCCAGCCGCGCGCGGTCGCGCGCGCTCATCCGCACGGTCTTCTCGCCGGAAGGCATGAAGACGAATCGGTGGGTGAGCGCGGAGGAGAGGTCCCGGGTCGTCACGTACGGCACGCCGGCCGTGCGCAGAACGCGCGCGCCGGGGAAGGCCTCCTGGTCCGGCGCGAGGAGGAGGATGACGGCGTCATCGGGCGAAGCCAACCCGTCGTCGGCGATCATCTCCGAATTGGGCGACAGGATCTCGAGAGGCGTGATCGCGTCGGTGCCGGACGGCAGCCACGCGCGCGGCCAGAACAGCCAGAACAGGAAAAGGAACGTGAACAGGGTGATGAGGCCGCGCCGGATCATGCGGCTTCCTTCCGCACGATCAGGCCCTCGCGCTCCATCTTGCCCCAGCTGCCCCGCCCGACGAGGTAGTCCCAGATGCCGAGCAGGCGCAGCAGGGAGGAGAATTGCCGGTAGCCGAGGTTTTCGATCAGCGCGAAGGCCAGCATCATGAACCAATGGCGGACCTTGGGGTAGGCGCGGGGCGTCATCTCGCCCAGGAGGATCCCGGACAGCGACAGGGCCGTGCCGCACAGGAAGGCCACGAAGAAGAAGGCGATCACGTAGTCGGATTGGATGGCGCCGCGAAGCCAGAGCAGGATGAAGACGACGTAGCCGATCAATTCCAAGAGGACGCCCCAGCCTTCGAACAGCCAGAAGAACGGATAGCCGAAAAGGCCGATGATGCCGTAGCGGGGGTTGAAGAGCATCTTGCCGCTGTCGGAGAGGACCTCCAGAAGCCCCCTCTGCCACCGGCGGCGCTGGCGCGCGAGGACGCGCATGGAGGTGGGGACCTCGGTCCAGCAGACCGGATCGGGGACGAATTGGACGGCGTAGTCGTGGATCCCGTTCTCGCGCAGGCGGGCGTGCAGGCGGGTGACCAGGTCCATGTCCTCGCCGACCGTGTCCACCCGGTAGCCGCCGATCTCGATGGCGAGTTCCCGCTCGAACGTCCCGAACGCGCCGGAGATGATCATCAGGCAGTTGAGCCGGGAGAAGCCGGTCCGGCCGCACAGGAAGGCGCGGAAATACTCGATGATCTGGAACATGACCAGCGGGTTGCCGGTCATGAGGACCTCGGACACGCGGCCTTTCTCGATCCGGCAGCCGTTGGCGACGCGGATGATGCCGCCCACCGCGACCACCCGCTTCTCCGATTCGACGATCGGCTGGACGACGCGCTGGAGCGCGTCCGATTCCAGGATCACGTCGGCGTCGATGGAACAGAAATAGGGGTGCGTCGCGAAATCCAGGCCGGCGTTCAGCGCGTCGGCCTTGCCTCCGTTCTCCTTATCCACGACCGTCAAATTATGGTGGCGTTTGGAGCGGTAGACCCCGCGGATCGGACGGCTGGCCAGACGCCCCTGACCGCGTTCCTCCGAGGGCTGGAGCTGGAAGGCCGCAATCAGCGCCGCCAAGGTCCCGTCCTTGGAGCCGTCGTTGACCACGATGATCTCGTACCGCATGTAGTCCAGGTGGAGGAGGTTCCCGACCGTCAGAACGAGGCCGACCTCTTCGTTGTACGCCGGGACGATGACCGAGATCGCCGGCGTCAACGGACTGCGCGAGATCTGCTCGTAGCCGCCGTAGATCGAGCGCAGGAGATGCTTGTAAACCTCGCGGAATGCGATCAAAGAAAGGACGATGTAGATGCCGTTCAGAAGGAAGAAATAATAGATGAGGACGAGTTCGATCCGGACGCTGACCTCGCTCCACCACCCGGCGAGGGAGACGTGCGGGATCATCATGGAGCGACCTCGAAATCGGCGGCCAGCTGCATGAGGATGTCTTTCACGAAGGTCGGCGGAAATTGCCGCGGGTGGCGGTTGATGATTTCGGCGACGGCCTTCCTGCCGGGCTCCCCGAATTCGAACATCAGGGAGACGAGGCGGGGGAGAAGCGGCGGCGGCAGGAATTCTCCCTGGGCGACGAAGGACGGCAAGGCGGCGGGATCTCCGATGGCGGCGAGCGCCCGGAGGGCGACCAGCCGCTCGTGCAGCAGCTCGCCGTCCAGGGAGGCGATGATCGCCGGCACCGCTTCCGTCGCGCGCATGACGCCGAGCAGGTCCATCGCGCGGCCGCGCCGGTGCCGGCGCGGGGAGCGCAGCGCGGCGATATTCCGGTTGATGAAGCCCAGTTCCCGGGCGGCGCGATGCAAAGTGTCGAAGGGCTCGCCGCTGAGATGGCGCATCGCGTCCACCATGACCTGCTGGATCATGTCGGTGTCGCCCAGGCGCTTGGGGCGGAGGGCGCGCAGCACGGCGTCGAACGGCTCCTCCATGAGCACCAGTTCGATGGCCGGCTGGTACAGGGCGGCGCGCGAGGTCCGGTAGCGCAGGCGCAGTTTGTGATAGGCTCGGAACAGCGCCATGTAGACGGTCAGCGCGATCACGGACCAGAAGAGGAACAGGCTGGACAGCACGACGACCTGCAGGCCGAAATGGCCTTCCAGCGCCGACCGAACGACCCGGAGCGCGTGTTCCAGCGGCGCCTCTAGGCGAGGAGAGTCGAGATCGTCGCTTCCAGGTCGGCGGGGTTGAAGGGCTTCAGCAGGTAGGCG
>JAGWMT010000324.1 GCA_028871595.1 Elusimicrobiota bacterium
GAATTCAAGGTGGGCGTGCGCAACGAGCGCCAGGACGCGCTGAACAAGGTGAAGAAATCCTTCCAGGCCAAGGAGATCACCGAGGACGCCCTGCGCCTGCACGAGACGCGCATCCAGAAGCTCACCGACGCCTTCACGAAGCAGATCGAGGACTCGATCGCCGTGAAGGAAAAAGAAATCCTCACGGTTTGAGCGTGGCGCTCGACTCCGCGCGCATCCCCCGGCACGTCGCCGTCATCATGGACGGCAACGGCCGCTGGGCCGGGGCCCGGGGGCTTCCCCGCATCGCGGGCCATAAGGCGGGCGTGGACTCCGTGCGCGCCATCGTGCGCGCCGCCGGGGAACTGGGGATCGAGGCGCTTACTTTATATTCGTTCTCGACCGAAAATTGGCTTCGCCCCGCGGAAGAAGTGGGCGAGCTGATGAAGCTGTTGTCGTGGGCTCTTAATAAAGAAACGCTCGATCTGGACAAAAACAACGTGCGCTTGAGCGCCATCGGACGTTTGGACGCCCTGCCGAAATCGGTCCAAACGGAACTGACCAAGGCGATCGAGAGGCTTAAAAACAACACGGGACTGCATCTCGTCCTCGCGTTGAATTATGGCGGGCGGCAGGAGATCTCCGACGCCGTCAATAAGGCCTTGGCGGCGGGCGAAAAGATCGATGAAGAGACCATCGGCCGGAATCTGTACACCTCCGACCTTCCCGAGCTGGATCTCATGATCCGGACGTCCGGAGAAATGCGGATCTCCAATTTTCTTCTCTGGCAGGCCGCCTACGCCGAGCTCCACGTGACGCCGGTGCTGTGGCCGGACTTCCGCAAGGAGCACCTGGTCGTCGCCCTCGAGGACTTCCAGTCCCGCGACCGCCGCTTCGGCGGGTTGTCGTCGAAACGCTGATCCCGGCGGTTCCGCCGAACCGGCTCCGGAGTTAACTCGCGCCGGCGCGAGTAGAATGAACGGAAACGCCATTTTCCCGGCGCCGGAGTCGCCTGATCACCACAGCACGACGCAGTCGAAGCACATCAGCTCGCCGGTCTTCGGGCGGTAGGCGAAGTTGTCCAGGTAGTCGTCGCTGATCCCGCCGCCGAGCCCCGCCTTCCAGTCGGCCAGCTCGACGCCGGCCACGCGCTGGGACTCGCGCATGACCGCGCGCAGGGCCTCGTCGGCGCGGGCCTCGGCCGCGCGGGCCTCGGGGCCGCGGTGGAACGCCGTGTAGTTGAGCAAAGACGTCCAACCCTCCTCCGCCGAGAAATGGGGCATCTCCAGCCCGTAGCGTCCGTCGGGAAGCCGGACGAGGGTCACGCGCGCCAGCGGGGCGCCGCCGTCGGCCACCGCGTTGACCACGGCCGCGTATTCCTGGAGCTGGGACGGCGTCGCGTCGCGGAAAACCTTGACCACGCGGCGCGGATCCCCGGCCGCCTCGTAGGCGTCCCCCTGCGCCCCGGAGCCGATCTTCCGGCCCAATGAGGCCGTCGCCGGCCGAAGGGTGTCGAACGGCGGCAAGGCGTAGGCGGCACGGATGCGCGCGCCGCGTTCGTCGCGGACCCGCGCGCGTTCGACCTTGCGCGCGCGGATCTCGGCGTCGGCGAAGGTCTCGGGACGGTAGCCGAAGACGTAAGCGACGTTGTGACGGTACATGCGGCTCTCGCGCGCCAGCATGGCGTCGCTTTTGAGCGGGTACGGGACGGTGTTGGCCGGGCTGTACGGATTGAGGAGGGTCCACAGCTGACGCCAGCCGATCTCGCCGCGCGTCAGCGGGAAGCGGGGCGCGGCGACGGCCGGCCGGGCGGCCGGAGCGGGCGCGGCGCGCGACGCGGGGGCCAGCGCCCGGGGACCCGCGGACTCGCCGTCGGAAACGACGGGGCCCGCGGCCGCGTTCCCCCCGTCGTACAGCGCGGCGAAGGCGTGCTCGGACCGGTCGGGGCCGCCGGGCGTTTCGGGGCGCGCCGCGCGCAGCGCGCGCGAAAGCTCCTGCGCCGGAGCCGGCGTCGGCGACGGGACGAGGGCCGGGGCCGCCGCGGGAACGGGCGCGGGCGCCGGGGCCGGCGCGGCGACCGGCGCCGCCGAGACGGCCGCCGCCGACAAGGGCAAGGACGGGAGCGCGGCGACGGAGGCGGCCGCGCTGGCGGAAGGCGCGGCGACGACGGAGGCGGCGTCCACCTTGACGCCGGCGGCGCTTGACGCCGCCGCCAGGAGGGCGACAAGAAACGCCGACGCCGCGGGACGTGCCGGGCTCATGCGGCGAGTATAGCCCCGGAAGGGGGCCGGGTCGAGGCCCAAGGCGACCCCATTTTTGTAGAATGGGCCGTGCTCCTTCCGCGCGTGCTGACGGCCTTGGTGGGAATCCCCCTCCTGTTGTATTTGGTTCACAACGGGGGCCTGGCCTTTTCCGTCTTCATCACCGGCATCGCCGCGCTGTGCTGCTACGAGTACGCCCTGATGCTGCGCATGGGCGGCCGCCCGGTGCATCCCGTGCTGACGATCGCCTTCGGCGGGGCGCTGGCGGCCTGCGCGGCGTTCGGCGGTCCCGTGGGTCTGGTCCTCACCGCCGGAATTTTCCTGGTCGCCTTGGTCGAGACGTTCTCCGCCCAGCACTCCTTGGACCGCGCCGCGCTGACCTTGTTCGGCGCCCTGTTCGCGGGCTGGATGCCCGCGCACCTGGCCTTGATCCGCGACCTACGCCCGCACGGCGAGGCCTTCCTGTGCCTGGTCTTTGTTTCCGTTTGGGTCATGGACACGGCGGCCTACGCCGCCGGCCACGCGTTCGGGAGGCATCTCCTCGCGCCGGTGCTGTCCCCCAAGAAGACGTGGGAGGGCGCCGTCGCCGGCTTCCTCGCCGCGGTGGCCGTCTGTCTCCTGTTCAAGCGCTTCGTCCTGAATGACGCCCTCTCCCTTCCCCTGGCGGCGGCCGTCGGCGTGCTGATCGGCGTGACCGGGCAGATTTCGGACCTGGCGAAGTCCATCGTCAAGCGCGACGTGGGCGTGAAGGATTCCGGCGCGCTCCTGCCGGGCCACGGCGGCGTGTTCGACCGCTTCGACTCGTATATCCTCTGCGCCCCGGCCGTATATTATTTCCTGACCTTCAAATGAGAAAAGTCGCCATCCTGGGTTCCACCGGTTCGATCGGCGTCAACGCCCTGAACGTCATCCGCGAGATGCCCGAGGCGTTGACGGTCGTGGGTCTGGCCGCGCATTCCAACTCCAAACTGGTCGCCGAACAGGCGCGCGAATTCGGCGCGAAGATCGTCACCATGTTCGACGACAAGGCCGCCGCGGACCTGAAGGCGAACCTCAACGGGAGCGCGCAGCATTTCTCGTCGGGCGTCCAGGGCTTGTGCGAATTGGCGGCCCACCCCGACGTGGACGTCGTGCTCACCTCGTTGGTCGGAGGGGTCGGCTTCGCCCCCTTGCTGGCCGCCATCCGCGCCGGCAAGACGGTGGCCCTCGCGAATAAAGAGCCCATGGTGATGGCCGGCGCGCAGTTCATGCGCGAGGCCGAGCGCTGGGGCGCGCGCATCGTGCCCGTGGACTCCGAGCCGTCGGCCATCTTCCAGTGCGTGCAGGGCTTGAATCCGGACCCGCGCGCGGCCGCCCCTCTTAAAACCATCCGCCGCGTGATCCTGAC
>JAGWMT010000325.1 GCA_028871595.1 Elusimicrobiota bacterium
TAAGATAGGCGCATGACGCCCGAGCAGGTCCTTAAAGACGTCTTCGGCTACCCGTCCTTCCGCCCCGGGCAGAAGGAGGTCATCGAGGCGGTGCTGGCCGGGCGCGACTGCATCGGCGTGATGCCCACCGGCGCGGGCAAGTCGCTGACCTACCAGATCCCCGCGCGCGTGCTGGGCGGGGCGACCTTGGTGGTCAGTCCTCTGATCTCCTTAATGAAGGACCAGGTGGACGCGGCGCGGTCCGTCGGCCTGAGGGCGACCTTCCTCAATTCCAGCCTGACGCCGGACGAACGGCGCGCGCGGGTGGACGGAATGCGGCGCGGAGACTTCGAACTGGTGTACGCCGCCCCCGAGGGCCTGGAGGCGGGCGCGGGCGCCGCATTGGCCGGGGCGAAACTGGCCCTCATAGCGGTGGACGAGGCGCACTGCATCAGCCAGTGGGGTCACGACTTCCGGCCGGCCTACCGAAACCTGAAGGGCTTGAAGGAGCGCTTCTCGGCGCCGATCCTGGCGCTGACCGCGACCGCCACGCCCCAGGTGGTCAATGACATCGTCGCGGAGCTGGCCATGCACGAGCCGCTGCGCGTGCGCGGCTCCTTCTTCCGGCCGAACCTGCATTTGTCGGCCTATTTGAAGGCCGGCGAAAAGGCCTCGCCGCGCCGGGGCGCGGTGACCGACACGAAGAACTCGATTCTAAGACTGGTTCGGGCCCGCGCCGGGGAGAGCGGGATCGTTTACTGCCTGTCGCGGCGTTCCGTGGAGTCCATGGCCGAATTTCTTTCCGGCCGCGGCGTGAAGGCCCTCGCCTATCATGCCGGCATGGACGCCGCCGCGCGCGAGCACGTGCAGAACGCGTTCAAGCGCGACGACGCCGACGTGATCGTGGCGACGGTGGCTTTCGGGATGGGCATCGACAAGCCCGACGTGCGCTTCGTCATCCACCGCGACATGCCCCGCTCGGTGGAGGCCTACGTGCAGGAGGTCGGCCGCGCGGGCCGCGACGGCGCGCCCAGCGACTGCGTACTGTTCTTCTCCTGGGCGGACGTGATGAGCTACGAGCGCCTGACTTCCGACCTGAACCCGACCTTGGCCGAGTGGCACCGGGGACGGGCGCGGGAGATGTTCCGCACCATCGAGCGCCGCGCCTGCCGCCACCAGACCATGGCGCGGCATCTGGGCGAGGAGATGGCGCCGTGCGGCTCATCGTGCGATGCCTGCGCGGGCTTGGATCCCGTCGGCGCCGCGCCCCAGGTCGCGACCAAGCGCACCACTTTCGGCGTCCGCGCCGCCTCCACCGAGGCGCCGTCGTCCGGCGGCTCGCCGCTGTTCACCAAGCTGCGCGCCCTGCGCAAGAAGCTGGCCGACGCGCGCGGCGTGCCCGCCTACATGGTCTTCAACGACGCCTCCTTGATGGCCATGGCCGAGCGCCGCCCGTCCAACGAGGACGAGATGCGCCAGGTCCCCGGAGTGGGGCCGAAGAAGTGGGTCGAGTACGGGGAGATATTCCTGTCCGCTCTTCGGGACGGATAGCGACTCCGGCGCTCGATTATCCTGACCGAACGGTCGAACTTGCTCTGGAGCAAGTCGCTCGATTCGACCCGGCTTACCGGTTAAACCGCGGAGCGCGGCGTTCGCGGACCGCGGAAAGTCCCTCGGTCAAATCCGCGCCCTTGAACGTGACCGCCTGACCGCGGGCCTCGAGCGCGAGAAAGGCGCCCAAGTCCTCCGCGAGCCGAGTCTCGGTCTTCAAGATTCGAAGACTCTCGGCGGATCCGGACGCCACGGTCCGCGCCCATTCGTCGGCGACCGCGTCCAATTCCGCGGCGGTGGCCGCATGGCCCGACGCGGCGCCCCACGCCAGGAGGTCGTGGCCGGAGAAGAAGCGCCCGGTGAACAGGAGCTCGCGCGCCCGCGCGTCGCCGAAGGCGGCGCGCGCCAAGGGCCACGCTCCCATGCCCGGGTTGAGCCCGAGACGGACGAAATTGAAGCCGAGTCGCGCGTCGTCGCAGACGACGCGCAAATCCGTCGCCAAGGCCAGGCAAAGTCCGGCGCCGACGGCGGGACCTTGGATTTTCGCGATCGTCACCTGGGGCAGACCCCGGACCGACAAGAACGCCCCGTAGAACTTCCTCATCAACGGGACCAAGGACTTCGCCGGCCGCTTCCGGTTCTTCTCGATGAAGCCCAGGTCGCCGCCCGCGCAGAACGCGGAACCGGCGCCCTCCAGGATCACGACCATGGACTTCTCCCGGGCCACGCGCTTCAGCGCGGCGGTGAATTCACCGGCCATCTCCTCGGACAGCGCGTTCAACGCCTGAGGACGGTTCAACGTCAGACGCGTCACATGTCCGTCGGTGCGCCAGGAGACCGTGGTCATGGGCGCATTATACAAAGTGATAGAATCGCTCCGTGGGACGACTGAAAGACCTCGGCAAGCGCCTGGAGACTGGGAGCAAGAACCTCCTACGCTCAAGCCTGGTGAAATTCCTGCCGACGCCGCGTCCTCCCTCGGGCCCCGTCGATCCGGCCGCGGTGCGGCGCGTTCTCGCGGTGCGTCATGACGCGCGGCTGGGAAACCTGCTCCTGCTCACCCCGTCCCTGCGCCTGATCAAGGACGCGTTCCCCAACGCGCGCGTGGACGTCCTCATCGCCGACAAATACGGCGACGCGCTGAAGAACAATCCCAACGTGGACTCCGTCCTCACCGCCAAGTCGCTTCCGGGACTGCGGCGCCGCGGCTACGACCTGGCGTTCGATTTCTCGCCCCAGCACGCGTTCTCCCTGTCCAGCGCGGTGTGGACCGCGCTGTCCGGCGCCAAGCGCCGCGTCGGCTACGACCGAGGCGACGCGGCCAAATTCCTGGACGACCCGGTGCCTCCGCCCGCGGGCCGCGCGCACGAGACCGCCAACCTGGCGCGCCTGGTCCGCCACGCCGCGCCCGGCGCGGCGCTGACCCCGGACGCCGGCCTGCGCACGGAATGGCACTTCGCCCCGGGAGAGCGCGAAGCGGGGGAAAAGATCTGGCGCTCGTGGGGGTTGGACGGGGAATCCGTGGCGCTGTTCCTGGGCGCGCGCGCCGAGAAGCGCCTGCCGCCGGAATGGTTCCTGGAGCTGGCCCGGCGCCTGCGCGCGGCCGGACGCAGCGTCGTCCTGACCGGCGGCCCCGCCGAGCGCGAGCTGCTGAAGGGCCTGGTCATTCCCGCCGGCGTCTGCTTGGCGCCGGAGCTGCCCTTGCGCCCATTCGCCGCCGCCATCTCCCACGCCCGCGCCGTGCTCACCGCCGACACCGGCCCCATGCACCTGTGCGTGGCCGTCGGCGTTCCTGCGGTGGAGCTGTTCTCCCACACCGAAACCTGGCGTTTCGGCTACGAGCACGTGCCTGGGCAGCTGGTCCTCGACACCGGGGGGCGCCACCCGACCGAGGACGAGGCCTGGGGGGCGCTGCTGGGCCTGCTCTCCGAACCGCGCTCCTAGTTCAGATCCAGGGGCTCAGCCGCGCCAGATGTTCCTTCAGCGCCGCGCGCGCCTCGTCCGCCGTCGTGGACTGCACGTGGTTCCAGTCCGCGCTCACCGTCCCGCCGTGGCGCGCGCCGCGCGGACGCCAGACCG
>JAGWMT010000326.1 GCA_028871595.1 Elusimicrobiota bacterium
CGACCTCCTTGGAATCGACGGCGACGATCACGGGTCCCAACTTCGCCGCCGTGGCGGAACGCCAGCACCACTCGATCATGGAACGGCCGCCCAGGCGGGCCAGGACCTTCTTGGGGAACCGGGTCGAACCCAAACGCGCGGGGATCACGGTGAGGACGGCGCTCACTTGAACGCCTCGGATAATTCATCCCCATCCGTCGTGGCCGTGCCCAATTTCGCGACGACGATGCCCGCGGCCTGGTTCGAGAGCACGGCGGCCCGGGAAAGGGAGGCTCCCGCGGCGAGCGCCAAGGTGAAGGTCGAGATCACGGTATCCCCGGCGCCGGACACGTCGAAGACCTCGCGCGCGACGGTGGGGATGGTGGTGACCCTGCCGCCGGCCTCGAACAGGCTCATGCCGTCGGGGCCCCGCGTGATCAGGACGGAACGGCTGCGCAGGGTCTTCAGAATATCGCGACCCAGGCTCTCGACGGCGCCGGCCCCGGCCTTCGGCTCGCGGCGCATGCAGGCCCAGGCCTCCGAGGTGTTCGGCGTGACGCAGGTGACGCCCTTATAGCGGCGGAAGTGCTCGGGCTTCGGGTCCACGGTGATCGGGATCTTCCGGCGGCGCGCGCCCGGGATGGCCTTGGTGAGCAACGCCGGGCCGATGACGCCCTTGCCGTAGTCGGAAAGGATCACGGCCTCGGCGCGGGACAGCTCCTCGGCCAGGCTGGCGAGCAGGCGCTTCTCCGTCGCGTGGGACAGGGGTCCGACGGTCTCGCGGTCGTAGCGGATGGCCTGCTGGCGCTCGGCCACGACGCGGCACTTCTGGGTGGTCTGGCGCTCGACGTCCACGCACACGCCCTCGACGTCCACGCCCCGGCCCCGGAACTGCTCCAGCAGGCGCCGGCCGGCCTCGTCCTCGCCGACGACGCCCACGACCGACACGTGCGCGCCGTAGGCCGCCAGATTGCTGACCACGTTGCCCGCGCCGCCCGGGATAAACGACTCGCCGGTCACGCGCACGACGGGAACGGGCGCTTCGGGGGAGATGCGGCCGACCGTGCCGCGGATGTACTGGTCCAGCATGAGGTCGCCGACGACGAGGACTCGCCGCCCGTGAAAACGGGCGATGGTCCGCAGAAGCTCACGGCGCTCGGCGCGCGACTGGGTCATCTACGGAGTGGAATCATACCATTTCGCGGAGGACCGCCGTGATGTGGCCGAAGAAGACTTCGACCTTCATCATCAGCGCCCGGCGCGAGGGATCGTCGGACAGCCAGAGCTGGAGGCGCTTGCCTTTCTGGATGAAGAGGCCCTCGCGGCGCATGGCGGGTTCGACCAGGACGGAGGGAAAGCGGCCCAGCGGGACCTGGATGATCCCGCGCTTCTTGACCTGGACCACCAGAGGCCAGTTGTCGGGAGTGTTCACGTCCACGATCACCTGCCCCCCGTCGGGCAGGGGCTGGGAGCGGGTGTAGTAGACGCTGGAGAGGATGTCCTGGACCTGGGCCGGGATGGTCCCGGTCTTCACCTGGAAGGAGCCGTCCTTCGACGTCTGCCGCTCGACGAAGGTCCCCGCGTCGCGGTCGTACAGCACCCAGACGTCCCTGTAGTAATGCCCCTCGCGCAGCTTTTTCGAGTAGCCCAACGAGGTCAACGTGCGCGCGTCCAGCCACGACTCGTTAAGGTCGCGGACCGGGTAGAAGGTGTCGCAGAACGAGTTCGACCTGGCCTCGCTCACGATGTGATAGGCGGGCCGCCCGTTGAACATGACGATCTTGTCCACGCCCAAGGTCGCCTCGCCCACCGACAGCAAGCCCCAGGAGACGTCGAAAGTCAGCTTCTCCGGAAAGACCGGCAGGCGCTTGTACCCGGCGACGTACGGCAAGGCGGGGCCCATCAACTGGGAGGGGGAGATCACGTCGGTGGTGATGGCGACGCGGCCCCAAATCCGGGGCTTCGCCGGACGCGGGGCCTCGGCGGCGCGGGGAGGCGCGGCGGGAACGGGCGTCGGCGCCGGAGCCGGCGTCGGCGCCGGAGCCGGCGCCGGAGAAGGCGGCGCCGCGATCTCCGGCGGCGGAGGAGGCAGGGGCGTCTCCTCGGTCAAAGAAGGCAGGGTCGGCATGGGGTCGGTCTCGCGGTGCTGGACCGAGCAGGCGGCCAGGAAGGCGCCGGCGGCCAGCAGCCAGCCGGCGCGGCGGATCAAGCCTTCTCCTCGGCGCTTTGGGCCAGCGCGTCGAGCGTGTCGATCCACTGGTTGCGGCCCTTGAGAATCTCCAGTTTGATGCCCAGGACCAGAACCTCTCCGCCCAGGATTTCCCGCCAGTCGTCGGGCAGGCGCACGAAGTCCTTGAAGGTGGTGACCAGCGGCAGGCCGCCGCGCAGGGATTCGACGGAGCGCAGCTCCTGCGCGGTGTAGGCGTGATGGTCCGGGTAGCGCCAGGTCTGCGCCAACGTCGCGCCGAGTTCCTCCAATTGCGTCTCGAACGACAACGGATCGCCCAGTCCCGAGAACGCCGCCACCGGCTTGCCCTTGAGGTGAGCCAGCGGGTGCTTCTTCTCCGTGCGCACGTCCAGCACGTGGTCGGCCTTGTGCGCCGACTCCAGGATGGTCACGCCCGGGTGGATGGCGTGGATCTCCTCGCGCAGGGCGGACAGCTCCGGCGCCGTGATCCGGTCGGCGTGCGTGACCACGACCAAATGGGCCCGGCGCAGGGCGGAGAGCGGCTCGCGCAGGTTGCCCAGCGGCAGGAGACGGCGGCCCCCGAAGGGATCGCGCGCGTTCACCAGGACCACGTCCAGGTCCCGGTGCAGCTTCAGGTGCTGGAACCCGTCGTCGAGGATCACCACGCTGGAGCCGTACATCTCCACGGCCAGGGCGCCGGCCTTGGCCCGGTCCGGGCAGACCAGCACCGGAACTCCCTGCCCCTGCAGGGACTGGTGGATCATCCACGGCTCGTCGCCGCACAGGCGCCAGTCCGTGTGGCGCCCGTCGATGAGGACGGTGACGTCCTTCTTCGGCGCGGTCCGGCCGTAGCCCCGGGAGACGACGGACACGTCGTGTCCGCGCCGGCGCAGCGTCTCCGCGGCCAGCAGGACGGCGGGCGTCTTGCCCGTGCCGCCCACGGTCAGGTTGCCGATGCAGATGACCTTGGCGCCGATCCTCTTCCGGCGGAGGACGTTCATCGCGTACAGCGCCTTGCGCCCCAGGACGCCCGCCCCGTAGGCCAGCGATGCCGCGCCCAAAAGGGCTTTTCCGGGAAGGCTCTTGCGCAGGCGCGCGCGGCGCTTGGCCCAGGTCACGCGGCGGCCTCCGCGCGCGCCAGGAGCTCCGCGACGGCGGGGAGCACGCTTTCCGGCGGAAGCTGGGTCATGCATTCCAGGTTGAAGGGGCAGACGTTCGAGCGGCAGCCGATGCAGGTCAGCTCCTCGAGACGGACGAAGCGATGGTCGGGATGGACCGGCGTCCAGGACGCCGGGTCCGAGGACCCGTGGATGGTCACCGTCGGCACGCCCAAGGCGACGGCCACGTGCTTGGGTCCGGCGCAGTTGGAGACGAGCACGCGGCAGGAGACGATCTCCCGCGCCAGGTCGGCGATGGTGCGCGTCTCCGGGATGGCCT
>JAGWMT010000327.1 GCA_028871595.1 Elusimicrobiota bacterium
TCGCGCATTTGCTGCCCATGCCCGCCGGCATGTCCTTCACCGACGCCGCGGCCATGCCGCTGACCTTCCTCACCGCCTGGCACATGCTCTCGACCTTGGCCGAGCTCAAGCCCGGTCAGACCGTGCTGGTCGTGGGCGCCGGCGCCGGCGTGGCGACCGCCGCCGTCCCGATCGCCAAGCTGCTGGGCGCCAAGGTCATCGCGACGTCCACGTCCGAAGCCAAGCTCGTCCGGGCGAAGGAGCTGGGCGCGGACATGACCATCCACCACCCGCCGGAGGACCTGGCGCGAACGGTGCGCAAGCTCACCGGGGGGGAGATGGTCCATGCCGTATTCGAGCACGTGGGCGGGACCATCGCGGGCGAGGCGCTGAAGTGCCTGCGCCGCTCCGGGCGGCTGGTCACCTGCGGCGCGACCTCCGGTTTCATCGCGCCCATCGACCTGCGCTACGTCTTTGACCGTCAACTGCGGATATTGGGCGCGAAGATGGGCAGCTTGGCCGAGATGCGCGCGGTCTGGTCCCTGGCGGCGGAAGGGAAGCTGCGCCCGGCCGTGGACCGCGTCTTCCCGCTGTCCGAGGCGCGCGCGGCGCACGAATACCTGGCCGCGGGCGGCCAATTCGGCAAGGTCGTGCTGACGCCATGACGAGGTCCACGGCGGTCCCGCGTTGGCTCCTGGCGTGCGCCTTGGCCGTCCCGCTTCTGGGATTGACGTCTCCGCTTCTGGAAGTGGACGACGCCCGCTATGCCCAGGTGCCGGCCGAGATGGCCGCGTCGGGCGACTGGGTTCTGCCCACCTTGGACGGGACGCCGTACGTCGAGAAGCCGCCCCTGTGGTATTGGACCGCGGCGTCCTCTTATAAGGTCTTCGGAGTCTCCGAGGCCGCGGCGCGCGTGCCCATGCTTCTCTTCGCCCTGCTGGGCGTCGCCGGAGCGGGCTGGCTGGGCGCCTGGCTGTACTCGGCGGAGATCGGGACGGCCGCCGCGGCCGCGACCGCCACCGCGGCGTTGTGGATCTTCCTGACGCATAACATGACCTTGGACATGCCGGTGAGCGTGTGCCTGCTGTGGACCACCGCGCTGGCCCTGCGCGCCATGGCCCGGCCCGAGGATTCGAACTGGGCCGCGCCGGCCGCGTGGGCCGCCGCCGCGCTCGCCTTCCTCAGCAAGGGGTTGATCGCCGTCGTGCTCCCCGGCCTTTGGGTGACGGGCCTGTCCATCCTGTTCCCGAAGCTCCGCCGCGGGGCGCGCGCCTTGATTTCGCCGCTGGGAATCGCGCTGGCGGTCGCCATCGCCGCGCCGTGGTACTTCGCCATGCAAAGGCGCCGTCCCGATTTCTTCCACGTGTTCTTCTACGAGCAGCACTTCCAGCGCTACCTGACCGCCAAGTACAACCGCGGCGCCCCCTGGTGGTTCTACTTGGCGGTGCTCCCGGCCGGGATGCTCCCGTGGACCGCGCCGTTCCTCGCAGGGTTGTGGCGCGGCGCGCGCAAGCCGTTCGGCCCCGACTACCGGGCGACGGCGCTGGCCTCGTGGGTCCTGGGCGTGGCCGCTTTCTTCTCCACCTCGCACTCCAAGCTGGCGACGTACGTCCTGCCGGTGTTTGCGCACGCCGCCATCCTGGCCGTCGCGGCGCTGGACGAGGGACTGCCGCGCTGGGCGTCGCGCCTGATGCGCGGGCTCGGCGCCCTGCTGCTGGCCGCGGCCGCCGCGGCCGCCGCCGCCTTCGCCTTCCACCTGCTCCCCGCGCGCGCCTGGCCGCCTCCGGGCCTTCCCCCGGAAGCGCTCCCCGGACTGAGCGCGTTGGCCGTGGTCCTCGTCGGGGCCTTGGGCCTTTCGCAATGGCTGGCGGCGGACGCGAAACGTCCCGTCGCGGCGCTCACGGCGGGGGGGCTCGCCGCCGGCGTCTGCCTGTTCCTGGGTCTGCGCCTGGCCGCCCCGTTGGCCAGCGTCCGCGCCCTGGGGCTCGCCGTGCGGGCCGAGGCCGCGCCCGGCGACGCGGTCTGGACGTACGATTATTACCTGCAGGGCCTGCCGTTCTACGCGCAACGTCCGGTGGACAAGATCGTCCAGTTCACCGGCGAATTCCGCTACGCCAAGCGCGACCCCGCCTACGACGCGCGCTTCGGCGACGAGACCGCGCTCCGCGCCCTGCCCCTGCCCGGGCGCCGGACCTTCGTCGCCATGCGCGCGCACGAGCGCGCGCGCTTCATCGCCGCCCTGGGACCGGCGGCGTCCGCGGTGGAGTCGGCGCGCGACTTCGGAGCCTGGTCCCTCGTCGTCCTCCGCCCCCGCGCCCGCGCTCCCTGAAATTCTAGCGGGCCGGCGACCGGGGCGACGCTCGGCGGGACCGCGCGGCATTGACGCCGGCCCGCTTGCGCTCAGGGGCCTTCGCGGCGGACTTGGGTGCGGCGGCGGTCCTTCGCCGTGGCGGTGACGCGCCAGCGGACATTGCCCGCCTCCACGGAGAACGGCACGGGGCGGAACACGTCCAGCATGGCGGAGCGGAACATCTCGACGTCGCCGCTGCCCTCGGCCAGCTCCTGCGCCGACGACGCGAACACGCCGTGCTCGGCCTTGTACTTCTCCTCGATCTTGGCGATGACCTCCAGGCCGGCGCGCGCGCGCGCGACCGCGGCCACGTCCTCGCGCGAGGGGCGCAGGAGGTTCGTCCAGTACTGGAGCGCGAACAGGCCGATCGCCGACAGCGCGGCGATCAGGAAGACGAGGGCGCCGTTCGAGCGCCGCGGGCCTTCCTCGACGACGTAGGTGCCCGAGAGCAGGTCATGGAGCGCGCGGGTCTTGGGGTGGAACAACGCCAGCACGAAACCGAAATTCGCCAGCGGCGTGCTGAGGACCCAGCCCAACGCGCGCGCCAACGAGCGGAAAAAGCCCGGCGCGGACCCGTCCGGGCCCACGACGCGCAGGCCCAGGAGGCGTTTTCCCGGCGTGCCTCCGGCCATGTTGCCGGCGAACTGCCAGAGAACGGCCAGTCCCACCCAGGCCGCGCCGTCGGCGAGAAGGAACCGGTTGGAGATTGAACGGTTCAGCGGGCCGCCCCAGACGACCACGGCGACGACGGCCCCGACGGTGAACGGGATCGTGTCCAGAAGGTAGGCGACCAGCCGGTCGCTGAATCGCCCCGGACGCAGTTCCCGGCTCATTTCCATTGACCCAAGTATAGGAGGAAGCCCTTGCAAAATCAAGCGATCGGGGTAATCCTTCCTAGGACCTTTGGGACTGAGCCGGACGGCCACCGGACCCAGGTGCGTTGATCATAGGACCGATATAATCCACTCATGAACATCAAGACCCGGGCGATGCGCGCGACGGCCGCCGTCCTCTGCCTCGCGCTGCTCCACGGCGCGATCGCTCCCGAGGCCTGGGCGCAGTTCGTCCCGCGCGTCGGCGACATGACCGCCCCGGTCGGCAACGGTTCCTCCGCCTCCGGCTCCGCGTCCTCGGTCAATACGTCCAACAATACCCCGGCTCTCCAGATGACGGCCGCCGCCATGACCGCGCCGTCCGGCTTCATGGCCGCCCCGTCCGCCTTGGCGCCGCTCGCCGCCTCGGCCGTCACCGGCGCCGCCCCCGCGTCCGCCGCG
>JAGWMT010000328.1 GCA_028871595.1 Elusimicrobiota bacterium
TTCGCCGCGGCCAGCTTCGCCGCGCGGTCCGCGGCCTTGCGCGCCAGCTTATGCGTGGGATACTTGCTCGCCACCAATTTGTAGGTCTCGATGGCCTTGGCCGCGTCCTTCACGTCGTCCTCGTAGACGCCGGCGGCGTCGTACAGCGCCTGGGGCGCCTCTTTGACGGCCTCGTAGTCCGTGGAGACTTGGATGCGCAGCGCGGCCTCGCGGGCGTAGTCCTTCAGGTCGCGGCGGGCGATCTGGGCGGCCAGGAGAAGGGCGTCCACGCCGTCCTGGCCGCCGTGCATGGCGGACAGGCGAACCAAGGTCTTGATGGCCTCGTCGGACTTGCTCAGGCGGTCGCGCTGCAGGCGCGCGATGGACTTCAGCGCCTTGAGCGAGCCCGCGGTCTTCGGGAAGAGCGTCACGATCTTCTCGTCCATCTCGACGGCCAGGTCGTACTGCTTGAGCTTCTCCTCGAACAAACGCGCGGAGGACTCCAGCGCGCCCAGCACCTCGGGCGCGCCGGGATAGGACGCGATCACCTGCTGGTAGGCGTCGATGGCCTTCTTCGGCTCGCGCAGCGCGTCGGCGTACAGGTCGCCGATGGACATCTGCGCCTGCGCGCGCAGAGCGCTGCCCGGGTACAGCGCCAGCAGCTTGCGCCAGGCCAGCACCGCGGCCGCGGGCTTGTCGTTGGCGGCGTGCAGCCGCGCCAGCGCAGCCTGCAGTTTGTCGTTGTCCTTGTGGTCCGGGAAGCGGACGAAGAACTCCCGGATCTCGTCGGCCACCGGCTCGTACAGCGCGTCCGGGGCCTTCTCCGCCACGCGCGCCCAGACCCCCGCCAGCCGGTCGGCCTTGTCCGCGTCGTCGGGGACGTTGACCAGGTCGTTGAGCGCCGCGCGCTGCTTGCGCGACGCCTTGTTGCCGATCAGCTCCAGGTACGTGGACTTCGCCCGCAGCTCCGCCGCGGAGCCGTGGTACTCGTAGATCAGGCGCAGCAGGGCGGTCGCGGCCTCGCGCCACTCTTTGCGCGCGCGCAGCCCCGCGATCGCGAACAGCGCGTCGGGCGCCTGCGGCGCGTCGGGGTGGCGGCGCACGAACAGCCGCAGCTCGTCCACGGCGGCTTCCTGCACGGCGGAATCGGAGTCCTCGGCGGCGGACTTGGCGAACAGCCACTCGTCGTCGGGACCCACGGACTTGGCGGCGGGCGGCAAGGGCTTGGTCTCCACCAGCTTCGGCGTCTCGACCGTGACCTTCGGCTCCTCGGGCTTCGCCGGTTCGGCCTTCGGCGTCTCCGGCTTCCCGACGGACGCGGCGGGCTCCTCCGCCTTCGCGGCGGGAGCGGCGTCGGGCGCGGCCGCGTCGTGGACCTCGGCCGGGGGCGGCGTCGGCGCGGCCTCCTGCGCGGCGAGCGGGGCGGCGAAAACGGCGAGGATCAGAAGGGATTTCATTCGCGTTCCTCCGAGGCGTTGGAGACGGCGGTCAGCACGTCGTACTTGGTCAATATGTCGTAGGTCGTTTTCCCGGTGCGGACCAGGACCGCCGGACGATCGGGAGTGATGTAGCGCAGGACCGCCTCGATGCGCGCCTGCGGCTCGACGACGGGCAATGCCGCGCCCATGGCCTCGCGCACGATCATCTTCTTGATCTGCCGGCCCTTGAGCATCATGCCCAGGACCTCGTCCTCGTGCAAGGTCCCCGCCGGGTGCCCTTTCTCGAACACCGGCATCTGCGAGATGTCGTGCTTGCGCATCGTGGCCATCGCGTCGAACAGGGAGTCGGTCGGCTTCACCGTCGCCAGCCCCTTCGTTTTCGCCCGCCCGCGCTTGGCGGCCAGCACGTCGGCGGCCTTCAGCGGCACCGCGCTCTCGAAGTACTGGTTCTCGCGCATCCACTCGTCGTTGTAGATCTTGGACAGGTAGCGCATCCCGGTGTCGGGAAGGAGAATCACCATGAAGTCCTTCTCGGATAATTTTTTCGCGTACTCCAGCCCCGCCCAAACGGCGGAGCCGCAGGAGCCGCCCGCCATCAGCCCTTCCATGCGCGCCATCTTGCGCGTGGTGATGAAGCTGTCGCGGTCGGTGACCTGCAGGACGTCGTCGCAGATCTTCAGGTCCATGGTTCCGGGGAAGATGTCCTCGCCGATGCCTTCCACCACGTACGGCTTGGCCGTGCCCAGGCGCTTGAACTTGATCTTCTCGTAGTAAAGGGAGCCGATCGGGTCCGCGCCGATCACCTTGATCTTCGGATTCTGCTCCTTCAGGTACTTGCCCGTGCCGGAAATGGTCCCGCCCGTGCCCATGCCCGCCACGAAGTGCGTGATCTTCCCGTCGGAGTCGCGCCAGATCTCCGGCCCAGTGGTGCGGTAATGGATTTTCGGGTTCTCCGGATTCTCGTACTGGTTCGGGTGGTACGCGCCGGGAATCTCGGCCGTCATCTTGTCGGCCACGGAGTAGTACGAGCGCGGGTCCTCGGGCTCCACGTTCGTGGGGCAGACGATGACCTCCGCGCCCAGCGCCTTGAGCAGGTTGATCTTCTCGCGGCTCTGCTTGTCGGTGATCGTGAAGATCAGCTTGTAGCCGCGCAGCGCCGCCACCAAGGCCAGACCGATGCCGGTGTTGCCGGAGGTCCCCTCCACGATGGTCCCGCCGGGCTTGAGCAGCCCCTTGCGCTCGGCCTCGTCGATCATGGCCACGCCGATGCGGTCCTTGACGGAGCCGCCGGGGTTCATGAACTCGGCCTTCACGTAAATGCGCGGCTTGAGTCCCTTGCTCAGACGGTTGAGGCGGATCAGCGGCGTGTTGCCGATGGCCTCCAGCACGTTTTCGAAGCGCATGGTCGTCTCCTAAAGTTCGCGGCGCCCGGACAGGGCATGCGACAAGGTGCGTTCGTCGATGTAGTCCAGGTCCCCGCCCAGCGGCACGCCGTGGGCGATGCGCGTGACCTTGACCGGGAACGGCTTGAGAATCTGGCCCAGGTACAGGGCGGTGGCCTCGCCCTCGGTGTCGGGGTCGGTGGCGATCACCACTTCCGTGACCGCGCCGTTCGACGCGCGCACGCGCTCGGCCAGCTCGCGCGCCTTGATGCGCTCGGGGCCGACGCCGTCCAGCGGCGAGAGGGAGCCGTGCAGCACGTGATACAGGCCGCGGAACGCGCGCGTGCGCTCGATGGCCGCCACGTCCTGGGGCTCCTCCACCACGCAGATCTGGGATTGCTCGCGGCCGGGGTCGGAGCAGATCCGGCAGACCTCGCGGTCGGTCATGTCGCCGCAGCGCGCGCAGAAGCGCAGGGCGGCCTTGGCCTCGCGCAGCGCCTCCACCAGGTTTTCCACCTCGGTGCGGGGGGCGCGCAGCAGATGGATGGTCAGACGCTCGGCCTGCTTCGGGCCGATGCCCGGCAGCCGCTTGAGCGCCGCGATCAAGCGCTCGACGCTTTTCATTGGTGCTTTTTAACGATGCGCGCCTTGCCGCCGAAAACGCCCTCGGCCTTCTTCAAGCCGCCGCCCTCGCCGGGCCCCTCGGTGACGTCCTTCCAGCGCGTGCCGGCCGGAGCGCCGCCGGGCGTCTCCGGGATGGCGGGATCCACGATGTCCGACGGCGCG
>JAGWMT010000027.1 GCA_028871595.1 Elusimicrobiota bacterium
AACGGCCACGTCCTCCAACCGCAACGACATTCATCCTTCTCAGCCTCAACGGCCACGGCAACAACACAAAGAAACCAAGGAGAACGGATCCAAGAGCAACGCCAAACCGTCAACGACTTTCAGGCTCATTCATGGATGAGAAAATGCTGCGGCCTTCCCGCCGCCGCCGCAAGCCGCGGAACTCCATGATATAATCCCGGCATGATCCATTACCGACAGATGCGCACGGCCCTGGCCCGGAAAATCTCCGGCGACGCCCTCATCCACCTGGAAGGAGGCAAGCCGCTTCCGCGGAACTTCGACGTGGACTACGTCTTCCGTCAGAACTCCGATTTCCTTTATCTGACCGGCGTCGAGGAGGCCGGCTGCCACCTGATCATCGACCCGAAGACCCGCAAGGAAGTCCTCTTCGTGCCGCGCATCGACAGCCACCATCGCGTCTGGGAAGGGCACGTTCCCGGACCCGCCGAGGCCCGCAAGCTCTTCGGAGTGGACCGCGTGATGTACGCCGACGAGCTCAAGAAGGTGGTCGGCCGGCGGAAGACGGTCTCCAAGGCCGTCCTGCGCGACGCGCTCGACGATCTACGGGCCTGCAAGACGCCCGCCGAGCTCGACCTCATGCGCCGCGCCAATCGCGTCAGCGGCGCGGCCCACCGGGCGGTGATGGCGGAAACGCGCGCGGGAATGAAGGAATACCAGGTTCAGGCCCTCTTCGACGCGGCCTGCCTCAACGCGGGGCTGAAGCATCTCGCCTATCCGTCCATCGTGGCGGCCGGCGCCAACGCCGCCGTCCTCCATTACCGCCGCAACGACGCGACGCTCAAGAGCGGGGATCTCTTGCTGATCGACGCCGGTGCCGAAGACCGCGGCTACGCCGCGGACATCACGCGCGTGTTCCCGGTCAACGGCCGCTTCACGCGCCGCCAGCGCGACGTGTACGAAGTGGTCCTGGCCGCGCAGAAGTCCTGCATCGACCGCGCCCGTCCCGGCGTGGTCTCGGCCGACCTCCACGTGCATTCCATGCGCGTGATCGCCGAAGGGCTCAAGTCGCTGGGCTTCCTGAAGGGCGACACCGACGGCCTGATCGAGAACGGCGCCGTCCGGCTGTTCTATCCCCACGGCCTGACCCACATGCTGGGCCTCGACGTGCATGACGTCACCGGCGGCAAGCGCCGCGTGATGCCCAACCCCACGAAGGTCCCGGTGCGCTTCGTCGCCAAATTGGAGCCCGGCTTCGTGATCACCATGGAGCCGGGCGTCTACTTCATCGACGCGCTGCTCAAGGATCCGGCGCTGCGCCGCAAACACCGCGCGTCCGTGGATTTCGCGAAGGCCGAGTCCTTTCTGGACTTCGGCGGGGTGCGCATCGAGGACGACGTCCTGATTTCCGAGGACGGCCCGCCGCGCAACCTCACGAACGTGCCCAAGGAGATCGCCGACGTCGAGGCGGCCTGTGCGCGCTAGCGCGGCGGCGGCGCTGGCCGCCGTTCTGCTGGCCGCCTCCGCGCGCGCCCACGACGAGGGGAAATCCGTCACGTTCGGCGCGGCCGGGAACGTGCGCTTCACCGTGGCCGCCCAGGGCGCCGGTCCCAGCGTCGTCTATGAAAGCGGCGTCAGCGACCCCCTGCCCGACGCCTGGGACACGGTCCTGATCCAAGGCGTCCTGCCCGATCCCGCGATCGCGTTCCAAGCCGCCCGCCCGTCCGTGACCGCGCCCGAGAATTGGGAGCTCTTGGAGATGCACCGGTTCGCCGACGGGCGCTTCTGGGCCAAGGGACGGATCCCGAAGGCGGCGGGGCCGCTGGAATTGCGCGCCCTTGATATCGGCGCCAGGACCACCCACGACGTGGAGATCTACGGCGTCGAGGTGTTCGCCGCCGACCCCGTCGGCCCTTCCGCGGGGCTGGCCCCGCCGCGCGGCCCCCAGGACCCCACGGCGACGCGCCCGTTCGTCCACGGCCGCGCGGAGTGGGGCGCCGTCGCCCCCGCCGAGCCCTACTCGCCCGATCCGCTCCCGTGGCGCGTGACCTTGCACCATTCCGACGGGAAATACACCCGGACCTTGGCCGAAAGCGAGGCCGAGGCCAAGTTCATCCAGGACTTCCACATCCACGGGCGCGGCTGGAACGACATCGCCTACCATTTCCTGGTGGATCCCTCGGGCAACATCCTGGAGGGACGCCCTGAAGGGACTTTGGGCGCGCACACCTTGGGAAACAACGAAGGGAATATCGGCATCGTCCTGCTGGGAACGTATCACCCGCCGGTGAACAACCGTCCCACGAAGGCCCAGCTCGACGCCGTGGCGGCCCTGGGCCGCTACCTGGTCGCCCGCTACGGGATCGATCCGAAGGAGTTGAAGGGCCATCGGGACTACAAGCAGACGGACTGCCCCGGGAACCTGGCCTATGCGAAGCTCGACGCCCTGCGCTCCGCGTTCGCGGGCCTGCCCCTTCCCGACGCGGTCGTTCGGCGCCTGAAGAAAGCCAAGGCGCCTTCGCTCACGGCCCTGCAAGCGCCTTCCTTTGACGGCGCTCAGCGCGCCCAATAAAGGGCGAAGACGCCCAGACCCAGCAGGACCCGGTAGATCACGTACGGCCGCAGCCCGTAGCGTGTGATCCAGCGCAGAAGGCCGTTGACGGCGACCCACCCGGTCCCCGCCGCCACCAGAATCCCGCAGATAAAAGGGCCGGTCAGGTCCGCGCCCGTCAGGTGGCGCAGCTTGAGGATCGCCGCGCCCGCGATGATCGGGGCCGCCATCAGGAACGAGAGTTCGGCGGAGCTTTCGCGCGTTAGACCCATGGCCAGCCCGGCGCTCATCGTGGAGCCCGCGCGGGAAACTCCCGGAACGACGGCGAACGCCTGAGCCGCACCGACGGCCAGCGCGGTCCTCCAGCCGCCCTGCGCCCAGTCGCGCGCCTTGGCGCCGAAGCGGTCGCACGCCTCCATCATAAGGCCGAACACGATCATCGCGCCGGCGATGAGGCGGGGGTCGCGGAAGGCCTCCTCGGCCTTCTTCTCGAAGATCAGTCCGATGATCGCTCCGGGGACCGTGGCCAGGACCAGCGCCGCCAGCTTGCGCCCGTTCTCGCCGCGCGGCTGGCGCGCCGCGCCGGACAGAATCGTCCACCACCGGCCGCCGAAGGCCGCCGCGATGGCGGCCAATGTCCCGACGTGCAGGGCGACGTCGAAGGTCAGGCCGGGGTCGGGAAAGCCGAATGCCCACGGCGCCAGCGCGAGGTGGGCGGAGCTGGAAATCGGGAGGAACTCGGCGAAGCCCTGCAGGGTGCCGAGCAGGACGCTGTGCGCGTAGGTCACGGTTCCTCCGGTGATTTCGGCACCAAAGCCAGGTCTCGGTGAAGGGTTTTTTTCGCGTTGCCGACCCAGGGCAGGTTCCGGGCGGCCGCCTGCATGAGTATCTGGCGCTCCTCGGGCGTCGCCTCGCGCAGGGAACTGGTGGCGTCGCCCTCGTCGATATAGCGCGTCGTGTAGTCGGAGTGGGAGATCCTCAACGTGTAGCCGCCCGACGCGCTGACGGGAAGCGCGATCCGGTAGCGTCCGCCGGGACCCGTTTCCGTCTGGCCGACGTCGTTGCCGTCGGCGTCCAGGTACACCAGCTTCGCCGCGAACACTCCGCGAGCCGTCAACAAGTCGAACACGACGCCCTCGAAGTTCCAGGAGGGGCCTTGCGGCGCCTTGGCCTTGGCGGCGCGGCGGACGGGCTCCGGGGCACGGCGAGGTTTTTTCGGCGCCGGAGCCTCCGGGGCGTCGTCGCCCTGCGCGGAATTCGCGGCCGAGGAAGACGCCTTCGACGGAGGCGCCTCGTCATCGCCGGCCACCACGACGCGCGGAGAATTGGCGAAGCTGGCGGCCGGGCGGGCCTCCGCCGGCGCCGCGGGCGCGGCGGGAGCCGCCGGCGCAGGTTCCGGCGCTTCGATCAACGGCGCCGGGCTGGACGGGGGCGGGACGGCGGCCTTCGGAGGAACGGCGGCCGGCGCGAACGCCGCCGGGGGCGGATTGCGCACGAACGGCGATTCCCCGGAATGCGCTCCGGTCGTGGTGTCGGGTCGGAGAAGGAGATAGACGGCCAGGACGCTGACCGTCCCCAACGCGGCGCCCGCCACCGCGGCGATATAGACCGGGGAGTTTCGCGCGGGCTGCGGCGCGGGTGTGGCGTTCTCGGAAGCCTGTTTGGAGGCGGAGGGCTTCTTCGGCTCCCGCCCGGGAACCTCCGGCGCCGTGACCGGGTCATCGGGCGTCGAGGGTTCGAGCGCGGGCTCGGGTTCCGGAGTCGAGTAGAGGTCGGCCGGCAAAGGCGCGAGAGGGCCGGGCGCCGGCGCCTGCTCCGGAATGTCTTTCGGCGCGGGCTCGGGCTCCGGAGGGGCTTGCGGTTCGTCCGCCTCGGGTTCGACGTCCAGATCCAGTATCCCCTCGCCGTCGTCCTGGGGAGGGCGGACCGGCGGGCGGGCGGGCGGCTTCGGGCGGATCGGCTCCGGAACCGCTTTGCGGGGGGGAGGCTCGATTTTCGCCGGCTCCAACGATTTCGCCGAAGGCAGTGAGAAACCGGTCTTCATCTCCGGTTCGGCGGGCGGGAGTTCCTTGCGCGGAGGCGCGGCCTCCTTCTTCGGAGCGGGCGGCGGAGAAGCCTTCGGCGCCTCCGGAGCGCGCAGGGTGAATGGGTTCTCATCCGCGCCGGGCACGTGCGGCGCCCGGGGTTCGAGTCTGGGGAGAGGCTTCAATCCGTGAACCTGGGGGGGAGGCTCGTTGAGATTTCTCGCCGGAGGAAGCGCCAATCCGCCGCCCGCGGGGAACGAAGCCGGGGGAGACGCCTTCGGCGCGGCGTCCGGCTCCGGCGGAACGGCGGCCTTCGGCGGCTCGGAGACCTTCGGGGGCTCCGGAGCCGGCGTGACGGCGGGAGGGGCGCCGGGCTTAGGCACCCGCTTCCGGGCGACGAAATCCCACCCGCAGGAGGGGCAGACTCGCTCCTCTTCTTTTACAAGGGATCCACAGCTCGGGCAGCGGGAAATCATCGTCTTCCGCCGGAGGCGGCGACGGCGATTCTACACAATTTTGCTCGCCGGCTCCTTCGCGCCGTTCTTTTTGCGCTTGCGGGTGACTCCGACCAGGTACGGCAAGTCGGAATGATACGCCAGGTAAATGAGCGCCAGCACGGCCGACGCTCTCAGTCCCATGTCGGCGGCGTAGCGCCAATCGTCGGCGTCCTTGGGCCGGTCGGTGGGCAATTCGTATTTATGGGTGGTCGGCGCCAGGTAGGTGTAGCTGTAATCCTCGTCCTCGGGTTTCGCGCCGGGGGCGTTCGCGGGAGCGCCCGGAGCGCCCGGAACCGCGGACGCCGCCGTCCGATCCTTCAACGGGGCGCCGGCCGCGCCCGGCGCCCGCGCGAACGGATCGTGCGGGGTGAGGTGGGGGAGACCGCCGCCGTCGCCGTCGGTGAGGCCCTTCATTCCTCCGGCGAGAACCTCCGGAGCGGAGCGCGGGCGCTCGGGAGAGCCGTCGAATCGCGACGCCAGCGAGGGCGACGGGGAGTGGCCGCCGTCGGCGATGTTGCGCGTGATCCCGGAGCGGGGGGCCGGCACGGAAGAGTTGGCGAAGGCCGCAGGTCGCGCGCCGCTGGGAGCGGCCGCGCCAATATCGGCCGCGGGAGCGGCTCCGGAAGGTCCGCCGGACGGAGCGGCTCCGCCTCCGCCTCCTCCGCCCGCGCCCTCGCCGCCGCCGTTGCCCCCTCCGGCCCCGCCGCCGCCGCCGCCACCGCCACCACCGCCCCCGGGAGCCTTGGCGCCCGCGCCGCCGCCCTTGCCGGCGCCGCCGGGCGCGGCGGAAGAACCGCCGCCGGATCCGTTCGAGGCGGTGTGATGGTTGTTCCCGTTCGACGGCGGGGTCTTCTTGTTCGTCCCGTTGGTCGTATTTCCGTCGCCGTTGCCGTCGGGCGTCAGATCGTCCTGGGTCTCGACCGCGGGAGCCGGGCGCTTCACCGGACCGCCGTCGCTCACTTTCTTGGCGGGCGCATCGTCCACTTTCCACACCGTCCCCTTCGCGTCCGTCGGCTCCGTGACGGGGGCCGGCATGGGATGATCGGCCTTGGAGCCGCCGGCGAAGCGCTTGAAAGTCGCTTCACGGTCGGCGAGCCAGTCATTGACCTTCCTCAGCACGCCCTTCTCCTCCGCCGGCTTCGGCTCGGCGTCGCCGTCCTCGGCGGCGCGCGGCTTGACCTCGGGATCCTCCTCGGGCTTCGGCTCGGCCGCGACCTCCTCTTCGGGCTTCGGCTTCGGGGAGACCTCCTCGTCCGGCTTCGGCTTCATCGAGACTTCTTCATCGGGTTTCGGCGCGTTGTCGTTCGCCGGCTCCGCCATCGATTTTTCAGGATCGGGCTTGAGCGAACGACGGGTCCCGCCCTTTTCACCCGCCGGCGAATCGCCCACGGGATCTGCTCCTTTGACCGAGACCGGAGCTTCAGGCTTCTTCATGCCGCCGTCGCCGGTTCCCCGAGAACCTTCTCCTCCCGCTCCGGCGCCGGGTTCTCCATTTTCGACGATGTTGACGCCCCGATTCGGCTGGGTGACGTTGAGCTCTCCTTCGGGCCGTACGGACGTCAAGGTCTCCGCGTTCTCATGCAGGTTCTGCAGGACGTGCTCGGAATTCGGCCCGTTCTCCCCGGAATGGATCTGAGAATCCACGGGGGTCTCATGGGACGGCGCGGCCTCGCTCGGGGGGACGGGCTCCGACGGAAGCGCCCCCTCGCGCGGCGCGGGGGGGAGATTGTCGTTGGCCGCCGACATGTCGCCAGGCGCGTCCGGCATGCGGACGGGAAGCTCCGCGGGAGGCTCGCCGGCGGGAACTTTCACGTCCAGACCGGAGGGTTTCGGCGCCGCTGTCAGGGGATCCGGCTGCACCGGAGGCACTTCCAGCTTCACCGGCTCCGGCGGAAAGGCGCCGTCGGTCCCTTCGGGACCCTTGCCTTTGAAGCGCTGGGCCGCGAAGAACGCCACGAAGCCCATGTCGGCCGTCACCTTGCCCAGGTTCGAATAGCGCGCGCCTTCGTCGCCCCAGTCGCGGACCACGCTGACACCGTCGTTGATCACCATGGCGCCGCCGGCCGCCATCATCGAAAAGTCGAACAGCTTCACCGCCGCGGTGCCCACCTTCGTGACGGTCGTCAGCATCCTGGGGGCGAAGCGGGCGACCCCGCCCAAGGTCAGCTTGCCCACGCCGGAGGCGATCCCGCCCGTCACCGCCACGCCCGCCGCGATCTCGACGACCTGGCCGGACATGGAGACCAGGAAGCCCCCCAAGCGATTACCGTGATCGCCCATGTACTCGCCCGCACTGAAATTCGCCGCCGCGCCCATCATTTCGTTGTTGCTGACGGCGGCCTCGCTGGCCAGGCGCAGGTCCACGGGGCGCCGCGACTCCGTGACCCCGGTGGACTCCAGGGTCCGGACCCGGTTCTTGACGGCCGTTTCGGCCAGCATCGCGCGCTGGGCCGCGGGCAGGGAGCCGAGGAGGGATTTTTCGGGATCCTTCATGAATAGGCGGTTCGCGGGATTGTTGTTCCAGAGCGTGCGCGCCTCCAGCTTGATCGCGTCGGAGCCCGTGACCGCCCCCAGGCCGGCGTCCCAGCCGGCGTGGGCGTACATGGACACCGAGTTCAGCGCGCCCCCGACGATCGCGACCGGCTTGGAGTTGGCCAGGCGGCTCAAGGTCGAGCCTTTTTTCTCGACCAGCAGGTCCTTCTTCGACTCCCAGCCGTCGCCGGGCTCCTCTTTCCACGCCCCGCCCTGGCGGGTGGAGCGGAACATGAAGGCGTGAGTCACGATCTCGTCGTCCTTCCAGGGCTTGTACCAAGGCGCGGCGGTGTCCTTGGGATCGTCCTGCTGGGTGGCCCAGCGGACCTTCGAGCCGTCGAACAGGTACTGCCATTGCACGGAGGAGTCGTACGGGGAGACGCGCCCGTCGGTCCCCATCTTCGCCTCGTGCAGGACGCCGAACGCGAACCGGCCTTGGACGACGTCGCGGTAGACCGGCGCCTTCTGGAACACCGCCGTCAGGATGGTCTTCGTTCCGTCGCGATGGCCCAGGATCAGGGAGAACTCGTTGTGCTTGTTCACCGAGAGGCGGACGGCCGGACCGTTCTTCGTGTCCGCGTCGGAGGGGACCCGCGCTTTGTCCAGGAGGAAGCCGGACAGTTCCTTGACCCGCTCGGCGTCCTCGGCGCCGAAGACGGCTTTGATGGTCTGCGCCGCGATGGAGTCGGCCTTCTTCTGCCGGGCGGCGGGATCCGTCAGGCCCGCCAGATCCATCAACTCGACGTTCCAGCCCAGGTTGTTGTTCTTGTCGTCCAACAGCTGATTGACGTTCGGCGACTTGACGACGATCTGCTGGCCGTCCTGCATCACCATCTTCTGCAGGGCGAAATGTCCGTACGCGTCGATCATTCCCACCGTCAACATGACCGCGGGGGGAGTTCCGGGGGGTGCCGGCTTGCCCTTGATCTCGACGCGGTTCTGGTCGACGGTGGTGACCGTGCCGCTGACCAGGTCGCGGATGCTGCGCACGCCGCTCGCCGGGTCCAGCGACTCGACCGAAACTTCCCGGCCGTTCTGGTAATGCCGGATTTCGTGCAGATTTTTGCCCGCGTCGTGGGCCTCGCGCTCGGCGAGGACCCCGCTGACGAAGCGGTCCGTCGCGCTCCGCAGCGCCTTCCCGGCCCCGTCGAAATCGATTTCGGCGACGGACAGGTCACCGCCTTTCTTCTGGATGATCAGGGCCTTATGCGCGTCGCGATTGACGCCCTGGAACGACTCCACCCCGTTTCCCCGGTCGTAAGCGAGGGCGACGTAGCCGATCCCGCCGCGGGTGTAGCCTTCCAGCGTCGCTCCGCGCGTGCCTTTGCCCTCGGGATAGAGCTCCCACGGCCGGAAGTGGGTGCCGATCGGGATCGGGACTTCCCTCGCCGCCAGGTTCTGCTGGAGGAAGCTGCGGTAGCTCCACAGCTGCTCGGCGAAATTCCCCAGCTCCGGGCGCGCCAGGCGCACCTTCGCCACGCGCTCGGGGAGCTTGGACCAGTCCGTCACCTCGCCGCCCACGCCCAGGTTCTTGGCCACCATGCCTTCCTGCTTCATCAGGTGGTCCACCAGCGCGTCGAACGTCCGATAAGTGGAGGGATCGCCGCCCAGGCTGCGCTCGGCCTTGTCCGCCAAGGAATTGAGGTCGAGGAGCATCTGGCGCCGGTCCTCGACGAATTTCTTTTCGGCGCCGGCCGGAAGCTTCGCCTGGAAAGGGGCCAGGGCGGCGCGCAGCGCCGTCGAGGCGCCGGCCAGGATGCCCGAGGAGCCCGAAAGCGTCTGCGGCGCCGGCGACGCGCGCCGGGCGGGGAGCGGGGCCGGCGGCTGCGGCGCCGGCGCCATGATGGCCTTCAGCGTGCCGGCGCCGTTGGGGTCGGTGAAAACGATCGGCGCTTTGGCGCCGAACTCCACGCGCACCGCGTCCAGCTTCGCCTTGCCCCCGGGCACGGCGCCCAGGCTCTTGTCGTTGACCAGCGCGTCGAACACCCGGGACGCGTAACCCGGATCGCGCGCCGCTTCCGGGGACGCCAGCCGCAGCAGCTGGCCGCACACCCGCATCAGCGCGTCGACCGGATTCTTCGAATCGGACGCGCCGGCGTCGCGCAGCACCAGGGCCAAATTCGGATCCAGATGGTCCTGCCCGCGCGCCAGGGGCTCCGTGAGGAAGAGGAGCTTGCCGACCTTCAGCAGGCGCGCGCCGAGAACGTCGCGTTCGGCCTGCGGAACGTCCTTCGCGGCCGCGAGCGCGTCGGCCAGCTCCTTCTGGCGCTTCTTGAGGTCGGCGAACGTCGTCGTCCGTCGGCCGGTGACGTGGAAAAGAACGTTCTCCTCGTGGACCGCCAGTTCCTTTTGGATCTTCCGTCCCGCGGGGCTGGCGATCACGGCCGCCGCGACCGGGGGCCGCGGGACGGGGGAGGAGGGGGGCGCCGCCGTTTCGCCCGCCGACGCGCGAAGGGCCGCGCCGAACAGGGCGGAGGCCAACAGCAACCACGACGCGCGGCGGGTCCTCATAGCAAGGAGAGTATTCCTTTTGGGCCCATCTCGTCAGGGGCCCAGGACCCACCCGATCCTAGGACTAAAGTCCTAGTCCCGTACGAGGGGTCAATGGAGCATACCCCCTCGAACGGCGGTCCGCAAGGCCTTTTTTAAGAAGGCTTGAGGGAGGAAAGCCGCTCTTCGAAGCGGGCCTGGATCTTCGTTCCTTCCTCTTTAAGCAGGTGGTACTTGCTCGCCTTCGGGGACAGGATCACGAGGAATTTCGCGGGAACGCCCGCGCGGCGGTAGGCGGCCACCTTATGATGGCCGTCCAGAAGGAAGCCGGCCATGAAGGAGTGCAGGGTCTTCACCGTGCCTTTCTTCACCGCCTCCGGAATGCCCCGCTGGTACATGCCGAGCATGAGGACGCGAGGCCGGTCGCCGTTCTGGATCATCTGCTGGTAGAGCTTGACGTACTCTTCCTTGAGCGCCGCGCGCGGAACCAGGGGCACCACGAAATCGAACTGCTTCTCGATCACGTTGCTCTCGGCGTGGCGGAAAACCTTCGGGCGCTGGGATTCGTAGTGCTCCCAGCCGGACAAGAGACCTTCTTCCTTCGGGTCCTCGATGTCCCAAAGCTCCATGAACTCGCTTTGGAAGAAGTAGGAGGCCTCATCGTCGGAATCGTACGGGCCGGCCAGGTTGACGGAGGTCTCGAACACCAGGTACTCGCCCTTTTCCATCAGATCGAGCATCGGCGCGAGTTCCTGAACCAGGGCCTCGTCCACGGGGCGGGGGAGTTGGATGGTCTTGGGAAGATTGGCGATTTTGCGGGAAGTGGGGAGGCGCGGCTCCTGCAGCATCTTGAACCAGAAATGGCAGGTGTCGCAGTCGTTGCCGACCTCGAACTTGCGCGCGCCGTTGATTTCCAGGAACAGGGAATTCGCCTCGCCGTGGCGCTTTTCGACCGCGATTTTAAAGAAGCCTTTTCCCTGCGGAACCTTGACGCGGACCACGCCGTCGGCGACCGACGCCACCTCGAGCTTCGAAGGCTGGGTCTCGGATTTCAAGAGTTTCTCCCTGAGCGTTCTCTAACGGCCGGCCGACGACACCTTCAGTGTAGCTGATTCTCCCGGCTCCGTCCAGTCGAGGGGGAAATTTTTCTGTAATACGCTTCCCTTATATTAGTCGGGCATGGAGCAATGGGACGAAGAAGCCCTCCGCGAGATCAACAATCTCGACGCCGCCCGCCTGGCCATACGGGGGGCCTTGGCCACCATTCGCGACCTGCAGGACGCGAACGCCTCTCTGAAGGGGCAGTCCCAGGACGAAGTCGCCAAGCGCAAGCATCTGGAGACGCGCCTCGCCCAACTCGACGAGCGGCTGGCGGACTGGCAGGCCAAATCCGAGGGCTGGGAAAAGGAGCGAGCCGAACGCGAGCGCATGATGGAGTCGTGGAAGGTCGAGGCCCGCGTCGAGGTCCGGGCCGAGGAGCGCGCGCGCATCGAGGAGGAGCGCCGCCTCACGGAGTCCAGCCTCGCGAGCCTGCGCGCGGACCTGGCCGCGATGGCCTCCGGACAGAAGGAGAAGCAGGAAGCCTGGGCCGGCCTCCGCCAGGAACTCGAGCAGCGCGACATGCAGATCGCGGCCCTGCGCCGCGAGAAGGAGGACGCGCTCGAGCGCGCCCGGCACGAGCTGGACATGGTCGAGTCCCTGCGCGCGGCCCGGGACCGCGAGATTTCCGCCTCGGTGCGCTCCCGCGAGCTGGAGCTGCAGGACCGGGAAAACCAGATCCAGGCCCTCAAACGCGCCAACGATGAGGCCCAGAAGACGATCGCCGCCGTCGCCCAGCACCACGAACTGAGGCTGAAGGAGCGCGAGGAAGGCCTGGCCAAGTCCTGGGCCCTCAAGGAAAAGGACCTGGTCGAACGTTACCAGCGCCGCGAGGCCGAACTCCAGTCGCAGTGGTCCGAGCTGGAGCAGGGCCTGTGGGCGAAGGCCAAGGAATCCCGCGCGCAGCTCGACGCCGCGGTGCAGAAGCAGTTCGAGGAACGCGGACGCCAGCTGGCCGACCGCGCCAAGGAGATCGAGGCCCTGCTCGCCTCGCGCAAGGCCGAATTGGACCAGGACTTCGCCCGCCGCTGCGCCGAGGCCGAGACCCGCTATGCGGACAACGAGCGCCGCCTCCTCGACGGCTGGGCCGAGAAGGAAAAGAAGCTGGTCGCGCGGGTCGAGGGAGAGCTGGAGTCCGAGCGCGCGGCCTTGCGCGAGGACTGGCTGGCCCGCGGCCGCGCGCTGGAGGCCGAGCACACGGAGCGCCTGCGCCAGGCCGACGCCCGTTCCGCCGAGATCGAGCGCGAGTTGAAGCACCGGGCCCAGCGCCTCCTGGAGGAGGCCGCGCGCAAGGACGGCGAGCGCGTTCGCGCCCAGGACGAGTTCGTCTCCCTCAAGACCGCGGAACTCGAGAAGCTGTACGCCGAGAAAACGGCCGAAGCCGCCGAGCGCCGCCGCGCGCTCGAGGAAGAGGCCCGCGCCCGCGAGGAGCGCCGCCAGGCCGACTTCCAGTCCCGCCTCACCGCGCTCAACGAGGAGCACGAGAAGCGCCGGGTCGAACTGCTCGACGAACACCGCCGGGCCGTCGCCGCGGAAACCGCCTCCCTCTCATCGCAATACGACCAGCGCCAGCACGCCCTCGACGAGGAGTACCGGGCCAAGATCGCGGAGTCCGAGCGCGCCGTCCGCGCGAGCGCGGAGCAGCACGAGGCCTGGAAGGCGTCGCTGCGCGAGGAGCACCTGCGCAAGGAAAAGGACCTGGACGCGCGCTGGTCGGCGCGCGAAGGGGAACTGGTCCGCAAATACGAGACCGCTCTGGACGAGCAGCGCCGCGCGTTCGCCTCCGAGACCTCGGCCATGCGCGACCAGGCCGACGTCTCGCGCCGCCGCGTCGAGACGGAAACCCTCCGCCGCGAGGAAGGCCTGCGCGCGGAATACGCGCGCGGCCTGGCCGAACTCCGGGACGCCCACGCGCGGGACCTGGCGGGAAGCGCCGCCTCGCACGAGGGGCGCCTGGTGGAGATGCGCGCGCATCACGACGCCGCGCTCCAGCTGGCCCGAGAGAAGTCCTTCGAGGAACTGGCGCGCGAAAAGACCCGCATGCGCGAGGAAATCGACCGCCTCCAGGAGCGCGTGCACGGGCTCCACGCCGAGGCCGAACGCAAGGCGGTGGCCGACGGCGCGCGCATCAAGGACCTGGACTCCCGCCTGGCCGCGGCCGATCAGGACCGCCGCGCCCTGTCCGAGAGCCTGGCCGCGCGCGAACGGGAACTGTCCGGGATGCGAATCCAGATGGCGGAGCGGGACCGCCTGCGCGAATCGGACCGGGCCCGGATCCTGGAGGAATGCCGCCTGGTGGCCGCCGGGGAATTGGCCAAGGCCGTCGAGGAGACCGAGGTGCAGTATTCCGCGTCCATCGCCGAACGGTCCAGCGAGATGGAGCGCGCCCTCACGGCGCGGCGCCGCGCGCTGGACGAGGCGGCGTTGGAACGCGCGCGCGCCCTCGACGACCGGGAGCGGCGCCTGGAAGAGGAAGCGGCCCGGCTGGCCGACGTCCGGCGCGCGTCCGACCCCCGCCGCACCCCGCCTCCGTCGGCCTGAACGGACGCCCTCCGCGGCGCTTGACAGGGCCAGGGTCAAGTGGCATCATAGGACTATCGACCCAGTCGTGTTCTGGGCTCCGAGAGCAAAAGTCGCACGGAGGTCGTATGAGCAACGAAGACAGAGGCGCAGGACTTCTCTATTTTCTCGCGGGCACCGCGGTCGGCGCGGCGCTCGGAGTTCTTTTCGCGCCGCGGTCCGGACAGGAGACGCGGGAGCAGCTCGGCGATTGGCTGAAGGAGCGCAAGGAGAAGGGTTCCGAGCTCCTGCACAAGGTCAAGGACGAATCGTTCGTCAAGAAGGAGGCTCTCGTCGCCGCCGCCAAGGCCGCGAAGGACGCCTATCGCGAGACGAACATCAAGCACCACGACGGCGTCTCGGCCTGACGTCGGCCCGGCGTCCGCACCGAGGGCTCCCCGCGAGGGGGGCCCTCACTCTTTGGGGGGGCGGGCCCGGCGGACCTTGCCCGCCTTCTCGACGAAACGCAGATACGGAACGCCGCCCACCGACGAACCGCCGTCCACGGTGAGGACCTCTCCGGAGATATAGCGCGTCTCGGGCGCGGCCAGGTAAAGCACGGCGCTGGCCACGTCCGCCTCCGTTCCGAACCGCCGGGAGGGGACGCCCTCGAGCAGGGCCTCGCGCATCCATTCCTCCGGCCAAAGCCTCTCGCGCGACTGCGGGGTGTCGATCAGCCCCGGGCAGACGGCGTTGACCCGCACGCCGCGCGGCGCCCATTCGACGCCCAAGGTCCGAGTCAGCGCCAGCACGCCGGCCTTCGCCGACGCGGACGGGGCGAAGCCCGGGGCGCCGGTCCAGGCGTACGAGGCGATCAGGCTGATGATGGCGCCCTCGCCGCGCTCCAGCATGCGCCGCCCGGCCTCGCTCGAGCAATGAAAGGTCCCGTTGAGGACGATGTCGATGACCTTGCGCCAGCGCACGGAGGTCAGCGCCTCCGTGGGGCGCACGAAGTTCGCGGCGGCCCCGTTGACCAGGATGTCCACGCGGCCGAACTCCGCGTCCACGCGCTCGAACAGGGCCTTCACGGAGTCCATATCGGACACGTCCGTGGAGACGCCGAGCGCCTTCCGGCCGGTGTCGGCGGCGATGGAGCGGGCCGCCGTCTCCAGTCGCGCCCCGTCGCGGGAGGCCAGGACGACGTCGGCGCCGTGCGCGGCCAGCTCGCGCGCCACGACCAGGCCGATGCCGGTCCCGCCGCCCGTGACCACCGCCACGCGTCCGGCGAGAAGATCCTTCGAAAAAGTGTTCACGCTCCCTCCCAGCGCGGCCGCCGCTTGGCGCGCAGCGCCGCCACGCCTTCGCGCGCCTCCGCCCCGGAAAACACGGCGTCGAATTCGGCCAACGCTCCGCGCCAGAGAGTTTCGTCGGCGGCCTGGGCGTTGAGCCGGCTCTTGATCTCCGCGTAGGCGCGCGGCGGGGACTTGGAGAGGCGGCGGGCGAGGGACAGCGCGGAGGTCTTCAGATCGGAGGCCGGAACGATCTCGTCCACCAAGCCGGCCGATAACGCCTCGTCCGCGCCCACGGACCGGCCCCGGAGGACCATCTCCTTGACGACGCGCGGGTCCAGAGACAACGACGAAAGGCGCGCGATCAAGGCCGAGGTCGGCGTGAGCGCGGCGCGGATCTCCGAGAGGGCGATCTTCGAGCCCGGCGCGATCAGGCGCCAGTCGCACGCCATCGCCAGGATCCAGCCGCCCAGAATCGCCGAGCCCGACAGCGCCGCGACCACCGGCTTCGGGCAGGAGAGCAGCGTACGGTAGGAGGAGACCAGGGCCTCGAACGGCTCGCGCCGGCGCTGCTCCGGCAGGGACGACATCTCCTCCAGATCCAGACCGCTCGAGAAGTAGCCGTCCACGGAGGATTCCAGCACCAGGGCGCGCACGCCGGCGTCTTCCGACGCGGCCGTCACCGCCCGGCGCAGGTCCCCCAGGAGCGCGAGCGTCAGCGTGTTGCCCGGAGGTTTGGCGAACGTCAGCATCCGAAGCGCTCCCTCGTCGCGGACGAGCAGGCCGCTCACCGGCGCATCCGGTCCAGGCGCAGCGTCTTCAGCAGGCGGTTGAAGGCGGGGAGATAATTGTCGTACGTGTCCGCCGGGGCGCTGTACACGAAGGAATAATAGGATTCTTTCGAGACCGGGAGGTAGATCGAGCGCGTGTCCCCGGCCACGTAAGTGACCCGGGCGGTCAGGCCGGCCAAGGGGAGCTTGCCTCCGTCCTTGGCGCCCTGCCACTCGACGTCGCGCGTGATGGCCGCGCCCATCTCCTGATACGTCGTCTGGCTTTGGTCGTATTTCGTCACCGTCATCGTCACGGGCTTGCCCGCCGTCGACTCGTCGAGCTTCAGGTACAAGGTCGGGACGTCCTCCTTCCACTCGTCCTGGACCCGGAACGAACGCGGGTACTCGAACGAAAGCTGGTGGGGAATCGAGAACCGCGTGTAGGAGCCCTCGTCGATGACGCGCACGCGCGAGGCCTGGACCACGCATTCGAAGGGCCTCAAGGGGTCGTTCGTCCGGACCTTGCGCTTGCCGGGGGGGCAACCCTGCGTGAGCGGATCGGCCTCGGCCTCGGACGGCTCCGGCGGAGGGGCGTCGTCCTCGCCCCGGATGGGCGCCAGTTCCGGATCGGCGTCGGCCGCGGTCACGCGCACGCAGTGGTACGGTTGCAGCGCGTTGTCCGGTGCCGCGACCGGGCGGGTCCCGTGGGGGCAGCGCGGGCGGGTGGCGAAGCCCTTGGGCCCGACCACCGACTCGAAGCCGCTTTTCTCGTCGGCGCCCGCCTTCACGCACTTGAACGGGTTGTAGGGATTGTCCGTCAGGATGCGGTGGGTCCCCGACGGGCACTCGGCCGCCTCCAACGCCGCGCGGGCCGGGCCGGCCGCGCCGAGCGCGGCCGCCACCAGGAGCGCGATCATCGCGCCGACCTCGTTCGGGCCAGGGCTTGAAGGTGCTCGGCCAGCGGGGGGTTGTTCTCCAGGATGTAGCCCACGTCCTCGAACGCCAGGCGGAACACGAACGCCGGCGTCGCCGCCGCCACCGTCGCGGTGCGCGGACCGCCGGACAAGAGCGACATCTCGCCGATGACGGCGCCGGCGCCCATGCGGCTCACCTCGGCCGACATCTGGTCGATCTTGAACTGGACCGCGACGTCGCCGGCCAGGACCAGGAACAGGTCGCGGCCCGTTTCGCCCTGCTCGATCAGCGCCTCGCCGGCGCGGAAGTGCTGGACGCCGCTGCGCGGAAACATCTTTGAGCAGAGGTCGGCGGAAAACTCCGGGAAGAAGCCGTCCAGGCGGAACGCGGCGGAGACGGCCTCCGCCGTGACTTCATCCACCGGCAGGCGCTGCGGGGTGGCGGAGGCCATCGGTCAGCGCAGAATCTCCGGATTGCGCACGTGCTCGAGCGCCACTTCCTTCGTGATGAGCTTCTTCATGTAGAGGTTCTTCACCGAGGCGTCCTTCGAGATCATGCCCACCTGGGCGCCGGCCTGGATGGCGTCGTTCATCGCCTCGATCTTGTTCTCGCGGATCAGCTGGCGGGTCGCCGAGGTCGCGATGAGTATCTCGCAGGCGACGACCAGGCCCTTGCCGTCGGCGCGGGGGAGAAGCTCCTGCGAGATCACTGCCTCCAGCGTCGAGGCCAGCTGGTCGCGCATCGCGTCCTGGTCGGTGTTGGGCACCGCGTTGATGATGCGCTGAGCGGTCTTCGACGCGTCGCGCGTGTGCAAGGTGGTCAGGACCAGGTGGCCGGTTTCGGCCGCGAGCAGGGCGGCGCGGATGGAGTTCACGTCGCGCATCTCGCCGATGCAGAGGATGTCCGGGTCCTGGCGGAGGGAGTCCATGATGCCCACGTCGTAGCTGGGGGTGTCCACGCCGACCTCGCGCTGGACGAAGACGGAGCGGCAGGGCTTGAACAAGGTCTCGATGGGGTCCTCGATGGTGACCACCTTGCCCGGCCGGCCGGTCTGGTTGATCCACTCCAGCATGGCCGCCATGGTGGTGCTTTTCCCGGACCCGGTGGAGCCGGTCACGAAGATGATGCCCGAGCGGCGGTGCGCCAGGTTGCCGACGACGGGGGGAAGGCCCAGCGAGGACAGCGGATAGGTCTTCGTCGGGATGACGCGGATGGTCGCGCCCACGGTCCCCAGGGACATGTACAGATTGAAGCGGAAGCGGCCGACGTCGTTGATGGTCTGCGAGAAGTTGACGCGCATCTCCGACTTGAACGTGACCCGGTGGCTCTCGAGCAGGTACGGTTCCATGATGCGGAAGATAACTTCGGACGTCATCGCCGGATACGGCAGCGCGCCGATTTCGCCGGCGATGCGCGCGATGGGAGGGATGCCGTGGATCAGGTGGAGGTCGGAGCCCCCGCGCGAGACCACGTCGGATAGAAGGGTGGAGAGATCGATGGTGTCTGCCATACGCTCGCAAGGATAGACATGATGGCGGAAAAAATCAAGTCCGCCATGGTTAAATTCCGGTAACGGGCTTTTCCGCCGTCTGAGGAATGAATCCGCCCGCGGCTTGGATGGGGCGGCCGCGGTCGTCCGTCACCCAGACGGCCATGCCGCTGGTCCCGCCGGGCTGCCGCGGCGTCACCGGCGCGGACAGCTCCGCCGTCCACGCCCCGGCGATTTTTTTCATGCGCGCGCGCATCATGGCGCGCACCACGAATTCGTGCGGCAGGACGCGGCCCGCGTTTTCTCCGGCCGACACGGACGACGAAAGACCGAAGCCAAGTCGCGCGACGAAGACTTCATAACCGCCTGCATCCGCCGCCGGCGCGAAGCGAACCTTGATTTTTCCGCCGGACTCCTTCGCGGTCAGGATTCCCGCCGCGGGCCCCGCCGACGGCGGAGCTCCGCCCCAGTCGCGCCACTCCTCCCCGTCCAGGACGAAGCCCGGGGTGTAGGTGCTGCGGCTGCCCCACGCGGCCGCGTAGGCGCGCTGGCGGGCGGTGAACGAGGGGTCGGCGAAGCGGTCCTTCCACCCCAGGTAATCCCAATAATCCACATGGAACACCACCGGGACGAAATCCTTCCAGAGCCGCG
This sequence comes from Elusimicrobiota bacterium, assembly GCA_028871595.1. The sequence continues at coordinate 18,785 of JAGWMT010000027.1, forward strand.
CCTCCCGCTTCAGCGGGGCGACCCAGGCGTCCGCCGGAGGGCAGCTGGAGCAGCCCTCCGAGCTGAACAATTCGAGCAGATGGGCGCGGGCGGGCCCGGAACGGACGGCGAAGGTCTCCGCGCGCGCGGGCGCGGCCAGGACGACGGCCAGCAGAAGGGGGATCATGGACATGAGTGTCGCAAATACGGGTTTGATGTCGCCTCCTCCTTTCCTCCGGTCCCGCGCTTTGCTACAATGATCGGACATTCCGGGCTAGCTCAACGGTAGAGCAGACCGCTGTTAACGGTAAGGTTGTAGGTTCGAATCCTACGCCCGGAGCCAGTTTGGTTCAAAAGGGTAACTGGAATCCTTGAGCAATCGGGTTCCCGTGGCCCAGAACGCGCAAAAAGGCCCTTCTTCCCGTCGGGAGAGGGGCCTTTCTCGTTGGAAGAGTTCCCCGGCTCGTCCGGTTTACTAGGTGGTACCAGGAGCTTGAATTCCGCCCGGCACTGGTGCTTGCTCTTGACCACCACTTGCTTAACCAGCGCCTGGAGCAGCAGCCTTCGCTGCCCCGTGTCGAGCTTGTCGAAGGCCGTCATGAAGCCGCCGAGGTACTTCGAGATCTCGTCCGCGCGCACGTCGTCGGCCTTGACCTGGGCCAGCCTGGCGTCGAGAGCGACGAGCCGGGTCTTCAGCTCCTCGATCGCCTGGAGCTGAGCCTTGATCTCCAGCCCCACCTGATCGGCGACGGCCTTGTCCGGCAGATTCTCCACGAGCCACTTGACCCAGCTGCTGCGCAGCCGCTCCGCGGCCTCGAGGCGATTTTGGGTCGCGAGGCGCTCTTGGCGCAATTGACCTTCCAGCCCCTTGCCCTCCTTGCGGTATTCGTCGAGGGCGCCCTGCACCATGCCGGGCTCGGCGGCGATGCGGCGAATTTCGCCGAGGACCGTGCGCTCGAGATGCTTGGAGTTGATGTAGGGCAAGCTGCAACCCGAAGACTTCGACACGCAGGCGTAGTAGTGGTACTTGAGCTTTCCCTTCTGCGTCGTCATGGTCGAGCCGCACAAGCCGCATTTGACCAGGCCGGTCAGGACGTTAGGGCTCAGGAGGCTGCGCGGAGCGACGGTGAGGCGCTCCTTGAGCAC
>JAGWMT010000329.1 GCA_028871595.1 Elusimicrobiota bacterium
CCGACGCGGAGCTCGTTCAGGCGCGTGCCCGGGTCGAGGCCTACGACGCGGCGCTGCTGCCCCTGCGCGACCAAATCTCGGCGGAGTCGCTCAAGCGCTACAACGTCATGCTGGCGGGCGCCTACGACTTGCTCTACGCGCGCCGCGAGGACCTCGAAGACGAACTCGGACGCATCGACGCGGCGCGCGACTACTGGACAGCCGAGGCGCGGCTCGAGCTGGCGACGGGGGGAACCTTGCCGCCGGCCGCCGCCCCGGCAGGAGGGATGAAATGATTCGCGCGATCATGATTCTGGCGGCCGCCTGGGCGTCCGCGGCGCCGCCCGCTTATACCCCGGTCGTCACGCCGAACGGCGCGACCCTGCCGTGGAAGATGGAGAACGGCGTCAAGGTCTTCCATTTGACCGCCGAGCCGGTCCAATGCCGCATCGCTCCCGGCATGACGGGCAACTGCTGGGGCTACAACGGCCGCACCCCCGGCCCCACCATCGAGGCGGTGGAGGGCGACCGCGTGCGCATCCTGGTGACGAACAAGCTCCCCGAGTCGACCTCGATCCACTGGCACGGCATTCTGGTGCCCAACGGCATGGACGGCGTCGGGGGCCTCACCCAGCCGCACATCCGGCCCGGCGAGACTTACGCTTATGAGTTTACCTTGCGCCAGCACGGCACCTTCATGTACCACCCGCACAGCGACGAGACCCAGCAGATGGCGCTGGGGATGGAGGGCTTTTTTATCATCCGACGGAGTCCCCCTGCCCGGCGCATCGACCGCGATTTCGCGATCTTTCTTCACGAGTGGAACTTCGAGCCGGGCTCGGCCTCGCCCAACCCCGCGACGATGACGGATTTCAACACCTTCACCTTCAACGGCCGCGCGTACCCCGGCACCGCCCCGCTGGTCGCGCGCCTGGGCCAGCGAGTCCGGATCCGCATCGCCAACCTGAGCATGGACAGCCACCCCATCCACCTGCACGGCTACAGCTTCAAGGTGACGGCCACCGACGGCGGCGACATCCCGCCCTCGGGTCAGTGGCCGGAGACGACCGTCAACGTCCCTCCCGGCGAGACGCGCACGATCGAGTTCACGGCCGACGCGCCCGGCGACTGGGCCTTGCACTGCCACAAGAGCCACCACGCGATGAACGCGATGTCGCACCAAGCGCCCAACATGACCGGCGTCGACCAGTCCTCGGCGGCGGCCCTGATCTCGCGCCTCGTGCCGGGCTACATGCCGATGGGAACAAACGGCATGGGCGACATGCAAGAGATGGCGGCCATGATGGGCGGACCCGCCAATACCCTGCCGATGATGACCGGCGAAGGCCCCTTCGGCCCGGTCGGCATGGGCGGCATGTTCACGGTCCTGAAGGTGCGCGCCGGCATCAAGGACTACCGAGATCCGGGTCCCTACGTCGCTCCGGCGGGCACGCGCGCCTGGCGCGTGAGCGGCGGCGCGGCGCGCGCGAAGAAGGCGGCAAGCGGGATGGACATGAAGGGGATGGAGATGGGCAAAATGAAAATGGACGGGCAGGAGAACCCTCGATGAGCATTTGGAACGCGGCGGCCGGCGTCGTGATGCAGTACAGGATTCATCCCATCCTCGTGAACTTCACCGCGGCCCTGGTGCCTGTCTCCTTGGCCAGCGACGCGGCGGGGCGCTGGCGAGACAACGGCGCGCTGACCAAGACGGGCGGCTGGACGCTCTTCTATGCCGGAGCGGTCACGCCGCTCACCGCCCTGACCGGCTGGCTCTTCTGGATGAGCGACGACGTGGGTTCGCACGGGATGATGATCCATAAATGGCTGGGCACGACGCTGGCGCTCTTGGTGCCGGCTCTGGCCTTATGGCGGGCCTGGTATTACCGACGAGGCCGAAAGATCGACGGGCTTTATTTGGCGGCGGCGGCTCTCTTGGTGGCGGCGTTGATCTATCAGGGCAGTCTCGGCGGAGAGCAGGTGTTCAAGGATATGTGATGCTGAGGGCCAAAGACATGAGCGTGATGAGCAGAATCATCGTCGATCGCCTCCGCTCCCTTCACCGGCGCGAGTTCCTCGACCTGCGTCAAGCGCCTGGCGGATGAGCCGGGATAATTCTTCGACGACGAGCGGCTTCTTGATGAATGCCGCGGCTCCGAGGAGGCGTGCATCCTTCTCCATGTCGGGACCGCATTGGCTGCTCATGACGATGACGGGAGCGCCTGACGCGCGCAGGCGCGGGAGCGCTTGTAAGCCCGTCATTCCCGGGAGGATGTTGTCCGTCAAGATGACATCGAAGCGGGTTCGTTCGACCTGGCAAAGCGCCGCCTCCGCGCTCTCGGCGGCGGTGATCCTGCAACCGTTGGCTTCGAGGATGCCCCAGGCGTCCGCGAGTTGGGCGGGGTCGTCCTCCACGAGGAGGACATGGGCGAGACCGTTTGGAGGAGCATGTTTTTCCAATGCGATGACTTGTCTGCCGATAGTAGCTTTTCCCGCGTATTCCGAAACGATCAAGACCCGCAGATCGTTCAACGGGAAAGGCTTGTGAAGGCACGCGGCCAGTCCGGCTTCCCGGGCGCGTTCCAGGTTCTCAGGGTTGCCGGAAACGATAATGACGACGAGCGACGGTTTGACCTTCAGAAGCGACTGGGCCAAGGATATCCCGTCGCCGTCCGGCAGGTCCACGTCGCTAAGCAGGAAGTCGTAGGCGCCCCGCTTGAAGGAATCGAGCGCGGCGGAAACACACGGAGCCTCATCAGCAAGCCAGCCCCACTGGGTCAGGCAGCGCGAAAGCATCCGGGACAGGGGCACGTCGTCGTCAACGATCAGCGCGCGCATTAGCACCTCGTGTTAGGCCGCGCGGACGCCGGGAGGGATTGCCCTGAAAAGATCAGCGGCAACCAACCCCAGCCGTTCCAATGACCAGGATCAATTGCCGCCTTTCCCCTGACCTTTCGGCCAGAGTACATCAGCGGCTTCGATCCGGTTTGGAACGTGCCCCCTCAGCGTTGAGGTGAGCTTACCGCGCTCTTACGCGCGGTCCCGGTGAAGCCAAATTTTTATGCCGACGGGATATGGTCTATCTCGTGTGTATCTCCTTGTGCTTTCGAGAGTGTAGCAGGGCTAGCGACGGCGTGCAACGTGCCGTCGACGCGAGAACGGTGGTGGATACCGGCGCCGGTCCGCGGACGCTCCTCCCCCGGTCATGTCGCGCGCCCGGCCGCATAGTTCGTTGGTGGAACATATGCGGCCGGGGCGAGGAACCGCCCTCCGAGCGGTGATCTCAAGGCACAATAACGGCAGGCGCATCCCGTCCGCGGTCGCGGCGATCGCGGCGACCTGGCGGGATGCTTGGCTCGGCGCTGGGCGGCGCACCGAGCGGGAGCCGAACCAGGTTTTTCAACCATGTTCGGACGGCGACAGCCGACGGCGGCACGTCCACGGCACCGCTCAGCTGTCCGCCACTCCGCCATAGGGCTCCGAATTTTTCAAGGTGTACCTCGGCTCGTCGCCCCAGGAGCGACGCTCGCCGGGCTTGCGGCATAAACGGTCCTCCCTCTCGGCGGCTCCACGGCCGCTCCGGGGCCTTGCCCGCTCCGCAGCC
>JAGWMT010000330.1 GCA_028871595.1 Elusimicrobiota bacterium
ACCCCGAAGACTGATTCTCAGCGCGCGTTTTCCAAGGTCTTCGCGAACGCCTCGCCCAAGGCGCGGTAACCGGCCACGTCGGGATGGAGGCCGTCGGGCGAGCCTTTGAGGCGCCGGGGGTCCTTCGGGTCGGCGACGGCCCGGGCCGAATCGCAGAAGGGAATCTTCTCGCGGGAGGCGGCGTCCCTGATCCAGGCGTTGAGTTCCGCCAAGCGGCGGTTTTGCGCCGGCGTCGCGCGCGTGAAGGGGAGGACCGAAGCCGCGACCGGGATGATCCCAAGCGCCTTCGCCCGGCGGTACATCCACAAGAGGTCGCCTTCGGCGTCGGCCAACGCCCGGTCCTGGTACACGTCGTTGACGCCGGCCAGAATGAGGACGAAACGGGGGTGAACGGCCTCGACGTCGCGGGGGAAGCGCGCCCGGATTTCGTCGGCGCGCTGGCCGTTGATCCCGCGGTTGAGCACGCGCCGCGCCGGATCGGCGCGCGTGAGCCAATAGGCGTACTGACTTTGAACGTCTCCGCGTCCGTCCGGAGGTGCTTCCAGCGGGGACCGGAACGCGGGTGTTCCCGCCGTGGTCGAGTCGCCGAGGGCGACGACGAGGACCGGCGCGGGGGCCGCGCTCAGCGGTAAGGACGCGGCCAGGAGCAAAAGCACGATCTTCACGAACGTATTATACCCCGGTGACCTCGTTCCTGGCCGTGAGAATGACCAAGGACAAGGTCGGGCGGGTCGTCCCGTCCGCGCCGGTGCGACCCTCGTTGAAAAGGATCACGCCGGTCTCGTTGTCCGCGAGGGACACCGGGTCCACCGCGTCGTCCTTCAAGTTGTAGAGGACGGCGCTGCGCGCGTCTCCGGAAACGACGATCTCCCGTTCGCCGTTGAGGTCCGCGACGGCGGACTTCGAGGCGTCGTCGAAGGTCAGTCCGACTTGGCGCAGGACCTGGATCGGCGTTCCGTCGCCGTCTCCGTAGCGGTAGTAGTCGTGGCCGATGAGGACGTACATCGAACCGCCGTCCTGCCGCCACCAGCGTCCGTCGTCTTGATGGCGCGGGTCGATCGTTCCGCCGGGAAGCGGTCGTGGCGCGTGCGGCATGCGGTGCTCGCCGTCGCCGGGGCGGCCCGGCTGTCCGGGATGAATCACCACCGGCGGATGCTGGCCCGTCGGAGGCTGCTGCGGCCGCGGGATCGGATTCGGGTCCCTGTGGGGCGGCTGCTGGCGGGGAGGTTGTCCGCCGCCGCGATTGGGCATGCCCAAGGTCTGCAGCTGGACCGGGGCGTCCTTTTCGGCGGGGGTCAGGCTCTCCTGGTGCCCGGGTTCGGCCCGGGGTGGATGCTCCTTGACCAAATTTCAAGGATTACAGGCCCGCACATATATGGGTCCTGCAGGGAAGCGGGACCAGGGTCCTAGGGCCTATGAAGAAATAGCTGGATCGCGCGCTTAGGCGAACGCGCGCAGATGATCGTCGATGAAGCGTTCGACGGAGATCGGCGCACGGCCGGTCGCGCGGCGGACTTCGTCGGTGGAGAAATCCGCGCCGCCGGAACGGAATTCCTCGGCAAGCTCCAGGATCGCCTCGGCCAGCCACGCGGGCATGCCCGCGGACAGCATGCCGCGGCGCGCGTCGCCGGGAGCGACGTCGGAGTAGGACACCGGGCGGCCCAAGTGGCGCGCCAGGACGGCGGCGATTTCGGCGTAGGCCAAGGGCGCGGGGCCGGTGAGCACCGGAGCCGTTCCGTCCAACGCGCCGGTCGTCAGCGCCGCGGCCGCGGCGGAGGCGACGTCGCGCGCGTCCACCATGGCCAGGCGCGCGGAGCCCATGGGCGCGGGCAAGGTCCCGCGCCGGACGGAGTCGGCGTTATTGAGGATGTTCTGGTAGAAGGCCGCCGGCCGCAGCAGGACGCACGGCAGGCCGACGCGGCGCACCTCCTCCTCGGCTTCTCCGTGCCAGCGGGCAACGGCTCGTTTCGACCGGGGATCGGCGCCCAGCGCCGACAGCTTGACCAGGCGCTTCACCCCGGTTTTGGCCGCGGCGCGCGCGAAGCCCGCCTCCCAGGCCGCGAGCGCGGGATCCAGCGGCGAGAGGATGAACGCCGACTCGACGCCGTGCAGCGCGGCGGGGAAGGTCTCGGGGCGGGACAAATCTCCCACGGAGAATTCGGCCGCGCCCAGGAGGGCGTGCGCCCTCGCGGGGTCGCGCGTGAGGACGCGGAACGGAACGCCGGCCGTCTTGAGTTCCAGGACCAGGTGGCGGCCGACGGTTCCGGTGGCGCCGGTAAGCAGGATCATTGCGGAGACGTCAAAGGACGCGGCACCAGAGGACCTTCAGGTACTCGCCCTCGGGATGGTCGGCGGCGAAGGGGTGGTCCGCGCCGGCGCCGCTCTTGCGGAAAATCTGCACGCGCCGTCCCGCGGAGCCGGCGGCCGTGCGCACGAACTGCATGAACTCCTCCCACGGCAGCATGCCGGAGCACGAGCAGGTGACCAGAATGCCGCCCGGCTCCATCAGGGAGATGCCCAGCCGGTTGAGATCGATGTACTTCTGGCGACCCAGCGCCCAGCCTTCCTGGTTGGCGATCAGCTTGTAGGGGTCCAGGATCATCAGGCCGTAGCGGCGCGCGTTCTGTCCCGCCTGCCTCAAATAAGGGAAGGCGTCGGCGGTGACGGAGTCGATGCGGACGTTGTTGGCGTTGGCGTTCTTCTTCATCAGCTCGCCCGCCTCGGGGTCCAGCTCCACGGCCGTGACCTCGTCGGCGCCGCCCAGCTTCTTCGCGTACAGCGCGAAGCCGCCGGTGTACGAGCACACGTCCAGCACCTTCTTGCCGCGGGCGAAAGGAGCCATCGCCATGCGGTTGTCGCGCTGGTCGGTGAAGAAACCGGTCTTGTAGCCGCTGGACGGGTCGATCAGGAAGGTGACGCCGTTCTCCTTGACGCGGGTCCCGTTGCCCATGTTCGGCTTCAGGGTGAAGCCCTCCATGCTCTGTGTGTGCGGGGACGCGCGGTGGAAGAAACGCGCGCTCGGATACAGGACTTTCAGCGCTTTCTCGATGCGGGCGGCGGCCTTGTACATGCCCAGCGAGTAGAACTCCAGGACGACGCAATCCCCGTAGCGGTCCACCACCAGGCCCGGCAGCCCGTCGCCATGATCGTGGACCAAGCGGTAGGCGTCGGTGACGGCGTCGAGTCCCAAGGCGCCGCGGCGGAATTCCACCGCCGAGCCCAGGCGCTCGGCGAAGAACGCGTCCGGGTCGAACTTGCCGATGCCGCGGGTGAGCAGGCGCAGGGCGATCAGGCTGCGCGGATTGTACAACGCCACGCCGTAGGGGGCGTCGTTCCGGTCGTACACGGCGACCATGTCGCCGGGGCGGGCCTTCGGGTCCACCTCGCCGAGCATGCGCTTGAAGAGCTGGTGCCCGGAGGCGGCGGAACGCACCCGCACCCAGGGAATGGGGAGGTCGTGCGCCGCGGGGCGTCCCTTCGGCTTGGGCGGGGGAACGTAGACGGATTCGTCGTCGCCGGCGGGCTGGAGGGGCTCTTCCACGAT
>JAGWMT010000331.1 GCA_028871595.1 Elusimicrobiota bacterium
CGGAGCCCACGGACGCGCCCGCGCCGCGACGCGTGGACGTGCCGCGGCCGGGCCACGCGGACCTGGTGGGAAAACTCAAGTACGGCTTCGACGATATGCGCGACGTGCTCGAGCGCGCCTCGGCGCGCGAGACCGCGATGCGGGTGGCCGTCGGTGCGGTGGCACGAAAGTTCTTGACGGAGTGCGGTATTCATGTCGCCAGCCGCGTCGTCGCCATCGGCGGAGAAGAAGATCCCACGGCGCTGCCCTGCGCGGTGGCCGATTTGAATGAACGCGTGGAAGGCGATCCCGTGCGGTGCTCCAGCGCAGCGGCATCGGCGCGGATGGTGGCGCGCATCGACAAGGCCAAGGCCGAGGGCGACACGGTGGGCGGCGTTTTCGAAGTCGTCGCCGACGGCCTGCCCATCGGCTTGGGCAGCTACGCGCAGTGGGACCGGCGCCTGGAAGGGCCGCTGTCCGCGGCATTAATGTCTTTAAACGCGATCAAGGGCGTGGAGATTGGCGGCGGCTATCGCAGCGCCGCGGTCTCCGGGTCCGAGGCGCACGACGCGTATGAGCCCAAAGGCAAGAAGGTGGGCTACCGTTCGAACCGCTCCGGCGGATTGGATGGGGGCATGACGACGGGGCAAATCCTGGTGGTGCGCGCGGCGATGAAGCCGATCGCGACCTTAATGAAACCGTTGGATTCGGTGGATTTGCGCACGATGAAACCGGCCAAGGCGCATGTGGAGCGCTCGGACGCTTGCGCGGTCCCGGCGGCGGCCGTCATTGGAGAATCTCTGGTGTGTCTCGTGCTGGCTGACGCGGTTTTGGCCAAGTTCGGCGGGGATTCGATGGGGGAGATTCTTCCGAGGCTCAAGGCTTGGAGTAAATGAAGGGCAACATCTATTTGTCGGGATTTATGGGAACCGGTAAATCGGTTGTCGGGAAGTCATTGGCAAAAAAAATGGGGCGGCCGTTCGTGGATTTAGATCATTTGATCGAAAAGAAGTCGGGCTGCACGATTGCCGAATTGTTCTCTCGCCGCGGCGAAATGGATTTCCGTCGTTTGGAGCATCAACAGCTGTCGACCGTCGCGAAACGCACCAATGCCGTTGTGTCCCTCGGTGGGGGCGCTCTTTTAGATAGGCGCAACCGAGACATCGTTCGTCGGACCGGCGTCTTGATTCGTTTGACGTGTTCACGCCGTGAGCTGATCCGTCGTTTGCGTCGGACGCGAGCGCAACGGCCATTGCTGGCGGGCGGATCGTTGGACACCAAGGTCGCACGGCTGATATCGGAACGACGACACGCATATGGCGGCGCCGAACTCACTGTATCGACCACGCGTCTTTCCAACACGCAGGCGGCGTCTTTGATTGCCAGGAGATTGGCATGACTCCCGAAAAACTTTTCGTCGGACCCGGCGCCCGATTGAACGCGCGGGCGTGGACCAAGTCGCTCACGACCGCGAAACATGTGGCGCTTGTGTCTGAATCTGGCGCGTGGAAGCGCTTCGGCCCCGGCGTCGAGAAGGCTCTCAAGCGCGCGGGGCTCAAAGTACACCGGCACCTTCTACCTCCGGGCGAATCCGCGAAGACATGGGCGTCCGTCGAGGAATTAATGACGTCCATGCTTCAAGCGGGCCTGGGGCGTGACGCGGCCTTGGTGGCGCTGGGCGGGGGCTCGGTCACGGACTCGGCGGGATTTGCCGCTTCCATTTATCTGCGCGGAATTCCGTGGGTGAGCGTTCCCACGACGTTGTTGGGGCAGCTCGACAGCGGCTTGGGCGGGAAAACCGGGATCAATCTGGCGGGCGGCAAGAATTTGGCCGGCTCGTTCCACCGGCCGCGCGCGGTGGTGTGCGACTCGGAGGTTCTGAAGACCTTACCGCCGCGCGAGCGGGTGTCGGGCTTCGGTGAGGCATTGAAGTACGGTTTGGTGTTTGATCCTTCCATGTGGCGACTCATGACCGATAATTGGGACGCGCTCATGGAAGGCGATCCCAACCTCACGGCGCGCGTGGTGGCGCGTGGCGCGTCTTGGAAGACAAAAATCGTGGCCCAAGATGAGTTCGAGACCAAGGGCCCGCGCGAGCTTCTCAATTTCGGCCATACCTTGGGTCACGCGCTCGAATCCGCCGCGGGCCTGGGCTCACTCCGTCACGGCGAGGCCGTGGTGTGGGGGATGCGCGCGGCGCTGCGTTTGTCCGTCACCTGCGCGCGCCTGTCGCCGTCCTTCGCCCTTGAGGCCGACCGGTTCCTGGCGACCTTGCCGGTGCCTTTGCCGCGCCGGGTGGATCCGCTGAGGCTGCTGAAGATCGCCAAGCAGGACAAGAAGGCCCGCGGGGGCCGCGCGCGCTTCGTGCTGCTGCGCGCGCCGGCCAGGCCGGTGGTGGCTTTCGTGCCGGACGACGTGATCCTGCGCACCGTGCGGGAGCTGCTATGAACATCCTGGTGCTGAACGGCCCCAACCTGAACCTGCTCGGCGAGCGCGAGCCGGAGATCTACGGCAGCATGACTTTGTCCATGCTGAATAAGAAAATCGCCGCTTACGCCCTGAAGCGCGGCGCCACGGTTCGCGCGCGGCAGTCGAACTCAGAGGGGAAACTGATCGACATCCTGCACACGCATCGCAAATGGGCCGACGGCGTGGTCTTCAACCCCGGCGCCTACACGCATTACAGTTACGCGTTGCGCGACGCCGTCGCCGCCATCCAGGTACCCACCATCGAGGTGCATCTTTCCGACGTGACCAAGCGCGAGCCGTTCCGCCGCGTCTCGGTCATCGCCCCGGCCTGCGCCGGGCGGCGCTACGGGAAGGGAGCGGAGTCTTACATCGAAGCGATCGACGATTTGGTCGCGTTGAAGCGGCCGAAGCGCTGAATCCGCCCGACTGTCGGCGCCAACAGTCGGCTTGTGAATAGCGTGGATATCTCCCGCTTTTCGTAGAATACCGTCGTGGCCCACCCCTTTTCCGTCTTCACCATCGATCTCGGCTTGACCGGCCTCGACGCGGTCACATGTCTGGAGCGCATGCTCCCCGCCGGCGGGCGCGGGTTCATCATCGAGAAGAACGAGGACGGCCGCCGCCGCGCGTGGATCGGGGTCAAACCGTTTGAATTGTTGTCGGTCCAGCATGGGCGTGCCATCAGCGAGACCAAGACCGGCAAGCGCGTCCTCAAGGGCAACCCGTTTGCGGCCATCGGCGCCCGCATCGCGTCGTTCCGAGCGAAGGGCGGCGAGGCGTTCGACTGCGGCGCCGTGGGACTGCTGGGCTACGAGATGGTGCGCCATCTCGAGAAAGTACCGGTCAAGCCCGAGCGCTACGAATCCGTTCTGATGCTGTTCGACGAGGTGTTGATCGTCGAGAACGGCCGCGCCAGCTTCCGCGCCCTCATCGGGAACGCGAAGGACCGCCGCGCGGCCGGCAGGCGTGCCTGCACACTTTCCGGCCTGCTCCAAGGCGCCGGTCCGGTCATCACCAAGAAGTCCGACAAGCTTCTACCGGTCCGCGGCGGCCGCGGACGAACGGCGTTCCTGCGCGGCGTGAATAAAATCAAA
>JAGWMT010000332.1 GCA_028871595.1 Elusimicrobiota bacterium
TGGCGGGACCGTCTGGCCGAGGGGCAGGCGGCCCTGGCCAACGTGCCGCGCGCGTTCTCCCTTCTTTGGGAGGCGGCCCCCGGCGGCACCGTCGGTCTGAGCGCGATCACCTTGATCGACGCCGCGTACCCGGCCGCGCAGGCGTGGGCGGGGAAGATGATCCTCGACGGGGTCGTGACCTCGATCAAGCTGGGGCGCTCTCCTGCGGACGGCGTGCGCGCCGTGGCTCCGTACCTGGCGCTGGAGCTGGGGCTGGTGCTGGCGCGCAACGTGGGGTCGAGCGCCCGGCAGTTGGTGCAGAACCTGATCGATCTGCGCCTGGGCTACCTGGTGACCGGGCGCATCGTGCGCAAGGCGCTGACCTTGGAGATGCGCTGGTTCGAGGATCCGGAGTTCTACGACAAGCTGCAGAACGCGCGCCGCCAGTCGGAGTACCGGGCGATGACCATCGTCAACGAGGGCTTCTTCGCCCTGCAGAACGCTTTGTCCCTGATCTCCTTCCTGGCCATCCTGCTGGCGTTCAATCCCTGGATCGCGCTGGTGCTCTGCGCGGCCGCCATCCCCACCTTCATCGTGCAGACCCGCTTTAGCCGCGACAATTTCCGCCTGCAGACGTGGCGCGCGCCGGAGACGCGCGAAATGAATTATATCGAGCAGCTGCTCACCATGGACGACGCCGTCGAGGAGGTGAAGCTGTTCGAGCTGGGCGAGACCTTGCTCAAGGAGCACGGCCAGACGTTCTGGAAGACGTTCCACGAGGACGCCGCTTTGGCCCGCGGCCGCACGCTGTACGGCCTGTTGTGGGGAACCTTGTCCACCGTCGCCTACTACGGCGCGTGGATCTGGGTGATCCGTCTGGCCGTGGCCGGGACCTTGACCTTGGGCGGCATGACGTTCTACATCGCGTTGTTCAGCCAGAGTCAGTCCGTCTTCCAGGGCCTGCTGAGCAACGTCGCCAACCTTTTCGAGAACGGGCTCTTCCTGAAGAATCTTTTCGACTTCCTTGACCTGCCGGGGGAGTCGGCGCGCCCGCTGACCGGCCCACGCCCCATCGAGGACCCATCGCGCGGGGTGGAGTTCGACCACGTCTGGTTCCGCTACCCGAAAGCGGAGAAGTGGATCCTGGAGGATTTCTCCCTGACCATCAAGCCCGGGGAGAAGCTGGCTTTGGTCGGCGAGAACGGCGCGGGCAAGACGACCTTGATCAAGCTGCTCACCCGCCTGTACGAACCCGAGCGCGGCGCGGTCCGTCTCAACGGCGTGGACCTGCGCGACTTCGCGCCGCAGGAGATCCACCGGCGCGTGGGCGCGATCTTCCAGGACTACGTCCGCTACCAGCGCACCTTGGGGGAGAACGTGGGCTTCGGCGCCATCGAGAAAGCGGGCGACGACGCCGCCGTGGCGGCCGCGGGCCGCAAAAGCGGCGCCGACGAGGTGGCCGCGGGCCTGAAGAAGGGCTACGCGTCGCGCCTGGGCCGTTGGTTCGACGACGGCCACGATCTGTCGGGCGGGCAGTGGCAGAAGGTCGCCCTGGGCCGCGCGTTCATGCGCGACGGCCAGGTCCTGATCCTGGACGAGCCGACCTCGTCTTTGGACGCCGAGGCCGAGGCCGCCGTGTTCGAGCGCATGAAGGCGCTGGCCGCCGGCAAGACCGCGCTCCTGGTCTCGCACCGTTTCAGCACCGTGCGCATGGCCGACCGGATCCTCGTCTTGAAAAACGGCCGCATCGAGGAGATCGGTTCGCACGACGAGCTGATCGCCCTGGGCGGCACCTACGCGCGGCTCTTCGAGCTGCAGGCCCGCGGGTATCGTTAACACTCGCGCCGGCGCGAGTTCGGTGTCGTTGGCGACACGCGGGTGACTCTGGAATCAGCCTTTCACTTGGACCGACGCAACGTCCAAAACGTCGGACGGACGGGAGACGCGACTTCCAAGCGGCGGGTAAACCCCCGCGCCTCATACCACGCCGCATTTTGCGCGGTGAACGTCTCCAAGTACAGCGGCTTTTCCGACTTCAAGGCGTCGCGCAACAACGCGGCGCCGATTCCGCGGCCCTGCGTGGCGGGGTGGACGGCGAGCAGGTGCAGGTAGTCGTCGCCGGCGGGGCGCAGGCGCTCGACGGCCGCGCTCAGCGCGAGCGCCCGCAACAGGGCCGCGGGCTCGCCCAGCAGCCAGGAGAGCCCGGGGGCGCGCTTGAGCCAGTCCGTCATGCCTGGATTCGGAGTTCCGGCCGGCAGAATCGCGGACATCCCGACGAGCGCGCCCTCGTCGAAAGCGCCCAGCGCGCGTCCGCCCAAGCGCACATCCACGCGCAGGATCGCCTCGATCAGCGAAGGCAGGCGGAAGCGGCGCTGGGCGTCGTCGGGCAGGATGTGGGAGAAGCCCGGGTCCTCGCGGAAGGCGGCCGCGGCCAGGTGCGCGGCGGCGGAGAGTTCATCGGGAGCCAGCGCGCGGATCACGGCCAGCGGTAGAGCGCGGCGGCGTTGGCGCTGGTGACCCGCGCCACCTCGTCCACGGGCGCGGCCCAGACGGCGGCCAGCGCCGCGGCGATCTCCGGGATGGCGCGGGGCTCGTTGCGTTTGCCGCGGGAGCTTTGCGGCGGGAGATAGGGACAGTCGGTTTCCAGCACGGCGACGCCGGGACCGGCGGCTTTGAACGCCGCGCGCAGCGCGTCGTTTTTTTTGTACGTGACGGGTCCGTCGGCGCCGAGCGCGAAGCCCAGTTCCGCGCAGGCCGCGGCTTCGTCGGGAGTGCCGGAGAAGCAATGAACGACCCCCCAGAAGCGGCGATGTTCCGGTTTTCGCCCATAGACGTCCTTCAGCATCGGGATGAGATCGGGGTACGCGTCGCGGCAGTGGATCACGACGGGGACGTCCCAGCCCTTCGCCGCGGCGAGCAGCGCGCCGAAGGCGCGGCGCTGGATATCGGCGGGCACCTGCGCTTTCGCGTAGTCCAATCCGATTTCACCGATCGCCACCGCCTCCGGAGCGGCGTCGAGCGCCGCTTTCAGCTTGGCGACGAACGAATCGTCGAAGCGGTCGGCGTAGTACGGGTGCAGCCCCAGCGTGCAGCGTAGGATCGTCGGCCGGGCGCGGGCGATCTGGACGGCGCGGTCCCACTCATCCGGACTGTCGGCGATCTCCACCAGGCGCTCCACGCCGGACTCCGCGGCGCGGACGATCACCAGGTCGCGGTCGGCGTCGAACTGCGCGTCGCCCAGGTGGACGTGCGTGTCGGTGAAGCCGCTCACGGCGCCGACGACCCGTAGCGCTTCACGAACGCCAGCGCCTCCGGGTCCTTCTCCTCGGAGAGATAGCGCGCGCGGAGCTTGACCCCTTCCGGAAGCTTCTTGTAGTAGTGGTCCAGGACCATGACCTTCGCGAAGGCGCGCACGGCGGCGTTCGGGTCGCGCAGCGCGGCGGCAACGGCGGGCAGCGCGTTCTTCCCGTCCAGGTCGGCGAACAGGTTCAGCGCGCGGATGCGGACCAGCGGCTTGTCGGAGTTCAGCCACTGCTC
>JAGWMT010000333.1 GCA_028871595.1 Elusimicrobiota bacterium
GTGGACGTACCCGATCGCCGTGTCCAGGTCCTTCTCGCACAACGGGTAGCGCGTGAAGCGCTTCTCCCGGATCAGGGCCAGGTTCTCCGCCCACGGCCGGGACAGGGAGAGGAAGATGATCTTCTCCCGCGGCCGCATGGCCTCGGCCGCCTTCGCCGTGGCGAAATCGAAGAGATTTTCCAGGAGAATCAACCGCTCCAGCGGCATCGCGCCCTTGTCCTGGGTCTCTCCCAGCAGGACCCGCATCTCCTCGAGCGTGATCGCGTGCTCCGCCTCGGAGGCCGGCTTCAGGCGGAACAGGCGCAGCAAAGCCTTCGACGCCCCGGTGGTCAGCCGCACCGGCAGGCGCAGGAAGTACGCGATCCTCTTCAGCGGACGCGCCCCGAACAGGGCGATGGGCTCCGCGTAGTGGATGGCCACCGCGCGCGGGATCAGCTCGGCCAGCACGATCTGCAGGAAAGCCAGAACGGAGACCGCCAGCGCGAAGGACAGCGCCCGCAGCCAAGACGCCGGCACCCCCGCCGCCCACGCGGAAAAGTGCGCGTTGATCTCCGCCATCACGCGCGGCTCCCCCACCGCGCCCAAAGCCAGCGAGATGATCGTCAGGCACAGCTGCATGGCCGCCAGGTACTCGTCGAAGCGGCCCAGAATCTCCTGCACCGCCAGCGCGCGCGGCTGGCCCTTGCGCGCCAGCAGTTCGATGCGCGCCGGGCGCGAACGCATCAAGGCGAACTCCATCAAGACGAAAAGCGCGTTCACCCCGATCAAGATCAAAATGAGGAGCTGGATCACGCGATTCCTTCCAGGCTCCGCGCCTGCGCCTTCAGCTTCTGAAAGTCCACCTTTCCCGAACCCAGCAGAGGGAACTCCTCGACCTTGTGGAAATTGGCCTTGTCCGGGATCCACAGCTTGGGCAGGCCCGACTCCTGGACCTTCTTGAGCACCATCTCAAGGTCCGGCTCTCCTTTATAAAGGACCACCAGCCGTTCTCCGCGCTTGTCGTCGGGAACAGCGGCCACGATGAAGGCCTGGTCCGCGGTTCCCAACGCGTCGTGAAGGCTCTCCTCCACCCGGATCAGCGGGACCATCTCCCCGCCCACCTTCGAGAAGCGCGAGAGCCGGTCGGTCAGGCGCACGAAGCCGTCCTCGTCGATGGCGGCGATGTCGCCGGTCACGTAGTAGCCGTCGCGGATCGCCTGCGCCGTCAGCGCTTCGTCGCCCAGATAACCCTTCATCACGTTGGGGCCCTTGACCAGGAGCAGCCCCGGCGCGTCGGGGCCCAGCTCGGCGCCCGTCTCCGGGTCCACGATCTTCATGAACACGCCCGGCAAGGCCATGCCCACCGTGCCCAGCTTCGTGCCCACCTGCTTGTTGCCCGGCCAGTCGATATCAGGAATATTGCACGCGGCCACCGGCGACAGCTCGGTCGCCCCGTAACCTTCCAAGGGCGTCACCCCGTACTTCTCGGCGAAGGCCTTGGCCGTTTCCTCGCGCAATTTCTCCGCCCCCACCACCGCGTAGCGGATGGTCTTGAACTTCTCCGCGTCCACGCGGCGCATCCAGGACAGCAGGAAGGTGGGCGTGGCCAGCAGCATGGTGGCGCGGCGCTTCTCCGCCAGCGCGCCGATCACGCGCGCGTCCAACGGGGAGTAATGATAGGCGGCACCCATGCCCAGGCAGGCCGGAAGCCAGAGCGTCACGGTGAAGCCGAACGCGTGGAAAAACGGGAGCACGCCCAGCATGCAGTCGTCCGGGGTCAACTGAATCACCTGCGCCACCGCCTGGACGTTGGAAAGCACGTTGGCGTGGGTCAGCATGACGCCCTTGGGCATGCCGGTGGAGCCGCTGGTGAACATGACGGTCGCGAGCCGGTCCAAGGGGCCGCGGGCTTTCCGGAAGAACGTGCGCTCAAGGACGTAAAACGGCGTGACGAAGAAGGCGGCGAATGTGAGCGCTTTCTTCACGCCCGTGATGCGCGGGGCCACATCCTCCAGATAAATTTTGCGGCCGCCCGGCTCCCAACCGAGCTTCTCCACGACTTTGCGCGACGTCACCACCACGCTCGCCTCGGCCTTGGCCAGACAGGCGTCCACCACGTCCTTCGAAGCGGTGTAGTTCAAATTAATCGGGACTTTCCCCCGGAGGGAAAGGCCGTAGTTCGTCAACGCGGCCGGCACGGACGGGGGAAGCAGGATACCGACGCGCTCGTTCTCGTCCAGCAGTTTTTCCAGCTCCACGCCGAGAAGATGGGCGCCCGTCAAGGTGGCCAGGCCGCCGAGACGCAACCCGCTTGAGTCCGACACGCCGGCCTTGCTTCCGCAGCGCTTGGCCTGGCGCGCGAAAGCCAGCGGCAGGGGCGGCGAGCCGGCGAGGCGGTGGCGGAACGCCTCGGCGCCCAGCTCCAGGATGGACTGGCGCACCTCGAAGGCGGTGGACGTGGGCTTCATGGGCGCGCCGAAGCTCACGGTGACGCGGTAAGGGATGCGCCTGGGCCGTTTAAACAGAACGCGCCCCTCCGAAAAGCTGAACAGGCTTCCCCATACCGAATCCAAATGGACGGGAACGATGGGCACGTCCACTCCGTCCACCATCCGCTCGAAGCCCTTTTTAAATCGCTGCATCTGGCCGTGGCGGGAGATTCCGCCCTCGGCGAAGATGCACACCGCCTCGCCCGACAGCATGTACTCCTTCGCCTTATGAAATGATTGGACCAGGGCTTTGGGACCGTCGCCGCTGGAGACGGGAATGCAGCCCATGGCGCGGAAAACCCAGTTCGCCACTGGGATCTCGTAATACTGGCGGAGCATCAGGAAGCGCACCAGGCGCTGATTGGCCATCGTGATCAGGATGGCGTCGATGAAGGAGACGTGGTTGGACACCAGCAGGACCGGACCTTCCAACGGCACGTTCTCGCCGCCCACGACGCGGATGGAGTACAGGCCGTTCGCCAACGGCAGCAGCAGGAGCCGAAGAAAGAAGTCCGGCAGGCGGCGAAGCAGCTCGAAGGCCACGACCGCCGACATCGCCGCCGCCACCAGGAAGACCTGCGCGGGGTTGAGCCGGAACTTCGCGTCCAGCGCCCACAGCGCCGCCGAGGCGATCAGGATGCCGGTGAAGCTGAGGAAGTTGCCCGTCGAGATCACGCGTCCGCGCTGCCCGGCGGGGCTGCGCTGCTGGATGAAGGCCTGCAGCGGCACCGCGAAGAAGCCGCCCGACAACCCGATCAGCAGAAGGTCCGCGATCACGCGGTGCATGGAACCGTACGCGAAGCCCAGATCGGCGGAGAAGGCCACCAGGCCCAGCGCGCCCAGCGGCACCAGACCCAGCTCCACTTTGCCGCGGGAGAGCTTTCCGGCCACGTAGGAGCCCAGGCCGATGCCCAACGCGATCACCACCTGGAAACGTCCGCACATCGCCTCGTTCACGCCCATCAGGCGCGTGCCGTACACGATCAGGTTCATCTGGAACAGCGCCCCCACGAACCAGAAGAACGCCGAGGCGTAG
>JAGWMT010000334.1 GCA_028871595.1 Elusimicrobiota bacterium
TGTCCATCGCCCGCAAGGAGGCGCGCCACATCCGCCGGGACCGGGTGACGCTCGCGGCGGCGCTGGGCATGCCCATCCTGCTGGTCTGCTTCTTCGGCTTCGTGATCGATCTCAACGTGCGCCAGGTCGGCCTGCTGGTGGCCGACGGCGACCGCACGCGCGCCTCGCGCCAGCTGACCGAGCTGTTCTCGGCGTCGGGCTACTTCACCGTGACCCGCGCGCCCTCGGCCGGAGAGGCGACCCGGGCGCTGGGCGACGAGCGCGCCAAGGCCGCGCTGGTCATCAATCCCGGCTTCGAACGCGACGTTCGCGCCGGCCGTCCCGCGTCCGCCCAGCTCCTGCTCGACGGCGCGGACAACTCCTACGCGGGCACGGTGCTGGCCTACCTGTCCGGCATCCAGGATTCCGCCCGGCGGCGCCTGACCGCGGCGCCGGCGCCGCGGGCGTCCCTGCGCGCGCGCTTCCTCTTCAACCCGGAGCTGAACTCCAAATGGTTCATCGTGCCCGGCATCTTCGTGATCGTGATCGGGCTGATCGCCAGCCTGCTGACCGCGCTGACCGTGGCCCGGGAGTGGGAGAACGGTTCCATGGAGCTCCTGCTGGCCACGCCGGTGCGGCCGTTGGAGATCATCTTCGGCAAGATCGCGCCCTACCTGGTCCTGTGCCTGGTCAGCGTCGCCATGATCTACGGGATGGCGCGCGTCGTCTTCGGGGTGCCGTTCATGGGAAATCATTTGTTGTTCCTGCTGGCCACCGGGCTGTTTCTGGCCGCCACCATGGCCCAGGGCCTGGTGATCTCGGTCGTCACGCGCCAGCAGCAGCTGGCCTTCCAGCTGGCCATGAACACGGGCATGCTGCCCATCCAGCTCCTGTCCGGCTTCATCTTCCCGGTGGAGAGCATGTCCCCGGCGTTCCAGTGCGTGACGGCCGTCATCCCCGCGCGCTGGTACATGACCATCACGCGCGCCCTGTTCCTGCGCGCGCCCGATTTCAAGATGGTCGCCCCGCCGCTGGCGGCGCTGGCCGCGCTGGCGGCGGTGTTCGTGGCCTTCGCCTGGCGCAAATTCAAGACCGACCTGGAGCCCTGACGATGTGGCAGACCCTGATGGGATTCACGCGCAAGGAGCTCTCCCAGGCGCTGCACGACCCGCGCATGCGCGGCATGCTGTTCGCCATGCCGGTGCTCCAGTTGCTGCTGTTCGGCTTCGCGCTGTCCAGCGAGGTCCGCAACATCCGCCTGGCGGTCGTCTCCCGACCCGATGACGCCTACTCGCGCCGACTGGCCGAGCGCTTCGACGCGAGCGGCTGGTTCAAGCGCGTGAGTCCCGGCGAGGGCGACCCGTTCGACTGGGTGCGTTCAGGGCGGGCCGAGGCGGTGCTGATCGCCCCGGCGCGCGGCGGCGACGCGGACGCCGGGCGCGGCTCGGCGGTGTACCAGTTCCTGATCGACGCGACGAACGCCGAGCGCGCCCGCGGCGTGGAGCAGTACGCGCGCGCCGTGCTGGCCGAGCACCTGCGCGCGGAGGCCGGAGGCGCCGCTCCCGCCGCGCCGCCGTTTCAGTTCTCGGTGCGCACCCTGTACAATCCCGAGGAGGACACCGCCACGTTCCTGGTCCCGGGAACGCTGTGCCTCCTGCTGGGGTTGACCGCGCTGACGTTCACGGGCATGTCCATGGCGCGCGAGCGCGAGATGGGGACTTTGGAAACCCTGCTCTCGGCCCCGCTGGCCCCCGTGGAAATCATGCTGGGCAAGACCGTCCCGTTCGTGATCCTGGGGATGATCCAGCTGCCCATCGTGCTGTTCGTGTCCTGGCTGATGGGCGTGCCCATGCGCGCCCCGCTGTGGGAGATCGCCGCCTGCGCTTTCGTCTTCGTCTGCTCCGCGGTGTCCATCGGATTCCTGATCTCGTCCTTCATGAAGAACCAGCAGCAGTCCATGCTGGGCACCTTCCTGATCCTGTTCCCGATGATCCAGCTGTCGGGGGTGATCTATCCGGTGGAGAACATGCCCGACGCGCTGCGCTGGATCACGCGCATAGACCCCATGCGCTATTTCGTCGTCCTCATCCGGCATCTGATGCTGAAGGGCGGCGACATGGGCGCGATCCTGCCCAACCTGGCGGCGCTGGCCGCCATCGGGGCGGGCGCGTGGTTTTGGGCCGCGCACCGCTTCCGTCAGACCCTGAACTGAGGCGCGGTCAGCGCGCCGGATCGATCAGGAAGCTCGCCGGGCAGTTGCCCGAGCCCGAGACGGGCAGGATCATCCCGGCCAGGTTCGAGGCGTCGCTCAGCGGGCGCGCCAGGTGCAGGCGCACGTCCAGCAGCAGGGAGCCGCCGCCGCCTTTCGTGCACGAGAGGCTGACGTAGCGGCGCGTGCCCGCGCCGAAATCGGACTCCCAGGAGTCCAGCAGGTCGGACGCGTTCACGGTCTGGCCCACGTGGGACGTCAGGAAGCGCCCGAAGCTCGTCGTCGCCACCTGCTCCACCAGCGCGGCCGCGCGCGTGAAGTACTCGTCGGGCGTGTAGCCCGAGCAGGAGCCGTGCTTGTACCACTCGTGGTTCTGCAGGCACGACGCCGTGCCGGGCATGGCCGTCGTCAGGCGGGACAGCGTCGCGCCCGACAGGCCGATGTCGGGCATCCGGCACCACGTCGAGCCCTTGTCCAGGGACTGGGTCTTCGGGTCCACGCCGCAATAGCCGTAGTTGTGGGACGCGTCGTTGTTCTTGTCCGGCCACAGTCCGTGCAGTGCCAGGTGACCGGCGTCGAAGCGGTCCGGGGTCATCGAGGAGCACTCGGGCAGGCTCGATTTGCCCTCGCAGAACGCGGGGGTCCATTCCAGCGAGAAGACGTAGGAGTCGAATTGTCCGGCGACGGCGCCGCCGGGACGGGCGGTGAGCTGCGGCGCGGCTTGGGCGACGGGATCGGGTCCGGTCCAATCCAAGGCGGAGGCGGGGGACAGCAGGCACGCGGCGAGCAGGGCGAGGACGGCGGGCTTCGTCATGTCAGCTCCTGGACGGGACGGCTGGGTCCGAAAGGCCTAGGAACATTATAGGCACAAAGTTCTTAAATTCAACGCGGGAAAATGAGAAGATAGCGCGTGGCGAAAATATTGATCGTGGACGACGAGCCGTCCCTGCGGGAGCTGCTGCGCGATTTTTTGAAAGACAAGGGGCATGCCGCGGACATGGCGGAGAGCGGCGCCGAGGCGCTGACCAAGCTGCGCGCCGGCCGCTTCGACCTGGTGACCCTCGACGTGGACATGCCCATGCTGGGAGGCGTCGAGACGCTGCGGCTGATCCGCCGCGATCCCAAGCTGGCGAATATCCCGGTGCTCATGTGCACGGCCCATGGGATGATGGGAGAAATAGACGAGGCTTTCGAGAACGGCGCCAGCGGCTACATCGTCAAGCCGTTCGACTTCGCGGCCCTGGAAAAGACGGTCGCCAAGGCGCTCAAGCCCTGAATTTATGGAACGAACGGACATCCGGACGGTCA
>JAGWMT010000028.1 GCA_028871595.1 Elusimicrobiota bacterium
ACTTCGTCCTCAATGACCTGCTCTAAATACCTCGCCGCATCGGTCATCCTCATCGCGACGGCCGCCGCGGCCCAGGGACCCGCCGCGGACTACCTTCTCAGGCAGAAGGGGGGGAAGACCGACGCTCCCGCGGATTGGGCGGGCGTCACGCAGAAGACGCCCTCCAAGACCAACTACTTCTTGCCCACCGGCTACACGTTCCCGGTGCGGCTGGAAAACGCGGTCTACTCGTACAACGTCGAAACGCCGGCCATCGCGGTCGTCGAGAAAGACGTGATCTACCTCCAACGCGTCGTGATCCCCGCGGACACGCGAGTCATCGGCACGGTGGGAATCATCAAAAGCCACGACCGGGTTCTCATTACCTTCCACACGCTGGTCTTCAAGACCGGCGACGAAGTAAAAATCTCAGGAATGGCTTTATCACTCGACGGCTCGGCGGGAGTAAAGGGGAAAGTCGAAACGCACAAGGATTCTTCTGTCGCCAATACGGTTCTGAGTTCGTTTCTGGGCGGCGCACAGACTGCGCTCACCGTCAGCGGCATCAGCCCCATCGCTGCCGGAGCGACTTCCGGCCTCGCACAGGAAGCCAACAAGTCTCTCGACGCACAGCGCCAGGAGGTCACGGAAAGCATTTCGATCGATGCGGAAACAGGTCTACGGGTCTATTTGCCCCAGAGGTTGGAGTATTAGGCGCGAAACTGGAGGTCTGATGGAACATGGCATAACAAACACCCTCACTGCGGGGCCGGCGTCATTCGACGGCTGCGTCGCCCATGGGAGGAAGTGTGCCCGTCCGAACGTCGAGAGCTTCAGCGACAATGACCTTCGAAGCTTCAGACAATTCTGCGGCGCCTTCCTAGGGGTACTTCTGAAACCTGTCGAGACGACGTCCACCTCGTCCGCGGCTTGCGACCGTTTTGATAGGTCTTGACTTATATAGGCTATGCGCTATACTACAGATGACTTCGAAATGCTTCGCGTCCAGTTCTATCCCTCAGGGGACAATGGCCCGGTACGGGAGTATCTTCGAGGTCTACGGAAAGACCCTCAGAGAAAGGGTGCGTCGGCTCGGCTCGGCCTGGATCTTCGGCTTTTGCAAGAGGAGGGACTCGCTTCCAAGCAGATCGATATCCTGCGTGTCACCGGGATTCCGGGGTCAGTTTGGGAGCTTCGCCGGACATTCGAGGGAATCCGTTACCGAATCTACTTCTGCGTGAAACGCGGCGAAGTGTGGTTGCTTCACAATCTGGAGAAGAAGACGCCGAAAATACCGAAACACGACCTCAAATTGATCCGGACTCGCGCGAAGGAGGTGCTGTAACCATGAATCACGCCAAACCGAAGCAAAGCGGCCTCGACAAGTTCCTGCTGGAAAGCATGGCGGAAGACGAGCAGTTCCGCACGCTCTTCCTCGCGGAGGTAATGAAGCTTCCTATTTCCTCGCAACTTAGAGCCCTCCGAAATTTTCGGGGCTTGTCTCAGTTGGCTCTCTCGAAGCGCACCAAACTTGTTCAGCCGGAAGTGGCGCGATTGGAGAGCGCCGGGGCGAATCCACGAGCCCGAACGTTGGAGCGCCTGGCAAAGGGACTCGGGGCAAGAGTAGAGATAATCCCCGAGAATCTCCTTCCCTTCGTGGGAGCGCAGCAGCTTCGCGCTCAAGGTGAAGAGTATTTCAATCGAGTCGCCGTGGCTGGGGCCTGATGCCTAAAGTCGATATACTGAATTTCATTCCATATCACGCCGGCAAGGCGAAAGGCCCCGAACCGTTGAACGGCCTCACTCCAAAGCTGGCCGCCGAACGTGTGCGTGAATCGTGTGCCGACCAGGGACCAAATTTCATGGGCTGGAGTAAGGGCATTTTGGATCACTGCATCATTCCTCCAGATCACCCTTACCGGGCTCTACTTACGAAGAAGAAGATTCCGGGCGATGACCCGCTCTGGGTCTTGGGCGCGATCGCGTACGGGACACAAAGCCCTTGGATCGGCTTTCGCCGCATCGAGTGGGACGACGGAAAAGTGGAACTTCCGGACAACCTCGAACGTAAGTGGATAGTGAAGCAGGGAACCCTTTGACCATGATCCGAGCCGGCATCTACATCCGCAAGTCTCGCCAGGATAAGGGCCAGGAGGCCCACCGGCTGGAGCTTCAACGCAAGAAGCTCCCGGCGCACGCGGCCGCCCAGGGCTGGTCCTACGAGCTCTACGATGACGACATCATCTCTGGAGCCGAAGTCGAGAACCGGCGGGAGATGGTCCGGCTGATCGCAGATATCGAGAAAGGCCTTATCAACGTGGTCCTGTGTATCGAGTTTTCGCGACTCTCCCGCGATGACTCCATGACCGATTACCTGACCTTCCTCAATCTCTGCGCCGCTAAGAAGGTCAAGCTCGCCACCCCGGAGCGCCAACTCGATCCAACCGATACCTCCTCATGGTTCTTGGCCATCATGGAGGGGGGCTTCTCCGCGGTGGAAATGAAGACGCTCAAGAAGCGACTCATGGAGGGACGCGAAGTGGCGCGCAGCAAGGGCCGCTGGCTGGGAGGCCCGCCGCCTTACGGTTTCAATTACGACAAAAACCTAAAGAAGCTGATTCCGAACCCGGAGACGGCGAAGATCGTCCAAAAGATTTTTCACGAACGGGGGAAGGGTCGGAGCATCGATGATATCGTCCGGATGGCCCGTGACCGCCGCTGGCCTCTGCCCTGCGGGGGCGCCTACTGGTGGAACATCAACGTTTTCCGCATTCTCAAGAAGCCTGTTTACGCGGGCTTGGCCATGCACAATGGCGAACTCATCAAGGCCGCATCAGAGCCATTGGTTGACAGGGTCGCGTGGGAGGCGGCACAGCCGATCCACCTGCGCCCGCGCGGCAATCGAACAACATCGCTGCTGCTGACCGGTCGGGGCCGAGTTCGCTGCGGATACTGCGGCAGCACGGTCAACTGCATAACTTCTCGCGGGAAAAAGCACGCGAACGACGACGGACGCGGCCGGACGATCCGCTACTACCACTGCTACGGGCGAAACCAAGGCGTCAATTGCCGCGCCTTGAGGAACATCTCGGAAGATGAGTTGGACCGACTGGTCGTTTTACTGCTCGGCCAGATCAGCCGAAACAAACGGGAGATTCTGGCCGGCATACAGGAATTTCTCACCAAGCGGCAGGGTGACACCCCGGCACGCAAGCAGCGGCTGGAAAACCAGCTACAACACGCCATGTCCGCCAGCCACAAAATACTCAACGCCTACGAACAGGGCATCATTTCATTGGAACAGCTCAAGGCTCGGAACGAGGAGCACAAGAATCGAATCGACGAATTGAGAAAGGGTATAATGGACATCGATCTGGAGTTGGCGCGTCAGGGACTCGATGTTGACTTGGCGACTCTGGAAAAACGTCTTGGCAGCTTCCAGGCAGATTTGACGAGGATCGACCCGCAGGGGCTCAGGGCACTCGTGGACCCACTGATATCTAAAGCACGATTATTCAACGAGAAGGTTGAGTTGACCTTTTCGTTCCCGGTTGACGGCGAGCACACGCATGTTTACGCGCTTCCTGGGAAGCCTCAAGCCACTTCGTACATTCATAACTCGACGGACGACCGTTCTGCTTTGCCGAAAAAACCGCTTAATGCCTCCGTAGCTCAATGGATCGAGCATCCGCCTTCTAAGCGGGCGATACAGGTTCGATTCCTGTCGGGGGCAGTCCCTTTGGAATTACTCGCCGGTCCCCATAGTAAAGTAACATACGCTAGAGCTCCTGCCTTCTAAGCAGGCAATTCAGGTTCGATTCCTGAAGGGGACAGTTGATCTGAGAGGGCTTAAGACCATGAAAACGATCGCCGCCGTCATCGCCGTCCTGCTGTCCGTAACCGCCGCCCGCGCGGCCTCGCCGGCCGAGGCGACCCCGGCGGCGCCGGCCCCTGCGCCCGCTCCCGCTCCCACTCCCGCGCCCAAGTCGTTGTCCGCCAAGGAGATTTACGAAGCCGACGCGAAATCCGTGGTCCTCATCCTGGCCGGCAACTCCGGCGGCCAGGGGGAACTGGGCACGGGCAGCGTCATCGACGCGACCGGCCGCGTCCTGACCAACGCCCACGTCGTCATCGACGACAAGACCCACGAGCCCTACCCCGTCATCCGCGTCTATCTGAAGCCCGCCCGCGTCACCGGCGACGCCAAGACGGACATGGTCGATCCGATCTCCGCGAAGGTCGCCCGCTACGACCGCGCGCTGGACCTGGCCGTGCTGGACCTGTCTCGGGCGCCCAACGTTCCCGCTTTGAACTTGGGCGACGACGCCGGCGTCGAGACCGGCGATCCGGTGGTGGCCATCGGCCACCCCGAACAGGGCGGCCTCTGGACGCTGACGCAGGGCGTCATCAGCACCGTCGTGGCCGACCTGGGCGGCGTCCCGGGCAAGAACGCCTTCCAGACCGACGCCAGCATCAACCGCGGAAACTCCGGCGGCCCGCTGATCGACCGGACCGGAGGGATCGTGGGCATCAACACCTCGATGGCCCGCAAGGCCGCCGACGGGCTGACCATCACGAGCGTGAATTTCTCCATCAAGTCCTCGGTCGCGCGCGCGTGGCTGGACCGCCAGTCCCAGACGGACTCCGCCGCCGCGGCGCCCGCGGCTCCCGCGGCCCCCGTCGCCGAGGCTCCCGCCCTCCCGCCCGCTCCGAAGACCAAGCCCGCGATCCTGACCCCCGCCAAACCCTACCGCATCGAGGACGTCGTGGAAGAGGGGATGAAGGAGATGGATCAGCAGTCGGACGAGATGCACGACGAGATCCAGAAGCGCTTGGCTCCCGCCCCGACCCGCTAGCCCTTCATCAGAGGAACAGCAGGCTGACCAGCGCCAGGATGGCGCCGGTGATCATCCGGCCCAGGTCGGCTTCCTTGCGTCCGGTGGTCAGGTAATGCATGCCGGCGCCGAAGAGGACGATCGCCGCGGCGAACTTGAGCGCGTGTTCCGGTGTAAACCGGATCACCGGTTCGACGGTTCCCCCGGGAACGGCAACCAGCGCCAGACCCGCCATCGCTCAGCGCGCCGCCGCCTTCGCCGCCCACGCGTCCCAGGAGGCGAAGTCCTGCTTGTCGTAGTTCTTCTTTGAGATGATCCCCAGCAAGGTGTAGGCCAAGTCGCGGCTTTCCGGCTGCGCCAGCTTCAGCAGCGCCGCCAGCCGCGGGGCCGCGCTCATCATGACCTGGCGGTCGGCGTCCTTCTCCGCCAACGGCACGAGCAGGCCCATGGCCTTGCCGCGCTCCGCCGCGGCCGGATCGTCCAGACGGGGGAGAACCCGGTCGAGGGCGACGTGAAGGTCGGGCCGGTGGTTGGCGACGTCGGCCAGAATCTGCAGCGCGGCGCCGCGCACCCGCTCATCGGAGTCGTTCAGCGCCTCTTGGCACAGGGCGACCACGTCCGACCCCGTGGGGGAATAGCTGAGGACGAACAAGGCGGACGCCCGCGCCTCGCCGTCGGCGTCCGCGCGCAGGATCCGGCGCAGCTCCGCCGACTGCTTCACCGCGCCGTCCACGAAGGCTTTTTGCGCCGCGTCCAGCTCCGGCGTCCCGCCCCAAAGGCAATAAATTCCCGGGCAGGCCGGCCGGTCGATGGGCATGTCGCCGCGCCGCGAGATCGACTCGCCCAGGGCGACGTAACGACGCCAGGCCTCGAGCAGGCCGTCGGGATCCTTGAGATGGGCCTTCGGCGCCGGCGTGAAAGCCAGGCGCGACGCGTCGGCGGCGTCCACGACGTCGAAGACCGCGTACATCGCGTGGTCCACGGACGTGAAGTATTCGGTCACGTGCAATTCGGCGAAGGCGATGCCGGGAATGGCCGCCGCGGCCTTCTGCAATTCGAGGCGCTTGGCCTCGGCCTTCGCCCGCGCTCCGGGCGTGCCCGCGTTCTTCAACGACACGTACTCGCGCAGGCCCGGGCCGAACAGGCGGACGGCGTCGGGCTGGGACAGCACGGCCGAACGGTAGACGTCGATTCCGCGCAACGTCGCCGTGGACTGAGCCCGCGCCCCGGGAGCCGCGGCCAGGAAAACGAGCGCTAGAATCACTTTTCGCATGGGCCGATTATAGCGGATTTTTTGTTAAGGTGAGTTCATGAGTCGAACCGTCGTGAGCGGGGCCCGCGTGGAGATTTTCCGGACGCCTTTGAAGCGCCCCTTCGTCACCGCGCTGGGGCGGCGCACGTATACCGAGAACGTCGGCCTCACCGTGCGCCTGTCCGGCGGCGCGGCCGGCTACGGCGAAGCCTCCACCTCGCTGGCGCTCAAGCACCTGACCGCGCCGGCCCTGGCGCGGACCCTCTCGGCCTTGGCCCGGCTCGCCCGCGGCAAAGACGTCCGCGATTGGAAGGCCCTGACCGAGAACGCGTGGAGGCGCGCGCCGGAACACAGCCCGGCGGTCGCCGCGTTCGAGATCGCCCTCCTCTCCGCGCTGTGCGCGGAAGGCGGAACGACGCCGGCGTCCTGGTTCGGGGGGGCCCGAAGGACGCAGGACAGCGACATGACCCTGTCCGCTTGGACCGACGACGCGATGACCCGCGCCGCCGCCGCCGAAGCCGCGAAGGACGGCTTCAAGACCCTCAAAATCAAAGTCGGCGGGGAATTCGGCGACGATCTGGCGCGCGTGCGCGCCGCCCGGCGCGGCGCGCCCAAGGCGCGACTCATCCTGGACGGAAACCAAGGCCTGACCCCGCGCGGCTCCCTTCGTCTGTTGGAAGCGGTATTAAAGGAGGGGGGCACTGTGGACCTCCTGGAACAACCCGTTCGCAAGGACGACCTCAAGGGGATGGCCTTCGTCTCCCGCCGCGCCTCCGTGCCCGTCGCGGCGGACGAATCCGTGGGCACGCCGGCCCAGGCCGCCCGCGTCCTGGAGCTGGGGGCGGCCACCGCCGTCAACATCAAGCTGGCCAAATCCGGCGTCGCGCGCGGCCTGGAGATCGCCGCGACGGCCCGCGCCGCGGGGGTGCCGCTGATGATCGGCTGCATGGCCGAGACCGCCCGGGGCCTCGCCGCGTCCGTCCACTTCGCCCTGGGCACGGGCTTCTTCCGTTTCGTGGACCTCGACAGCGACGTCCTGCTCGTCGAGCCCGCCTCCGCGCGGAGGAACGCGGGCTGGACGCGGTCAGGACCGACCGTCGGCGCGGTCTAAGGTCCTAATTTTCTTGGACCGAAAGGCCCATGAATTCATGGGCCACATGGGCCATCCTCTGCTAGAATAGAGGCCGTCGTACGCCGCGAGGGGTCGCGGCGGGCTTCACCGGAGGTGGTATGGTTCGATCCGTCCTCGCCCAAGGCTTTCTGATCCTGGGCCTTCTGACGCTCGCGTCGTCTTCCCGCGCCGATTTCTTCGACGGTTCCGGCGGGGGCGCTCCGCAGATTCCCAAGGTGGACAAGGCGGCTCTCTCCGCGATGACCGCGCAGGCCGCCGCCGCCGCGGCCCCGCGCCGTCCCAGCTCCGACCTCTATTACTTCACGAAGGAAGAGGCCGCGGCGGCCAAGAAGAAGTTCGGCTTCCGGCCCGACGCGCACGGCTGGACGTTCGATTCCGACGTCCCGGCCGCCATCCAGGCGCAGATGCGCGCCGACCTGGCCTTCATCTACGGCCTGAAGGGCGGCAAGGGCACGCCGCTGCACCAGAAGATCTTCGGCGCCATGGACGGCGCGGCCTACCGGAAGTTCTTCGAGTCCCGCGTCAGCGCCATCGGGATGGACGACTGCGGCAACGGCAACGCCGTGGCCTGCGTGATCCCGTTCCAGAACCCGTCGAAGATGTGGCTGACGCAGAACTTCATCAAGTTCAGCCACCCGCAGGTCTCGCGCATGATGGTCGTCTTCCACGAGGCGCGCCACACCGAGACGCGCAACGGCAACTGGCCGCACGCCACCTGCCCGACGCCGTTCCTGGACGAGAGCGGCAACGACATGAAGAGCATCTGGACCGGGGCGCTGCTGGCCGGCGAACCGGCCTGCGACGAGACGCCGCTGGGCTCGTACGGCTCCTCGACCATCATGCTCAAGAACATCCAGAAATTCTGCACGAACTGCACCGACAAGGTGAAGCAGGACGCCGGCCTCTACGCCGACGACCAGATGGGCCGCATCATCGACGACGGGGCCAAGAAGGAAATGCTGGACGATTTCGCCAAATGATGCGCGGCGTCGCGCTCGCGGGCGCGCTGCTGGCGCTCGCGGTGTTCGGCTGGCGGGCGGCGAGACGATCGCCGCCCGCCGTTTTGTTTTCGGCGCAACCCTCAGGGAAATTGAGGACGCTCAACGAGATACTCGGCTCACGCAATGACAACGACCCCCGATTAGATTCGGACTTCAATTCGTTGTCGCCCGAGGATAAGCGTCGTTTCCGCCAGGATTACGCGATGATTCCGCGTGAAAGCCGCAATGAGAGGGGCACCATCGTTTATCTTCTGGGCAAGAATATGGCGACCGCGGAAGACTGGACGTTCCTGCGGGACGTCGCTGGCGAACCGCCCTGCCTGAGCCTCGCGAACTGCGCCAAGCCGCCGAACGGCGAAGGCGATCCGGGCGACGACGTGACCCTCGCCTATCCCTCGTTGGTCGCCCTGAAGCGGGCGCAAAAGGCGCTCGAAGAGGGAACGGCGACGAAAGAGGCGCGCGCGGTGGTCGAAGCGGCGAGAGGCTCGAAGATGCCCGCCGTTCTGCGGCTGGCCGGACGGATCGAAAAGAAATTCCCTTCGTCGGCCAAATGATCCGCTAGCGGCGGCGCCGGTGAGGCTGTCGGCGAGGTCCCTTGGACCCGCCTCCGGGATGATTCGACCCGCCGTGACGGCCCGAGTGCTGGCCGCCGTGGCGCTGCCCCAGATGATTCCTCGCCTGCTCGCTCTGCTTCTGGGCATGCGCCTGGTCGGGCGTCGGCGCGGCGTTGTAGTCGAATCCGGGGAGCTGGCGGCGCTCCAGCGCCTTGCCCATGCGCCGCTCGATGGCGCGGACCATGTCCTCGTCCTCGCGGCCGATCAAGGTGAAGGCGTCGCCGGTCTTGGCGGCGCGCCCGGTGCGCCCGATGCGGTGGGTGTAGGCCTCGGGGGTGTCGGGGATGTCGTAGTTGATCACGTGGGAGATCTGGGACACGTCGATGCCGCGCGCGGCGATGTCGGTGGCCACCATGATGTTGTACTTGCCGCTGCGGAAGCCGTCGAGCGCGGCCTTGCGGCGGTTCTGGGACAGGTTGCCCTGCAAAGACGTCGCCGCGAAGCCGGCGTTGACCAGCACCTTGTCGAGCTTCTTGGCGCGATGCTTGGTCCGGGTGAAGATCAGCACGGACTCCATCGCGGTGGGCTTGAGCAGCTCCAGCAGCATGGCGGTCTTGCGGTGCTCGGCCACCGGATACAGCGCGTGGGACACCGTGGTCAGCGCCACCGTGTGGTCCACGGAGACCGTCACCGGGTCGCGCAGGCACTCGTGCGCCAGGTGCCGGATGTCGTCGGGCATGGTCGCCGAGAACAATAAGGTCTGGCGCTTCGAGGGTATGCCTCTCAGGATCTTGCGGATGGAGGGGAGGAAGCCCATGTCGAACATCTGGTCGGCCTCGTCCAAGACGAGGACTTCCAACGCGGACAGGTCGGCATGGCGCTGCTGCATGTGGTCGAGCAGGCGGCCGGGGCAGGCCACCACGATGTCCACTTTCTTGAGCGCGATGATCTGGTGGTGCGGGCTGACGCCGCCGTAGATGGTGATGCTGTGCAGGCCGGTCTGCCGGCCCATGTTGGCGATGGACACCTGGATCTGCTCGGCCAGCTCGCGCGTCGGGGCGATGATCAGCGCGCGGATCCGCCCGCGCGGCCCCGACGACAGGCGCTGCAGGATGGGAAGCACGAACGCGGCCGTCTTGCCGGTGCCGGTCTGGGCCAGGCCCAGGACGTCGCGGCCCTCCAGGACCTTCGGGATGGCCTGGCGCTGGATGGGCGTCGGCGTCGTGTAGCCCAAGGGCTTCAGGGCCGCGTTGATATTGGCGTTGAAATGGAAGGCGTCGAAAGTCATGGGTTCTCCGTCGGAAATGGAGGACAAGTCTAGCAATTTACGGCGCGCCGCCGGCGCCGGGGCGGGGGCTCAGACGCCGAGGGACCGGGCCAGCTTGCGGCCGTACGCGCGCGCGAACTCCGTCCAGGTGCGGGAATGCTCGCGCGTCTCCAGGATGACGGGCGCCTCCGGGATGTGGAAGTGGCGCCCGTCCATCGCGTGCACGCGCTCGCGGATGCCGTGAGGGCCGACGTCCACCGTCAGGAAGTGGTGGAACCGGTCGCTGGCGCCCGAGGGGAAAAGCGCGGAGCCGCCGCCGCCGGTCAGCACGTAGCGCACGCCCTGATGGTCCTGGACCCCGAAGGCGTGGACGTGGCCCATGTACACCCGCTTGACCCCGTGCTTGGAGACCGTCTCGGAGAACTCCTGGGCGCCCCCGATGAAGCCGCCGAGGGCGTGCAGCTTGCCCACGCCGCCCCACAAACCCAAATGCACCGGAGGCATGTGGGTGAACACGATCTTGCGCAGGGGGGTGGAGAGGACCTTGTCCAGCCAGCGCAGCTGCGCCGCGGTCACCCGCTTCGAGCTGGAGTCCAGCACCACGAAGCGCGTCTGCGCGTGGTCGAAGAAGTAATTGGCGGAGCCGAACAGCGAGCGGTACATCGTGGAGTGCGATTTGCCGTTCGGGCGCGAGCGGTCATGGTTGCCGATCACCGTCAGGTAAGGGCGCCCGCCTTTCCAGGCCCGCTTCAACTGCTGGAAGAAGCTCTCGTAGCGGCGCGGCTCGCCCTTTTCCACCATGTCCCCGAGCTGGACGATAAAATTCACTTTCTGCGCCTGGATGGCCTCCATCTGCGCGGCGAACACCCCCGTCTGGTTGAACAGGCGCCGCGCGATCCAGAAGCGGGAAGGTTCCACGTCGCCCAGCACCGCGAAGCTGACGCGCTCCCCGCCGGCCGTGGGCAGGCGGGAGAGGCGCTTCAACTGGCGTTCGGTGCGCCAGCGCGACGCCAGGCGCAGAAGTCCGTCGGAGGGGCGATGACGCTCGCCGGAAGAAGGCACCGGCATAGGATGACTCCCACGGCGGGCAAAGTCAAGACGCGCCGAGGACAGCGGTCCGGGGAATTTGGTTCAATCCTCGATCATGAAATTCCTCGCGGCCTGCGCCATGCTTCTCGCCGTATCGGCGCCGGCCGCCGTGCCGCCGCCGTACTTTCCACCCGCCATGCCGTCCCCGCGGCGCGACGCTCTCCTCCCCTGGAACCGGATCGTCACCTACTACGGCAATCCCCTGTCGAAGAAGATGGGCATCCTGGGGGAACTCCCGCCCGATCAGATGATGGCGGGCCTGCAGCGGGAGGCGGAGGCCTGGCGCCGGGCCGACCCGCACACTCGGGTGAAGCCGGGACTGGAGCTGGTGGCCACGGTCGCGTCGGACTATCCCGGGCCGTCGGGCTTCTACCGGACCCGGATGCCCGACGCGCTGATCTCCAAGGTGATCGGCTGGGCCCGCTCGCGCGGCTGGCTGATCATCCTGGACGTCCAGGTCGGCCACGCGCAGACGAAGGACGAGGTCTCGCGTCTGCTGCCCTTCCTGGAGGCGCCCGACGTGCACCTCGCCCTCGATCCGGAGTTCGACATGCAGCCCGGCGTCGTCCCGGGGCGCCGCATCGGGACCACCGACGCGCGCTCGGTCAACGCCGCGATCGCGATCCTGGCCGGCCTGGTCGAGAAGAAGCGCCTGCCCCCGAAGCTCCTGCTCGTCCACCGCTTCACCGAGGGCATGCTGACCAACGCGTCCGCGGTGCGGCTGGATCCGCGCGTCCAGGTCGTCATGGTCATGGACGGCTACGGCACGCCGGCCTTCAAGCGCACCGCGTACCGCATCGCGATCCGCAAGCAGCCCGTCGAATACGCCGGCATCAAGCTGTTCTATAAGAACGACAAGCCCCAAATGACTCCGCGCGAGGCGTTGGCGCTCACCCCCGGACCGTCGGTCGTCATCTACCAATAGTCCGGAGTAAGGCCCGCGGCCCGGATTTGGTATTCTCCTCGGAATGTTCCGCGAGCTGAGGGGGCTGGCGAAGGAGACCGCGTTCTACGGCCTCTCCACCGTGCTGGGCCGGATGCTCAGCTTCCTGCTGACGCCGCTGTTCACGTACCTCCTCACCCGCTCGGAGAGCGGCGTCGTTCAGACCACGTACGCCGCGCTCGCTTTCCTGGGCATCGTGTACGGCCTGGGGCTCGACGTGGCCTACCTCCGGCTGGGCCGCCGCGGCGGCAAACGCGGCCCGGGAGCGTTCGGCGGGGCGATGCTGGTCACCGCCGTCTTCGCCGTCGTCGGCTCGCTCGCGATCCATGCGTTCGCCGCGCCGCTGGCGCGCGTCCTCGGCCTGCCCCCGGAGATGGCGCCGGTCGTGCGCTACGCCGCTTGGATTCTGGCCCTCGACTCGCTCACCACGATCCCCTACACCGAACTGCGCGCGTCTCACCGCGCCGGGACCTTCGCCGCCGTGAAGCTGGTCGGCATCGCGATGCATCTGATCCTGGCGTACGTGTTCGTGCGCACGCTGGGCCTCGGCGTGCGGGGCGTGTTCCTGGCGAACATCGTCGCCTCGGCCGCGGAGGTCGCGGTCCTCTCTCCCGTGATGGCGGCCAACATGGAGCGGCCCGACCCGGAGATGGCCCGCGCGATGCTGGCTCTCGGCCTGCCGATGGTGCTCGCCGCGCTGGGAGCGATGGTGGTGCAGGTCGCCGACCGTCCGATCATGGCGCGCTTGGGCGGCCTCGACATGGCCGGCGTCTACGGCAACTGCTACAAACTGGGCATTTTCATGTCCCTGCTGGTCGGCATGTTCGACCAGGCCTGGAAACCCTTCGTGTTGGAGCGCTCCGACCGGGAGGACGCCGACGCCATCATCGCCCGCGTCCTGACCTATTTCGCCGCTCTCGCCTGCTGGGCCTTTCTGGCGATCGCCTTCTTCGTGGAGCCGCTGGTCAAGGCTCCGTTGTTCGCCGGCCACTCTTTATTCGGCCCCGCCTACTGGGAAGGCCTGTCCATCGTCCCGATCGTGACGCTCGGGTACCTGTTCAACGGCCTCTATTTCGTGATGCTGGCCCCGCTGCTGATCGACAAGCGCATGACCTCGGTGACCTGGGCGACCTGGATCGGCGCGGCGGTGAACGTCGGCGTCAACTTCTACCTCATCCCGCGCTGGGGGATGAACGGGGCCGCCTGGGCCACCTGCATCGCCTACCTCGTCATGGCCGGATGCGTCTGGCGGCTGGGACTGCGCACGCGCACGGTGCCCTACGAATGGCCCCGCCTGACGGCGCTCGCGGTGTGGACCGCCCTGCTTTGGGCGCCGTCGCAGTCCGTCGGGCTCATTCCACGGCTGATCCTGCTGCTCGCCTACCCCGTCGGCCTGCGCGTGTCCGGCTTCCTTCACGACGAGGAACTGGTCGAGCTGAAGGCCTTGTTCAGCGCGCGGGCTTCACGTTCAAAGCCTCAGGCGCCGGCCGCGGGCTGAAAGGATCGGTCGCGGGACGAATCGGCCGCGGCGCCTCCAGCGGGCGCGCGTGATGGACGTAGAGGCGGTCCCCGACGAACGAAAACGCGACCTCCACGCCGGCGCCGCGCCACGCGTCCAGCGCGCGCGCCAGGCGCGCCAGCTTCGCCAACCGTTCGGGGGACAGCCGCGGGTTGCCGTCCGCCGCGCCGGGAATGAAGTCCAGCGTCCGGCCCGAGCGCGGCTCCAAAGTCCAACGGTCGGCGTCGCCGCCGCCGGCCAGCAGGGTCTCGATGCCTCCGGGCGCCGCTTCCACTAAAACGCGCCGGCGGCCCGAGCCCGGATCGCGGGAAAACAACAGCCCGGAGACGTCGGCTTTTTCCGCCTTGGAAAAGCGCAGGCGTCCGGAATAGTCCGCGCCGCGCCCCGCGCGCAGGCGCGCGCCCAAGGGTCCGGGCCCCCAGGAGGCGGCCCAAACCTCGCGCGCGGCGGTCAGAGCCTCGCGCGCGTCGTCGGCCTTGACCGTCGCGTCGTCGCCGACGACGAGGCAGGGACAGGAGGACGCCGCCGCCGCGATCGCCCGGCCCGCCTCGGTCGCGGGATCGAGGCGCGCGCCCAGGAGCCGCGCGCGGACGCGCTCCGCCTTGCGGCGCAGGTCGAGAGAGGCATCGTCCAGGGTTTCGGAGAGAAAAGGGGCCAGGCCGTTTTCCTCGACGAA
This sequence comes from Elusimicrobiota bacterium, assembly GCA_028871595.1. The sequence continues at coordinate 14,248 of JAGWMT010000028.1, forward strand.
CCAGCGCCAGGCGTTGGACGTCAGCTCCACGGAGTCGGGGAGGGACGCGCCGGCCGCCACCGCGGCCTCGTCCAAGGAAGGGGAAGCCGCCGGGACGGCGCGGCGCCTCTTCGCCGCGGCCGCCGCGCAAGCCCGGGCCAAACCGCCCAAACCTCCGTCGCCGCCGCCCAAAATCCGGCCCGCCGCCGCGGCGCGCGCGGCAACGGCCGACGCCTCCCCGGTCAATCGCTCCAGAACGTCCGCCGACGGCGCGTCCGCCGCCGCGGCGGCGCAGTCCGACATCCGCGGCCGCGCCGCGCGGACCGCGCGCAGCCACTCGCGGCGCTCGGCGCGCGTCAGCGCCGCCAGCCCGGCGGAGCCCGCCGCGGCGCGGGCGGCACGTTCGACCTTGGCCAGTTCCTCCGCGGAGATTCCGCCCTCCAGGGCGCGCGGGGCCAACTCGCGCATCAGCGCCGCCGCCCGTTCCGGATCGGGGGACGACTCCAGCCAACGCTCCAAGGACGGCTCGTCGCGCAGACCGTCGAACGCCCGCGCGGCGTCCGCGGCCGCGACCCGCGCCTCCGCTTCGTCGGCGGGGGGAAGAATGACGCGGCCGGCGGCGGCGTCCACGCACGCCGCGTCGTCTTCGCGCAGGACCCGGTCCCGCTCGCCCGTCGCGGGCCGCGCCGAAACGCCTCCGGCCGAGACGTCCGGGCCGAACACCGGCTCGCGCAACGTCCACGACGGCCCGGCCGCGTCCCACGTTCCGCGGCCGAGGGACACGGCCGGAACGCCGTGACGGCGCGCCGCGATCGCCGCCAGGCTGACCAGCCCCCCGCGCCGGGCGATGACGGCCTCGGCCAGCCGGATCCCGTCCTCGTCCCCGGTTTGGCCCGCGTCCACGACGAACACCCGCCCGCCCGCGACGGCCTTGCGGCGGTCGAAGGTGACGCGCCCGCAGACGGGACGCCCGGGGCCCAGGGACAACGTCAATCCGAAGAAGACCCCGGGCTCGGGCTCGGGGGCCGCCGCCAGGCGCGGATCCAACGCGGAGGCGGGAAGCGCCAGGGACAGGATCAGCGCGAACCGCGCCGCGGACGTCGCGTTCATTTCGCGCGCAGCAGCGCGCGAAGTTCGGCGGCGCCCAGCGGCGCGCCGTTCGGCTTCACCGCGCGGGCGTACTTGAGGAGACCCGTGTCGGGATCGCGCAGGGCGCTGACCACCAGCGGATGCGCGCCCACCACCACCGGCGTTCCTTCCAGCGCCACGTAATCGCCCACCAGTCCGATCACGCGCGCGCGCGCGAAGGCCTCGCGCCCGTCCATCCGGGCCGCCAAAGCCGCGGCGGATTTCGAGTCGCGCCGCGCGGCATCCTCCAACTCGCGCAGGCCGCCCGTCTCGGGTTCCGCGCCGCCCAGGGCGGCGCGCAGCGCCTGGGCTCCCAGAAGGCCCAGTTCCGCGCCGTCGCGGGCGAAATCCTGAGGGCCGACCTCGGCGCTCAGCCCCGCGCCTTCCGCGCGGACGGCGAAGCCCAGGTCCTCAAGCCGGCGAGAGAGCCGCGCGTCGCCCTTCTCCACGAACAACGCCACGGAGCCGCCCGGCCGGAGTTCGACCGACAGGCGCGCCTGGCCGTGAGAACCTCGGGCGGCCGCCCACAGACGGTCGTCCAGCGCCACCATCGCGGCGGGAACGGGGGACAGTTCGCGGAGAGACGCGGCGGCGTCCACCGCCGGAGAACGGTCGGCGCCCAGGTTCGCGAACTCGGCGCCCGAGAGCGAGGCGCCGAAGCGCTCGTCCACGACGCGGCCGGCCTCCGCCTCGATGCGGCGGGCCCAGTGCGCGGGACCGCCCGGCGACGCGATGAAGCCGGTGCCGGGCCACGCGTCGCCCGCCCGGAGGGACCTGGCCGAAGCCTCGGTCTCGAAAGCGCGGCTCAACCCGTCCACCGCTTCCGACGCGGAGACGTCCCCGGTCAGCGCGCCGAGATCCACGGCCGCGCGGCCCAGAAGGCCGAACGCGGCCCGCAGTCCCGCGACGGTCGGGCGCTCGGAGGAAAAGAGCCGCTGGGCGGCCGCGGCCTCGTCCCGAGCCTTCCGCGCGGAGGACCAGTCGCGACGCAAGGCGTCCTGGCCGGACTTCTCGGAAAGACGGTAAGCCGTTCGGCCGTGGAAGAACGCGACGAGTCGCTTCCAAGCCGCCTCCAGCGCGGCGCGCAGCCAGAAACGCCCGGCCGACAGCGCCGCCGAAGGCACCGACGAGCCGAGCGCGCGGCGCGCGCGGTAGATCAGGCCGGCGCCGGTGGAGGCGCGCGGATCCGCCGCGAAGGAGCGATACGCGTCGCCCAGCGCCGTCTCGGGAGCCAGAGCCGAGGGCGCGATCGCGAACGCGGCGGCCAAGGCCGGCACCGCGGCCACGCCGCCGCCGGGAAGCACCGCCGTGTAGGACCCGTCTTTCTTGGAGAACCAGACGTGCGGCGCCGACGGAGCGCCGCCGGAGGCCGCCTTCTCAAGGGTTTCACTCACGTCGCTTTTAAGAGCCTCGGCGTTCGTCACCAGCGGCCGGCCGGGAGCGCCCAGGACGGTCTCCCACTTGTCGAAGGCGGACAACAGCCGCTTGGTCTCGGGAGCCGCCCCCGAAACGGCCGCGCGGTACGCCGACGCGGCCAAATCGTCCAGGGAGGCGTCGGCTTTGTGCGTCGCGAAGCCGCGGACGACCTTGCCGATGGCGTCCGCGACGGGCGCGGGCAGGGCGTCCTGGGCGGTCTTGATGGCGTCCAGATAAAGTCCGGGAGCGTCCGCGGGGGACGAAGTGTTCGCGATGCCGATCTTCTGGGCGATCGCCTGCCGGACGTTCTGCGACTGGCCCGCCACTCCGGCGGCCGCGCGCGCGGCCGGCGCCGCCCGCTGGGAGTCGAACACGCGGTCCAACGCCTGGGAGACCGTCAGCTCGTCGCCGCCGGCGGCGGCGCGGGCCTCGGAGATATTTTTCGCCGCGGAGCCCAGCACGGCGTCCGCCGCGGGAGCGGCGGCGCCGCCGGGGCGGGCCTCCGAGGCGGCGCGCGGTGCTCCGCCGGCGGGCGAGGACGGGACGCGGCGCGCGGCGCCCGTCGGAACGGCCTCCGGGGAAGCGACCGTCGCCGCCGCGCGGCCCGGAAGGCGCGCGGGGGCGAACGCGGGCGCCCCGTTGGCGGCGGCGGGAGCGACCGAGGCGGCCGGTGACACGACGCCGGGAGCCGTCATCGCGGCGGGCGATGTCGGAGCCGCGCCCGTCGCGCCCAGGCTCGGAGCGCCGGAGAGGGGCAGGGGCGTCGTGAGCGCGGGATTCATCGCGGCTCCGGCGCCGCTGGTGACGGACGCTCCGACGGAGCCTCCCGCGGGGGCGGAGTTGGCCCCGGCGGTCGCGTCCACGCGCGGCTGGGCCGCGGCCATGCCGGAGCCGAGAGCGATCAGTGAGGCCGCAAGGATCTTGGGACGCAAGCTCATATTCCTATTATAGTCCATTATAGAGACGCGGAAGGATTCGCGCCTGGGCCCTAAGGCCCAGGGGCGCGCGGAACGCTTGGCCCCGGCGGCGCGATATCTTACAATCTGGGGATGAACGACCCTCTCGACGCGAGCCTTTGGCGCGCGCTGCTGCGCCGCCCCGACCGCTCCCTGAGCCGCCGCCTGTTCGAACTCTACACGGCCGCCGGACTGCTCGCGCTCATCGCGCTGGCCTGGGCGGAGCCCTTCTCCGGCCGACTGTTCGCGCGTCTGCTCGCCGCGGGCGCTCCGCCGGCCTTGATCGCGTGGGGACTCAAGCCCCTGACGATGGCCCTGCGCGGCGTCCTGCTGGTCGAGTCGTTCGGCTACGCCTACCACCGCTTTTTCCAGCACGTCGGCGCGCTGACGCGCCGCTCGTCGGTGGTGCGGCGCAATCAAATGTTCCACTGGCTGCATCACATGGTGATCTATCCGATCGGCCGCTTCTACAAGCGCGACACCGGCTACGTCGCCTCGGAAACGGGGCTGGCGCTCTCCTGGGTGGTCCCGGGGTGGATCGCCGCCGCGCTCACGGTCTGGTTGCACGGCTTCACCCTCGCGGCGCTCGCCTTCGTCGCCGGAGTCGCCGTCTACGCGAAGCTGGTGGTGGACCTCACCCACTCGCGCTTCCATTTGGCCCGTCACCCCTGGGCGGAATCCGGATACTTCCATTGGCTGGAGGATATCCATCTCCTGCACCATTGGGACCAGGCCAAGAACTTCACCATCGTCCATCCGCTGATGGACCGCCTGTTCGGAACCTATCTGGCTCCGGAGACCCACCGGGCCGAGATCGCCGCCGTCGTCTCCGACGACGCGCTCACGGTGTCCGACGCGACCAACTGGCGCTATCTCCTCAAGGAAGCGACGCCCGCGGAGCACGCCGCGTTCATTTCACAGGCGCGGCGTCATCCGCGCTCGATCCGCAAGATCGAGTTACTTCTCGCCGCCCTGGACCGGCGCCTCGCCGCGTTCCCCGCCGAGGCCGAGGCGCTCGACCTGCACATCCGGGCCGCCGCCCTGCTGGCGCTGGCCCGGCCGACGCCGTCCGCCGCGTGAGCGCTCCGCTGCGCGCCATCGTCACGGGCGCCACGTCGGGCCTGGGCCGGGAGCTCGCCGTCCAGCTGGGACGGCGCGGCGCGCGCGTCGCCGTCACGGGGCGCCGCCTCGACGAGCTCAAGCGCACCGCCCAGTTGGTCCGCGACGCCGGCGGCGAGACCCTGCTGCTCCCCGGCTCCGTCACCGACGAGGACGAGGTCCGCGCGCATTACGCTCAGATCAAGGACGCCTGGGGCGGCGCGGACTGGGCGATCCTGAACGCCGGCGTGGGGGATTCCCTGGACGCCAAGGAGTTCAAGGCCGAATCCTACCGCTGGACGTTCGACACGAACGTGCTCGGCGTCTGCCGCTGGCTGGAGGCGGTCCTTCCGGACATGATCGCGCGCAGATCCGGCGTGGTGGCCGGCGTCGCCAGCCTGGCGGGCTTCCGCGGCCTGCCGAAATCCGGGCCGTACAGCGCCAGCAAGGCCGCGTTGATCACCTTGCTGGAATCCACCCGCGTGGACCTGCGCGGCACCGGAGTGGACGTGGTGACCGTCTGCCCGGGCTTCGTGAAAAGCGAGA
>JAGWMT010000335.1 GCA_028871595.1 Elusimicrobiota bacterium
TGGACACGACCTTCTTCACCGGACAGCCCAGGTTCATGTCGATCAGGTCGAAGCCCAGCTCCTCCAGGATCGCGGCGCCCTCGGCCATCATGCCGGGATCGCAGCCGATGATCTGCGCCCCCAGCGGCCGGTCCTGGGGCGTGCTGATGAGGATGCGCCGCGTCTTGGCGTTGTCGCGCGTCAGCGACTGCGCGGAGACCATCTCCAAAAAACAGAAGCCCAGGCCGCGCTCGCGCGCCACCAGCCGGAAGGGCAGGTCGGAGCACGCGGCCAGCGGGGATTGGATGATCCGCGACGGGATTTGGAGGGAGCCGATCTGAAGTCCCATCGGGATATTCTAGCAGTTCCCGTCGGTACGGTCGGGATCATGGGTCGCGATCCGCACGAACGTTTCCGAACTGTCGGCGAACTGTCTTTGACGACAGCCGGATTGTGGATAACTTCCGGACCCGCCGATTCCGGGCATATTGCTAGTCTATCGTGGGTTCGGGCATGAAATTCAAGCGTCTGTTCGTCGTTTTGCGCCGCCGCAAGAAGGCGCTGGCGGTCGTCGCCGTCGTCGCGGCGGCGGCGCTCGCCTGTCGTTGGATTCCGTGGCGGGAACTTGCCGGCCTCCGCGCGGAACGCGTCCGCGACGATGAGCGCCGCCGACCGTGGATCGAGGAAGCCCGCCGACTGGATCTCACATTTGAAAAGGCCACGGCGGACTGCCCCAAGGGCTGCCTGCCGCCGGAAAAAATATCGCTGTCCCGGTTCGGCGGGGCGGAGCTCATGCGCGACGCCAAGCGCGCCGGCGGCCCCCTGGGCCTTCCGGTGGTCTGGTGCGTGGATCATCCCGTCGCGGGCGTATCTTACGTGAGCGGAGACCCGCAGCAGGTCGTCCAGTGGACGAACGAGAGCCAGGTTCCGATCACCGCCCCGAAGATCGACCGCTGCGCGCGCGTGCTGGCGTTCGTCCGCGCGGCGAAGGCGGACGCGGTGATGTTGGAGTTCAAGGCGGTCGTGCCGTGACCCGCCGCGCCGTCTCCGCGGACCGCTCCTCCTCGCCGCCTCGCTGGTTGTTTCCGGCGCTGATCGCGGTCGCGACGGCGCTGGCGTTCCGGACGGCGCTTTCCGCGCGCTTTCTCACCTGGGACGATCTCGACAACTTCGTCCTCAATGATAATTATCGCGGCCTGGGCTGGACGAACCTGAAGTGGATGTTCACCGCGATTCATATGGGGGTGTACATTCCGTTGACTTGGCTGTCGTGCGCGTTCGACTACGAATTGTGGGGCATGAACGCGGCCGGCTACCATTTGACGAACCTCGTTCTGCACGCCCTCAACGCGGTGCTTGTCTTTCGGATCGCGGCTGCTCTTTACGACGGAGAATTCGCTGCCGAAAGAAGCTGGCTGACGGATTTTTCGGCAGCCGGCGCGGCGCTGTTGTTCGCCCTCCATCCCCTGCGCGTCGAGTCGGTCGCCTGGGTGACCGAACGCCGGGACGTGTTGTCGGGCTTTTTTTTCCTCGCGGCGGTTCGTTTCCATCTCCAAGGGCGGCGGAAGGCCGCGGTGGGCGCATTCGGGTTCTCGTTGCTTTCGAAGGCGACAGGAGTGTCCCTGCCCGCGCTTCTGCTCGTTCTCGATTTCTACCGCGCGCCGCGGATGGACCGGCGCGCCTGGGTTGCGACCCTGCGCGAAAAGATTCCGTTTCTCCTGCTGTCCGTCCCGTTCGCCGTGGTGGCGCTGTTGGGGCAGGCCGAAAAGGGAGCCGCTAAGTCGTGGTCCGCGTTCGGCCTGACGGAGAGACTGGCCGTTTCATCGCGGAGCGCGCTGTTCTACTTGTACCGAACGGCGTGGCCTTTCCATCTCTCGCCGCTTTACCGGTTGCCGCCGTTCGAGAAGCTGAACCTTTGGCCGTTTCCCGCCTACGTCGTCTTGACCGCGCTGGCGACCGTTCTGGCGGTCCTGCGCGCGCGCAAGCAGCCGGCGCTCGCGTCCGCCTGGTTTTGGTACCTCCTCGCGCTGTTTCCGCTCTCCGGTTTCTTCCAGAGCGGAGGGCAGTTGGCGGCCGATCGCTACAGTTATATTCCCTGCCTGAGCTGGGCGGTTTTCGCCGGGGGGCTCTTGCGGGAAATCTTCCGGCGGCGAACGGACGTCCGGCTTCGCGTCGGCGCCGGCGCGGCCCTGGTCGTCCTGATCGCCGGACTGGGCTTCCTCGCCGACCGGCAGACGCGCGTCTGGCGCGATTCGGTCTCCTTCTGGAGCTATGTGGTGAGCGAGGATCCCGGCTCGCCGGCCGCGCGCAATAATCTCGGCGCGACATTGGCGCAGCGTGGAGACTTGAAGGACGCGGTCAAAGAGTTCCGCGAGACGCTTCGCTTGGACCCCGGCCGGGAGGACGCGCGACTTAACTTGGTGAAGGCGCTGGGGCTATTGAATTCGAGGAATCGTTGATCGTCCTCACCGCCACCTCTCCAGCGGCCGCAGCACCGCCGCGACGGCGGCTTCCAGTCGGGCGAGCATGAACGGCGTGATCTCGTCGCGCAGGCCGCCCTCGTGGAGCGCCACCGACAGGTACTCGCGCAGGTTCCGGCGCAGTCGTCGCGCCACGCGGGCGCGCCGGGCCGGGTCCAGCCCGCGCTCGGCCACGCGGATGGGCTCCTCCAGACCGAGACGCTTGGTCATCTCGACGACGCGTTTCTCCCAGGTCCGGCTGCGTTTCTCCGGGGGCAGCGCTTCGTGGTCGAACAAGGTGGGGGCCTTGGCCGCGCCCAAGACGGATCTCGCGCCCTCCAGCCGCGCCTGGCGGTCGGCGGCCGGCGACAAATGAAAGGACAGGTCCGCGAAGTCCCCGGCGGGGAGCAGGGCCTCGAAGGCCTCCCGGTGGGCCTCCAGGCCGCCCGGCGGCATCAGGGGGCGGGACAGGTCGGCGAACAGCTTTTCTTTGGCGCGCTCGAAAACGTCCGACTTATAGGCGCGCAGAGGACCTTCGGTATCATGGAGCTTGCGGCGCATGTAGGCCCACGGGTCGCTCTCGTGGCGGCGGACCGCGTCGTTCCAGGTCGCGGCCTCATGGATCCGCGCCAGCAGGGCCAGCTGCGGTCCCTCCCCGCTCACGGGACCTTCTCCGGGAGGCCGTGCATGAAATAGTCCGCGGGAATGCGGCCGCCCGGAGACTTGTCGTCCCAGGCGGAGTAGGCGTAAATCTGGGGCTGGCCCGTCGCCCAGGGATCGAAGGCCAGGCAGACCGCGGGCTGGTCCTCCGGCGCGCAGGCCACGGCGGCGGTGTGATAGGGCGGCGCGGTGCGGCGCCGGTCGTCCACCGCCCAATCGTCCAGGTTCATCTTCGTCAGCAAGGACCAGACGTCGTCGGACCAGTCGCGGCAGATGCCGATCTCCCGGCGCAGCTTGCGGCTCAGCCGGTCCACGTCCTCCTTCTTGGCGTCCACCTTGCGCGCCGCGCGGCCGTAATCCGCCGAGTCGCGGGGGGTCTT
>JAGWMT010000336.1 GCA_028871595.1 Elusimicrobiota bacterium
GGCCGCCGCCTGGACCGCCTGGGAAGCGCGGGCGGCGTGGAGTTCGTGGACGACTACGGCCACCACCCCACCGAGGTGCGCACCACCTTGGCGGCGGTCGCGGGCCTTTGGAAGGCGGGACGCGTCATCGTGGTGTTCCAGCCGCACCGCTTCTCGCGCACCAAGATGCTGGCCCACGAGTTCGGCCCGGCGCTGAAGGCCGCGGATTTCACCTACGTGATGGACGTCTATCCCGCCGGGGAGAAGCCCATGAAGGGCGTGGATTCCCGCCTGATCCTCGACTCCATGAAGAAGGCCGGCGTCGCCGGCGCGCCGTTCCCCGGCGTGCTGGAGCTGGCCAAGCAGCTCAAGCCCGGCGACGTGGTGCTGACCTTGGGCGCCGGGGACGTGTGGAAGGTCGGCGAGGACCTCCTGCGCCGCCGCCGCGGCCAGTCGGCCGCGTCCATCTGACATGGCGAAGCTCGGCCAGCACTTCCTGACGGACCAAGGCGCGCTGGAGGACATCGTGCGCGCGGCCGGGGTGCGGCCCGGCGACTCGGTTTTGGAAATCGGCCCCGGCCGCGGCGCGCTGACCAAGCCCCTGCTCGACGCCGGCGCCAAGGTGTTCGCCGTGGAGGCCGACGACGCCTTCGCGGCGGCCTTGCCCGGGCAGCTGAAGACGCCGGAGCGGCTCACCGTGGTGCACGAGGATTTTCTGCGCTTCGATTTGGCGTCCTTGGGCGCGGGGCCGTGGCTGGTCGTGGGCAATCTCCCATATGCGGTCGGCACGGCCATCCTTCAGAAAGTGCTGCTCTGGGACCGCTGGACCACGGCCACCTTGATGTTCCAGAAGGAGGTCGCCCTGCGCGCGGTGTCGGGAACCGGCGGGCCCGACTACGGCCTGCTGGCGCTGTCGGTGAAGCTCCGCGCCGACGCGGAACTGGCGCTGGAACTGCCGCCGTCCGCGTTCCGGCCGCGCCCCAAGGTGGACTCCGCCGTGGTGCTGTTCCGCCGCCTGGAGTCCGCGCGTCTTCCCGCCGACGTGGAGAAACGCTTCTGGCTGCTGGCCAAGACGGCCTTCTCCCAGCGCCGCAAGATGGCGGCCTCGGTCCTGTCGAAGGCCCTGCACCGCCCGCGCGCCGAGGTGGAGGCCGCGTTCGCGTCCGCCGGCGTGGCCCCGGACGCGCGCCCCGAGCACATCCCGTTCGCGGCCTGGGCCGCCCTCGCGGCGAGCCTGTAGCCGCCTACGCTCAACGCTCCACGGTCCGGCAACCCCCGAAAAAGCGGCAGACGTAGGGCGCGGCGTCCGTGAAGACCCTCAACGGATTGGCTCCGACCGTCCGTCCGTGCGTCCGCCCCAGATATAACCGCAGCGCCGCGTACCAACGCCCGTTCTGCCGGGCGCGGAAATTGCCGTCGTCATGGACGCGGAAGTCGTAGCGTCCGACCGTGAACGACCAGAGTTGCCCGGCGTCGTAGCCGATTCCCCAATCCCACGCTTCGCCGCGCGCGATATCGTTGATCTGCGTTCGTTGCCGTTCGCCGAGGATGTCCGTCTCCATGTCGGTCATCGCGCCGAAAAAAGCCCACGGGCAATACCAGCCATGAAGTTCGACGCGGCCGTTCGACGATTCCGCGTTCACGTATTCGACGAAAGGCGCCCCTTCCCAACTCGCCAGGACGACGCGCAACTCCAAGGGGATCGGCACGACGGTCAAATGGGCCGACGCATCCGGCTTCCCGTGGCGCGGAATGTCCCAGGTGTCCCCGCGGAAGTCGACGAGCTTCGTTCCCGCTCCGACGCCGTAACGCTCGTGGTAGAGGCCGTAGGAGAACAGATCCAGACCGTACAGGCCGGGTCCGACGTAGCCCCCGAAGTACTCTAGACGGTTCCACGTGTCCGCTCGGGCGCTCGCGGGGGCCAAAAGAAGGATGAGGCTAAGGAGACTGGAGCGCATCGAGGAGATCCTTTTGCATATTTTTATCATTGGAGACCTTGCGGGCGATCTTGGCGCGCTCGCGCCAGTCATCCTCCAGCGGGCCCCAACCGAGCGCTTGGTAGGAGTCCGCGAGCGCGTCGTAGGCCGCCACGGCCCACGGCGCCCGCTCGATCACGGACTTGAGTTCGTCGATGGCCGCGCCCCATTGCCGCGCGTCGCGGCGGCGCCGCCATTCCGAGAGGTCGACCGGCCCCGGCAATGGGTCGGAGGGATCGTGGGAAGGCATCGCGCGCAGGTACGCGAGTTGGCGGTCCGTGAGCCTGGTCGGGCGTTTGCCGGAGGCTTTGCAGAACGCCATGAGATACCAGCGCGCCTGAGCGGCGTGTCCCAATTTCGCGTGCGACGCGTAAAGGCCGAAATAGAGCGGTTCCGCGGGGGCGTCGCCCTCGAGCGCGCGGTAGAGGCGGTACGCCGCGTCATTCCAGTTTCCTGCCGCGAAGTCGTCTGAACCCAGCTTCGCGGCCGAGTAACGGATGTCGGCGCGGTAGGCCTGCAGGGCGGCGCGCAGGGTTTTCTTTCCGGTGGCCAGGGCCCGCGCCGCGAGAAAGGCCGTCGAATCGTAGGTTTCCCGCCTTGGAATCACTTTGACTTTGAAATGGTCCACGTCGTTGCCCGCCCCGTCAAAGACCGTGAACTTCACCCGGTCCCCGTCATACGCCTCGCAGCGGAGCGTGAGATCCGGGGGAAGTCCGCCGGAGGGCGGGTCGAAAGAAAGGAAGTACGGAGTGAGCCGTGAGCGCAGTTCGCTCGAGGCGCAGAACGGCGAGCTCCCGTCCGGCGCGAACCCGATCGAGACCGGCAAGGGCGGGAAATAATAATCCTTGGCGCGTGAAGGCGCGGCCGCGAATATCATGAACGCCGCGATCATGACTCGTTTCATTGGACGTGGCCCTCCCGGGCCGCGAGGGCGTAAGTCCTCAGGGGGAAATCCGCCCGCGGTTGCCTTGAAAGATAGGCGTCGATCATTTCTTCGACCTCGACCGGCCAGTCGGGACGCGCGTGGCCGAGCCCGTGAAGAGCCGAGTACTGGCACATCGGGTTATCGATTTCCAGTATCTCGCGCAGCGCGGCGAGCATTTCCCGGCCGAGAGTCCGCTCCTCTTCCGACTCGGGGCGGCCTCCGACGGGAATGGATTCCCAGAACATATAGCAGATCCGATACAGCGGGAGGTTGCCTCCAAAATCCAACTCATGGCAGCGGGGGGCGAAAATCCCGCGGTAGAGTCCGGGCACGGCGCGGACGAGGCGGACGCGGGCCGGAAGCGGGACGTCCGCGTCCAAAGCGTCGAAGGCGTAGCCCTGGCTGAGGAAGAAACGGAGACCGTTTTCCAGTTGTTCGTCGCTGAAGCGCGCGAGGTGCCGGCCCGCGTTCTCGAACATCTCGGCCGTGAATTCGGCCTTTCGAGATTCGTCTCCGTCCCACCAGATCGTGTCACGACGCTCGTACCAGCGCGCGTCGTCCTCCGGGTGCTCGAAGACGAGCGCGATCCAGCG
>JAGWMT010000337.1 GCA_028871595.1 Elusimicrobiota bacterium
TCATGGTGGCGATCACGTCGCCCGGCGTCATGAAGCCCGAGACGAACAGGATCACCATGGTGGCCTCGCGCCAGTACTTGAGCATGGACCGGGAGCGCACCATCCCGAAGCGGGCCAGGAAGTAGAAGAGGACCGGGGCCTCGAAGGCCGCGCCCGCGCCGACCACGGTGTAGAGGAACAGGTTCAGGTACTCGGTCGGCCGCAGGTTCGGGCGCAGGCCCGCGCGCACGGCCTCGTCCATCAGCAGGTTGGCCAAGGTCCCGAACAGGAAGAAGTACGCGAACGCCGCGCCCAGGATGAAGCAGGCGCTGGTGACCAGCACGAAGGTGGTCGCCATGTTCTTCTCGCGCTCGCGCAGGGCGGGCTTCACGAACGCCCATATCTGGTAGAAGACGTACGGCGAGACCGCGAACACCGCCGTCCAGAAGGAGAGGCGCATCATCGCCATGAAGGGCTCGGCCAGATCGGTGTAGGCGAACGGCTCGGTGCCCAAGGCCGGCCGGAGCGCGATGGCGGCCATGAGCGGGCGTTTTGCCAGCTCCCACAGGCGGAAGCGCAGGAAATAGGTGACCGACGTCCCCAGGAACACCGCGAGCACCGCCCGCAGCAGGCGGTCGCGCAGCTCGCCGAAGTGCTCCCAGAAGGAGGCGGCCTTTTCGTCGGGCAGTATCTCCGGGATCAGTTCGGTCATCGGTCCGCGGTAAAGGCGTCCTTGAGATGTTCCAGACGGCCGGCGTCGAACGTCACCACGTCGAAACGACACGGCCCGTCCCACGACCGGGCCTGAATCCAAAGCGCCGCCGTCCGGGCGATTTTATGCCGTTTGGGCCCGTCCACGGACGCCGCGGCTCCGCCGAAACCGCGCGACTGCCGGGCGCGGACCTCCACGAACACGATTTCGTCGCCGTCCCGCATGATCAGATCGATCTCGCCCACCTTGGCGCGAAAATTGCGTTCAACAAGCTTAAATCCTTGGGCCTGAAGAAACGCGGCGGCCTGGTCCTCGGCCTTCTGGCCCGTTTGGATCTTGTTCATTTCGCCGCCGCCGCCGCGCGCCGGGTCACCGGCGCATAACTGAGGCGGTGCGCCGTTGATACGCCCAATCGGTCCAAGGCCTCGAGATGCGCCTTCGTTCCGTAGCCTTTGTGTTGGGCGAAGCCGTAGCCGGGATGGCGGCGGTTCAACCGCTCCATCCAGCGGTCGCGGATCACCTTCGCGACGATGCTGGCGGCCGCGATGGACAAGGACTTGGCGTCGCCGTCGATCACGGGCGTTTGCGGCAGACCGAAATTCCGGATGGGATGGGGGCCGTCGACCAGAATCATCACCGGAGCGCCGCCGATTTTTTTCGCGGCCCGCTCGGCCGCACGCCTCATGGCGGCAAGGGTCGCCGCCAGGATATTCATTTCGTCGATTTCTTTCGGATATGCCCACGCCACGGACACGGCGCTGGCGTGTAAACATATGACCCCGAAGAGCCGTTCCCGGCCCTTCGGGGTCATCAGTTTCGAGTCGCGCGCTTCGCGCAGCTCCGCCGAAGGCTCCTCCGGCAAAGCCACCGCCGCCGCCACGACCGGCCCCGCCAGGGGGCCGCGGCCGGCCTCGTCCACGCCGACCAGACGTGCGCCCGCGGCGCGCCGTCCGGCGTCAGCGTCGAAGCGCCGGCCGTCCAAGGATCTTACTTGGCGACGGCCGGAGCGCCCTCGCCCTTCTTCGGGGCGTCGGGCTTGACGGATTTCTCGGCCTTCGGAGCCGCCGCGGACTTGGCCGCGGGCTTCTCCGTCGCCGGCTGCTCGGCCGCCGCGCGCTCGTCCACGCGCGCCGACTTGCCGGTCAGACCGCGGAGGTAGTACAAGCGGGCGCGGCGCACCTTGCCGGAGCGCACGAGCTCGATCTTGTCCACGTGCGGGGAGGACATGTGGAACGTCCGCTCCACGCCCACGCCGAACGAGATCTTGCGGACCGTGAAGGTCTCGCTCGCTCCGCGTCCGCGGCGGCTGATCACCGTGCCCTCGAAGACCTGGATGCGCTCGCTGTCGCCTTCCTTGACCTTCATGTGGACCTTGACCGTGTCGCCGGGGCGGAACAGGTAGGTCTTCGTCGTGTCCGTCTTCTTCTCTTCCAATGCGGCCATCATACGCGTTCTCCTGACCTTCGTGACTTACGCCCGAGACAGCAGATCGGGTCGCTTGCGCTTCGTCGCGGTGCGGGCGGCTTTGTGCCGCCACTCCGCGATTTTCTTGTGATCTCCGGAAAAAAGGACGTCGGGCACTTCCTGACCGCGCCATTCCCGCGGGCGCGTGTACTGCGGAAAATCAAGGAGACCGGCAACGAACGATTCGCTCACGGCCGCATCTTCCTTCTTGAGGACGCCGGGCAGCTTGCGCGCCACGGCATCGGCGACCACCATCGCCGGCAGTTCGCCGCCGGTCAGAACGTAGTCGCCGATGGAAATCTCCTCGTCGAACAGCTCCGAGGCGCGTTCGTCGATGCCTTCGTAATGTCCGCACACCAGCACGAGATGTTTCTTCTTCGCCAACCGGGACGCCGTTCTGTCATTGAACGTCTCGCCTTGGGGCGACATGAAGATCGTCGTCGTCCCTTTTTTCTTAAGGCTCTCGACCGCCTTGGCCAGGGGTTCGGCCATCATGACCATTCCGGGACCGCCGCCGAAAGGCCTGTCGTCCACCTTGCGGTGCTTATCCTCGGAAAAGTCGCGCGGATTCACGCAGCCCCAGGAGAGCAAACCCTTTTCCCGGGCGCGGCCCATGATGCTCGCGTCCATGACGGGCGCGAACATGTCGGGGAAAAGGGTCACGAAGTCGATCCTCATGCTTCTAGTCGATCTCCACGGCCGCGCGGACTCCGGCCTTCGCGGCGGCCGCGCCCACGACGGCGCGGATCGCCTTGACGACCTTGCCCTGCTTGCCGATGACCTTGCCCTTGTCCTCTTCCGCGACCACGACCTTCAGGACGGTGACGTCGCCTTCCTGGGTCTCGTCCACGAACGCGGCCTCGGGCTTGTCCACCAGCTTCTTGACGACGAAGAGCGCGAGCTCCTTCATCGGGTCCTTACTTGGCGGCCTTCGCGGCCAGCTTCGCCGACGACTTCACCAGCGAGGCGACGGTCTCGGACGGGAGCGCCCCGACCTTGATCCAGTGCGCGTAGCGCTCGGCCTTGAGGACCACCTTCTTGCCGGCGGTTTCCTCGCGCGGGTTGTAGGTGCCGACCACTTCGATGGGCTTGCCCGTCGCGCCGCGAGTCTTCTCGATCGTGACGATGCGGTAGTAGGGCTGGTGCGGCTTTCCGATGCGCTGCAGACGAATGACGACGGCCATGTGTTCCTCCGTTCCTTCTATGACTTCGATCCGAACGCGGCCCGGGCCTTGAGCTCCAGGTCGCGAAAAGCGGCGGCGCAGTCCTTCGCGCCGAAGACGGCAGATCCCGCCACGAGGCTGTCGGCCCCGG
>JAGWMT010000338.1 GCA_028871595.1 Elusimicrobiota bacterium
CTCGGGCTGCTCCTGGCCGTCGCGCTCGTCTATCTGGTGCTTTCGGGCCAGTTCGGGTCCTTCCTGGACCCGCTGCTCATCCTGTGCGCCGTGCCGCTGGGCCTCGCCGGCGTCCTGCTGACGCTGTGGCTGACGCGCACGACGTTCAACATCCAATCCTTCACGGGGGTCATCTTCATGGTCGGCATCGCCGTTTCGAACAGCATCCTGCTCGTCGAGTTCGCCAATCGCCGGCTCGAGGAGGGCCAAAGCCCCGATGACGCCGTCATCGAGGCGGCCTGCATCCGCCTGCGGCCGATCCTGATGACGTCTTTGGCGACGATCCTGGGGCTCATGCCGATGGCGATCGGGATCGGGCGCGGCTCCGAGGCCAACGTGCCGTTGGCGCGCGCGGTGCTGGGCGGGATCACCGTCTCGACGCTGCTCGTCCTCGTCTTGGTGCCCATGCTCTTCAGCTTCCTGCAGCGTTTCAAGAAGCGCGGACTGCGCGGCGACGCAGCGGCGATGATCCTCGTCGCCCTGGCCTTGGTGACTGCGGCTGGAAGCGCTCAGGCCCAAGCGCCGCAAATCAAGAGCATCTCCTACAACGAGGCCGTCGCCTACGCCATGAAGAATAACCCCCGTATCCTCGCGGCGCAGGCGCAAGTGGAGGAGTCCAAGGCGGACGTCAAGATCGCGCGCGCTCCTCTATATCCGCGCCTGACCGCCTCCGCGATGGACTCAAGCGGGCTTGGGGGCTCGTCGTCCGCGATCGGCATCACGGGACTAGTCAACTCGCCCTACCGCAAGGACGAAGCGATCGGCGTCGACATGGCCTGGAACCTCTACGACTTCGGCCGCACGACCTATCGGACGGAGGCCGCAAAAGACCGGGTCGAGGTCGCCAAGGCGGAGCTTGACCGGGTCATGTTCGACGTGCGGCTCAAGCTCGCCGACGCGTACCTTCATTGCGCGCAATTCAAGAGCCTGTCGGCCGTCTTCGGCGATCAGATCGACGACCAGCAGGCGGTGTCGCGAGAACTGGCCCATTACGTCCGCTCCGGCCTGCGCACGCCGGTGGAACTCGATCTCGTGCAGGGAACCACGGAAGGGATCGCGGCCCAGCGTGAGGAGACCGACGCCCGCAAGGCTATGGCCGTCGAGCGGTTGGAAGAGGCGATGGGCGCCTCAGACGACGCGTTCGACTGCGAGGAGGATTCCCCCGCCGTCGCGTATTCCATGGGGAGCCTTTCCGAGTCTCTTGCTTCCGCGCTCTCGAAGCGTCCGGAGATCGTTGCATCCCTGCGGCAGGCCGAAGCGGCGGAGGCCGAATCGAAGGCGGCGAGCCGTGATCAGTGGCCCATCCTTTCCGCGGTGGCCAGCGGTGGGGCGCTGTCCAAGACGAGCCCGGTCGAGAAGAAGGAATGGAGCGCGGGCGTCGGCATCCGCGTGCCGCTCTTCGAGGGCTTCCGTCCGCAGGCCGCGGAGGAGAAGGCGGCCCGAGCGCATCAAGAGGCCGAGTTCCGCCTCGCGGCCGCGCGTCAGGCCGTCGCGCGCGAGGTGCGCTCGGCCGCGGCCTGGGTCACGGGACTCGGCGCTAAAGGCGCACACCTGCAGGAGCAGGAGCGTCTGGTGGGGGGCGCCTATCGTCTGGCTCGGCGTAGGTATTTGGACAAGACCGGGACCTTCACTGACCTGCGCGACGCGCAAGGCGCGTATTTTCAGGTCGCCGAGCAGGCCGTGGCGACGCGCTACGCGCGGCGTTTGGCCGTCGAGCAGTTGAAGCTGGCGGCGGGCCTGTGAGCGCTCGGGTCTTCCTGTCCGCGGCTTTGGCGCTTTGCCTCGGGACCGGGTCGTTGCTCGCCGAAGCGGGGCAGCGGCGGCCGAACCACTTGATCCGGGAGAAGAGTCCGTACCTTCTTCAGCACGCCTATAACCCCGTGGACTGGTATCCGTGGGGCGAGGAGGCGTTCGCCAAGGCGCGCCGTGAGAACAAGCCGATCTTCCTATCGATCGGCTACTCGACCTGCCACTGGTGCCACGTGATGGAGCGCGAATCCTATTCCAACGCCCGCGTCGCGGCGGCGCTCAACGCGGACTTCGTCTCCATCAAGGTCGACCGCGAGGAGCGCCCGGACGTGGACAACGTCTATATGACGGCCGCGCAGGCCGCAGGCTGGGGCGGCGGCTGGCCGCTGAACCTATGGTTGACGCCGGACCTCAAGCCGATCTTCGGCGGGACCTACTTCCCGCCCGATTCGCGCGGCGGGCCGACGGGGCTTATCGAGATATCGGACAAGATCGCCTCGCTGTGGAAGAATCATGAAGGCGAGGTCAGGGCGGGAGCGGGTGAAATCGTCGGCGCGCTGCGGAAATATGCGCAAGCCGACGCGGGAAGCGGTCCCCTGAGCGCCGCTCTTATGGACGGCGGCTACGAGACCCTTCTTTCCGGCTACGACGCCGCGTTCGGGGGCTTCGGCCGCATGATGAAGTTCCCCATGCCCGCCAATCAGGACTTCCTTCTGCGCTACTATGCCCGGACGAAGGAGAAGAAGGCGTTGGATATGGTCGTCGGGACCTTGCGGGCGATGGCCGACGGCGGAATCCACGACCAATTGGGCGGCGGCTTCCACCGCTACTCCACAGACCGGCAGTGGCGCGTCCCTCACTTCGAGAAGATGCTCTACGATAATGCGCAACTCGCGGTGAATTACACGGAGGCCTATCAAGCGACAAAAGCCCCCGAGTTTGCCGGAGTCGCGCGCGACATCCTGCGTTACGTCCGTCGCGACATGACCGCACCGGAGGGCGGCTTCTATTCCGCCGAGGACGCGGACAGCCTTCCACCCGGCGCTCCCGCCGACGGTGCGCTTCGCGAGGGGGCTTTCTACCTCTGGCGCAAGGCGGACATCTTCGCGGCGCTCGGTCCCGGCGTCGGCGAGATATTCTGCGCCCGCTACGGCGTTGAGCCCGGGGGAAACATCGGGCGCGATCCTCAGGGAGAGTTCGGCGGCCTGAACATCCTATACGCGGCTCAGTCAGCGACGGGAACGGCTCGCGAGTTCCATAAACCGGAAGACGAGACGCGTCAAATTCTCGAGGACGCTCGGCGCAAGCTCCTTGCCGCGCGGCAGGGCCGGCGCAGGCCTCTCCGCGACGACAAAGTCGTGACGTCGTGGAACGGCCTGATGATATCTGCTTTCGCCAAAGCCGCCTCGACATTTGACGATGACCATGACTTGCAGGCGGCGGAAGGGGCGGCCCGCTTCGTCCGCACGCGGCTGTATGACGCCAAGACCGGGCGGCTCTACCGCTATTGGCGCGATGGGGAGAGGCGTGGGGCGGGGCTGGCCGACGATTACGCTTTCCTTGTGCAGGGTCTCCTCGACCTCTACGAGGCGTCCTTCGACGCGAACTGGCTGGAGTGGGCCGTGCGCCTGACCGAAACTCAGCAGGCGCTCT
>JAGWMT010000029.1 GCA_028871595.1 Elusimicrobiota bacterium
GGTGCCTCCGCCCGCGGGCCGCGCGCACGAGACCGCCAACCTGGCGCGCCTGGTCCGCCACGCCGCGCCCGGCGCGGCGCTGACCCCGGACGCCGGCCTGCGCACGGAATGGCACTTCGGGCCCGGAGAGCGCGCGGCCGGGGAGAAGGTCTGGCGCTCGTGGGGATTGGACGGGGAGTCGGTGGCGCTGTTCCTGGGCGCGCGCGCCGAGAAACGCCTGCCGCCGGAATGGTTCCTGGAGCTGGCGCGGCGATTGCGCGCCGCGGGCCGGAAGGTCGTCCTCACCGGCGGCCCCGCCGAGCGCGAACTGCTGAAAGGCCTGGTCATACCCGCCGGCGTCTGCTTGGCGCCGGAGCTCCCCTTGCGCCAATTCGCCGCCGCCATCTCCCACGCCCGCGCCGTGCTCACCGCCGACACCGGCCCCATGCACCTGTGCGTGGCCCTCGGCGTTCCCGCGGTGGAACTGTTCTCCCACACCGAGACCTGGCGCTTCGGCTACGAGCACGTGCCCGGCCAGCTGGTCCTCGACACCGGGGGTCGCCACCCGACCGAGGACGAGGCCTGGGGGGCGCTGCTGGGCCTGCTCTCCGAACCGCGCTCCTAGCTCAGATCCAGGGGCTCAGCCGCGCCAGATGTTCCTTCAGCGCCGCGCGCGCCTCGTCCGTCGTCGTGGACTGCACGTGGTTCCAGTCCGCGCTCACCGTCCCGCCGTGGCGCGCGCCGCGCGGACGCCAGACCGTCTGCGTGTAGCCCTCGTAGAACGCGAAGGTGGCCACGTTGAGCGCCGCCGCCAGATGCGTGGTGGACGTCAGGCTTCCGAGCAGCAGGTTCATCCGCTTGACCATGGCTCCGACCACGGAGAGGGGAGCCTCCGGAAGCACCGCCGCGGGCCGCGGCAGGGCGCCCGCGATGCGGGACACCAGCTCGCGCTCTCCGGGGCCGGCGAGAAAGAACAGGCGCAGGGTCGGATCGTCCTGCAGACTCCGGCACAGCTCCGTGAGCCTTTCCTCCGGCCAGAAGGACGGCAGGCGCGAGAGGTTGCCCGGGTGCACCAGGATCCGGAAAGCGCCCGGGTCCTCCCGCAGCAGCGGCGCGAGCAGCGCCTCGGCCCGCGCGTCGTCGGCGGGCGGAACGCGCAGCTCCAGGTCCGGACCATACGGGGCTCCCAGAGCCTCGGCCAGGCGCGCGTAGCGTTCGGACATGTGCTCGCGGTCGCCGGGAGCGGCGATGGCGCGGTTGAAGACCTTGGGCCCCTTCTCCTTCTCGAACGCCAGGCGGATCCGGGCCCGCGCGGCGCGCGCGACGATCGTGGACGTCTTGGAGAAGGAGGAATTGAGATCGATCAGCAGGTCGCACGGCTCGCGCAGCAACGTCCACGCCAGCCGGAGGTGGGCGCCGACCTGAGCGGGACGCCCCAGCACCGCCGTCTCGTCCACGAACGGGATCAGGGGCAGGACTTGAGCCGCGCGCGCGCCCACGACCAGGCGGATGCGCGCCTTCGGAAAGCGCCGTCGCAGCGCGCGCAGGAACGGCGTCGCGACGATCACGTCGCCGATGCGGCCGATGTAGACGCAGGTGATCCGTTCGATGTTTCCGGATCCCAGATCGATTCTCACGCCCTGATTATATCAGGCCCAGGCCGGGCCAAGGGCCGCCCGGAAAAACCGCGTCAAGATTCTTCAGGCCCAGATGGCGCGCGACGGCTTCTCCCGCCACGCGCCGGAAATCGGTGGCGACCTCCAGGTCGCGGCTCTCGAAGCGCCGTTGCCGTTCTCCTCGATGGTCCTCCCGAACTCGGTCATGGTGAGGAGGAGCACGTCCTGCGCGCGCGAGCCCAGGTCCGCGTGGTAGGTCTCGCCCAGAAGGACCTTGCTTCCCGGATCGTGCATGCGCCGGTTGAAGCGGAACTGCCAGTCCTTCACCCGGTCCGCGTTCTTCTTGTTCGGACGCTCGATCGTCCAGCCGGTGAGGATCCGCGCCAGCTCCGTGACGTCCTTCTGCGTGTAGCCGCCGTCCACGCCCAAGGTGTGCAGCTCCAACAACTCGCGCGCGTAGTTCTCGTTAAGGCCCGGCTTCCGTCGGCCCTTCGCGTTCTTCGACATGGCCGGACTCCATCTCGGCGATGTCCTCCTGGGCGCCCGCGGGGGCGTAGCGCGAATCGATGGTGCTCTGGAAGTTGTCGAGATAGACCGGTCCACCTTCTCGACGTCGCCGGGGCGGGGGCCGTCATCCGTTCGCTCTTGTGCCGGGGTCTTCGGGGGCCTATACTGAGAAGAGAGTTGCCGATGCCCACCACCGGCCGTCTGCGGGCGCTGGACGTCTTCCGCGGCCTTACGGTCGCCGGGATGATCCTGGTCAATTCGTCGGGAAGCGACGAGGTTTTCCGGCAGATGGACCATGCCCCCTGGAACGGCATGACCGCGGCGGACCTGGTTTTCCCCTCGTTCCTGGTGATCGTGGGAGTCTCCGCCGCGCTGTCCTACGCGGCCCGGCGCGCGCGGGGACAGACGCCCGCCGAACTGGCGCGCCACTCGGCGTCGCGCGCGGCGGCGTTGTTCGCCCTGGGCCTGCTGGTCAATTTCGTGATCTTCCGCGAGGCCTCGGGCATCCGTTGGCCGGGCGTCCTGCAGCGCATCGCCCTGTGCTCCCTCGGGGCGAGCGGCTTCCTGCTGCTGGACGCGCCGGCCGTCGAACCCTTCGCGGCCGCCGTCCTGCTGGTCGGCTACTGGCTGCTGCTGACCAAGGTCCCGGTGCCGGGCCACGGGGCCGGCGTGCTCACGCCCGCGGGCAATCTGGCGTCCTGGCTGGACCGGCGCCTGATCGGCCGGCACATGCTGACCCCCATGGAGGACCAGGAGGGACTCCTCAGCACTTTGCCCGCGTTGGCCACCACCTTGCTGGGGCTGATCGCCGGCCGCCGCCTCGCCGCGGAAGGCGGGACGCCGCGCGAAGCGGCGCGCTTGGGCGCGGCCGCGGCGCTCCTGACCGTCCTGGGCGCGGCATGGGGAACAATCTTTCCGTTCAATAAACATCTCTGGACCAGCTCGTACGCCCTGCTCGCGGGCGGGCTGACCTTGTTCGGTCTGGCTCTGTGCCTGTACACGCTGGGGGAGAAGCCGCCGCGTTGGTCCGCCCCGTTCGAATCCCTCGGCCGCCACGCGCTGGCGACGTACATCCTGGCCGGCTTCGTCTACGGCGTGCTCGAGTTCGTCTCGGTCCGCCTGCCCGGCGGCGCGCCGGGGAACGCCAAGCTGTGGCTCAACGCGCGCCTGTTCGGCTGGTGGCTCCCGCCGCGCGTCGCCTCGCTGTCGTTCGCCGCCGTCTTCGCCGCGCTGTCGGCCGCCGCCGCCCGGCGTTTCGATAGGCCCTAGGCGTCTAGGTCTTTCGACCTAACTCCGAATAGGACCCGCGACCCTCGCGGACCTGGGCCTTCGGGGCTACGATCCCTAGGCCTGGGGATTCGACGCGATCAAGGAGCGGAACGAGATGAAAAAATCCGGACACAGTTGGACGATATGGGCGCTGGCGGCGCTGGCCGCGGCCGCGCTGAACCCTCGCCCCGCGCTGGCGCGCGGCAGGCATCACAAGAAGCGTCTGCTGGTGACCTTCGTGGAAGGCACCAACCGCGCCGAACGGGCCCAGGCGGCCAAGGACATGGGCCTGACCGTGACCGACGACATGGATTCCCTCGAGGTCTCCGTGCTCGAGTCCGCCGGCGACGTCCAGCCGCAGGAAGTGACCCGGGCGCGCAAGCACGCGAAGGTTTTCCAGGTGGAGGAGGACGTCTACCGGAACTGGCTGCTTGATTCGCCCGCTTCCTTCCAGGCCTCGCCCCTGCCCAGCGTCGAATCCGTGCTGCAGTCTCTGGCCCGCGCGCCGCGGCGCCCCGCTCCCGCGCCGGCAGACCCGAACGCCGGGGACTCGGCTTCGCCGCGCGGCAGCGTGCCGTGGGGCGTGGCGCGCGTCAACGCGCCCGCCGCCTGGGCCTCCGGCCAGGGCCAGGGCGTGAAGGTCGCGGTGATCGACACCGGCATCGACTGCACGCACCCCGACCTGCAATGCGACTTCGGCGCCGGCGTGAATTTCGTCGATCCCTCGGCGAATCCGATGGACGACAACGAGCACGGCACGCACGTCGCCGGAACCATCGCGGGACGCGGCACCGGCGGCCCGCTGGGCGTGGCCCCGAAAGCCACTCTCATCCCGGTGAAGGTCCTGGACGCGGACGGGGCGGGGAGCCTCTCCGACATCGTCAAGGGCATCAATTGGGCCGCCAACGCGGGCGTGGACGTGATCAACATGTCGCTGGGCGGACCCACGGGCAGCGCGGCCCTTCAGCGCGCCGTCAACAAGGCCCTGGCCGCCGGAGTGGTGGTCGTCTGCGCGGCCGGCAACTCGGGGCCGAACCCCGACACCGTCGGCTTTCCCGGCGGCTACCCCGGCGTGATCGCCGTGGCCGCCAGCGATTCGAACGACCGCGTCGCGAACTTCTCCAGCCGCGGCGACGCGGTGGCGTTCATCGCGCCGGGCGTGGACATCGTCTCCACGGTCCCCGGCGGGGGCACCGCGAAGCTCTCCGGGACCTCGATGGCCTCCCCGCACGTCGCGGGCCTGGCCGCGCTGGCCGTGGAGCGGGGCGCCCGGGGCGCCGACGGAGTGCGCCGCGCCTTCACGGCGGCCGCGTCGAAGCTCGACGGACTGGGTCCGACCGAACAGGGCGCGGGGATGATCGACGCGTCAAAATTGCGCTAAACGTAGCCGCGCGCGCGCTGGAAGGCCGCTCCTCGAAAGGGGAGCGGCTTTCTCGTTTCCATGGAACAATCACCACGGTCGGTGACAAGAACCGACGGCATTACTCATACCGCAGCGCTTCGATGGGGGACAACAGCGACGCCTTGCGGGCCGGCCAGAAGCCGAACACGACGCCCGTGCCGGCCGAGAACGCGAAGGCCAGGACCACCGACTGCCAGGTGACGATGGCCGCCCAGCCCGCCCAAGTGGACATGCCCAGCGCGATGCCGCAGCCGAGGAGAATGCCGATGATCCCTCCCATGGTGGACATCGCCGCGGCTTCGATCAGGAATTGGATCAGGACGGCGCGGCGCGTGGCGCCGATGGCCTTGCGCAGTCCGATCTCGCGCGTGCGCTCCGAGACGGAGACCAGCATGATGTTCATGATGCCGATGCCCCCGACCACCAAGGAGATCGCGGCCACGATTCCCAGCAGCAGGGAGAAGACCTGGGAGGTGCCGGCCAGCGCGGCTTGGATGTCGGCCAGGTTGCGCAAAGTGAAATCGTCGTCCTTGTAGTCCGGAAGGCGGTGGCGCTTGCGCATCAAGGCGCGGATCGCCTCCATCGCGGCGGGCATGACCTCGGGGCTGGAGCACTCGACGGCGATGATGTCCACGAAGGTCTTGCCCAGCACGCGGTGCATCGCCGTGTTCAAAGGCACGATGACGGCGTCGTCCTGGTCGCGGAAACCCGTGGAGCCCTTGCGCGGCAGGACGCCGATGACCTTGAACTTGATGTGATTGATGTTGACCGTCTTGCCGACGGGGTTCTCGCTGCCGAAAAGGGCGTCCACGTTCGTCTGTCCGAGCAAGGCCACGCGCGCCCGCTCGCGGTCTTCTTCGGCGGTGAAGAATCGGCCGTAATACGGCTGGCTGTTGTGCATCTCCGCGTAGTCCACGGTTCCGCCGGAGAGCGACGTGCTGGCGTTCTGATCTCCGTAGACGATCTGGACGCCGCCGCCCACCTCTCCGGCCGCGGCGGTGATGCCGGGATGCGCGCGCCGGATCGCGGCCACGTCGGCCAAGGTCAGGCGGCTGAAGGAGCCCGCGGCCCCGCGGGCTCCGCCCTGGACGCGGGGAGGCTGTGGAAACAGCATCAGCAGGTTCGAGCCCAGGCTGGACAGCTTCGCCTCCACCGACTTTTGCGCGCCCTTGCCGATGGCGAGCATCGCGATGACGGCCGTGACGCCGATCAGGATGCCCAGCATGGAGAGCGCGCTGCGGACCTTGTTCGAACGCATGGCCTTCAGCGCGGAAACGAAATTCTCGGCGAGTTCCTCGATCGTGAGGGGGCGCGGCGCGGGCACCGACGCCAGCGCGCCGCCCGCGGCGCGGGCCGCCTGCGCGGCGAACGCAATGCGCGGGGCGGGGTTCTTCTCGTCCGAAATAATAAGGCCGTCCTTGAGCCTGATGATGCGCTTGGCGTAGGCGGCGATATCCGGCTCGTGGGTCACCATCACGACGGTGATCCCGGAGTTGTTGAACCCGACGAGGCGCTGAAGCACCTCCTCGGCCTGGTCGCTGGCCAGGTTGCCGGTGGGCTCGTCGGCGAAGATCAGCCGGGGCCGGTTGGTCAGCGCGCGGGCGATGGCCACGCGCTGCTGCTGGCCGCCCGACAGCTGGTTCGGCGCGTGGTCCAGCCGGTCGCCGAGGCCGATCTCCTTCAGAAGCTCGGTGGCGCGCTCCGCGCGGCCGGCCTCGCCGGTGTACAGCATCGGCAAGGCCACGTTGTCCAGCGCGCTGGTGCGGGCCAGAAGGTTGAACATCTGGAAGATGAAGCCGATGGTCCGGGAGCGCAGAGCCGCGCCCTCGTCGTCGGACAAGCTCGACACGTCCAGGCCGAGCATCTTGAACGAACCCGACGTGGGCCGGTCGAGCAAGCCCATGATCTGCATCAAGGTGGACTTGCCGGAGCCGGAGGGGCCCATGATGGCCGCGAACTCGCCCTCCGCGACCGTCAGATTGATCCCTTTCAGGACATCGAGCCTGCCGCCGCCCACGGTGTAGGTCTTGCGGACGTCCTTCAGTTCGATGAGAGCGCTCATTTTTTGGGCTTCGGAGCCTGGCCGGCCGTGGCCGAGCGCTTCGGGCCGCCGAAAGCCAGAGGGCTGGAGTCCGGCGCCTTCTGCGGGACGTATTTGCCCTGCGGCAGCAGGACCTTGGCGCCTTCCTCGAGTCCGGAGACGATCTCCACCGAATCGTCGTTCTCCAGGCCCGTCTTCACCTCGCGCGCGACGGGCTTGCCGTCGGAGTCCGGCGCGGGAGGGAGGGACACCACCCTGGTCCCGTCGGGCTGGGTGCGCACGACGAAGGACGGAAGCAGGAGCGCGTCGGCCTTGCGCGACACCTCGAAACTCACGTTGGCGGTCATCTGAGAGCGGAAGAAATCCGGGACCTTGTCGGGGCGGATCTTCACGCCGTAGGTGATCACGTTCGAGACGTTCTTTCCTTCATATAGGATGTCGAACACCTTGCCCTTGATCGGACGCGTCGGATAGGCGTCCAGGACGATGCGCACCTTCTGCCCGCGGTGCACGCGTCCGATGTCGGATTCGTCCACCTGCGCGTAGGCGATCAAGGTGTCGGCCAGCGCGTAGATGACCGTCGCGGCGTCGAGAGTCTGCCCGACGACGACGTTCCGGAGGATGACCACGCCGGTCAGCGACGAGATGATCGGCGTCGGCTTATAGGAGTCCTGCCATTTCGCGTACGCCTCCGGACCCTGCGCGCGCGCGGCGTCCAGGATGGCGGCGCGGTCCGTGGAGCTCATCCAGGCGAGAATCTGGCCGGCCTGGACGTGATCGCCCTCCTGGACCAGGAGCTGCTCGATGCGTCCGGAAATCGGAGGTTTGATCTCGACGCGATTCAAAGGAAGCACCGAGCCGGTGGCGTCCACCGTCTGCTCGATCAAGCCGATTTTGGCCTCGACCGTCTGCTGCTGGTCCCGCCCTTTACGGGAGCTCTTGGACTTCCACCACCAAGCGCCTCCGCCCGCCAAGGCCAGGACGACGACCGCCGCGATCAATCGCTTCATACCGTTATTCTCCGAGCGCCCGGCCGAGGGCGCGGTTCCACGCCGTCTCCGCGTCCATCGCGTTCCGAAGCGCCGAGACGGCCTGGCTTTCCGAGGAGACGCGGTCCGAGACGATGACTTCCCAATTGTCGTAGGTCAGCAGGCCCGAGGCGTACTGGATGTCGGCCTCGGCGTTGCGCTGGCGCGCCGCCTCCAAGAGCGCGGTTTGGACCCGGACCTGGTCCACCGCGTCGGCATAGGTCGCCCACGTGCTCTCCAGAGCCGACAGCCCGGCGACGCGCGCGGACGCGAGCGCCTGCTCGGCGGACGACAACGCGCGCTTCGAGGACTTGACCCCATACCAGACCGACGTGGGGCCGCCGCCGAACAGGGGATAGCTCAGCGTGGCGCCCGCGCTCCACGAGTAGCGCTGGGAGGGGAACTCCACCGAATCGCCTCGCGCCCGGGCGTAATTGGCCGACAAGCTGGGCCACAGGGAGCTCTCCGACAGCGAAACGGCCACCTTCGCCTGGCGCGCGGAGGCCTCCGCGATCAACACCTCGGGCCTCAGGACCAGGAGCGAGCGCATGTCGTTGGGCAACGGCGGGGCGTCGGCGGCGCCAAAGGTCCCGGACGCCGTGAAATCCTCGAAATCCTCGCGGCCCAGGCGCTGCGCGAGCTCGCGCTGGGCCGCATGCTGGTCGCGCTGGGCCTGAAGGACCGCGAGGGTTGCCTGGAGCGCCTGGGCCTTGGCCCGGAGCATGTTGCCCTTCGACTCGCTGCCCGAATCGTAGCGCAGCGAGACCATCTCGGAGTCGCGGTCACGTAGCTGCTGGATCGTCACGGCGACCTTCAGCGTCTCCTGGGTGAAGAGCAGGCGGCTGAAGGTCTGCCGCAGGCTCGAACGGAGATCCGCGGAGGCCTTGCGCAGGTTCGCCTCGGCCAAGGTCGTCGAGGCCGCCGCCGCGCGGATGCTGGCGATCTGACCGGCGTCCAGTATTTTCATGGAGGCGGCCGCCTGGGCGCTCCAGCGGTTCACGGGAGCGACGTTCGCCTCGGACAGGGTGTTGGACAAAGTCACCTGAGGCATCACGCCGTTGAACGACTGATGATAAGAGGCGCGGGCCGCCTCCAGCGAGAAGCGCGACGCGGAGAGGTCCGGGTTGGCGGCCGCCGCCTCGGCCACGATGCCGTCCCACGTCACGGTCGTCGCCTCCGCCGGCGCCGGGAGGGCGCCGATCAGGACGAACAGCATCGAAAAAAGGCCCATGGCTCTCCTTAACAGGCCGGCGTCAGAGCTCGATCCCGGAGCCGCCGACGAAGAACGCCACCACGGCCTCCGCCTCGCGCTCCAACGCGCCTTCCTTGCCGTACACCAGCTTGCGCATCGTGGCGCTGCGGCACAAGCCGATGAAGGCGGCGGCCGCGTATTCCGAGTCGCCGATCGAGCGGGCCTGATCCTTCGACGCCGCCGTCAGAATGCGCCGGAGAACGAGGTGGTTCGCCCGGAATTTCTCCAGCAGCCGCCCGCGCGACCGTGGGCCGCAGCCGAGCATGCGGCCGGCGCCGAGGTGCCCCATGAAATCGTGGTTGCGGTCGAAATGATTGAGGACCACCTTCGCCGCCGCGAGGAGGAGATCTTTCCCCTTCACGTCGGTCTTGACCAAGGTCTCCAGTTCGAATCCCAGAGAATCCACCAGGTCGGCAAAGGCCGCGGCGAACAGCTCTTCCTTGCTCTTGAAATAAAGGAAAAGGGTTCCCTTCGCGACGCCGGCCCGCTTGGCGATGTCGTCCAGAACGATGTCGGTGAAGTCCCGTTCGACGAGCAGGCGGCGCGCCGCCTCCATGATATGGCGCTTCTTGGCGTCCGGATCGCGCACGACGGGGCGGGGGGTGGCGGGCATAATTTTTATGACTGACTGGTTAGTCAGTATACCATTCGCCGCGGTTTCCGCAACAGCCTCGTCGGTCACGCCGATTTGGACGCGACGCGGGCCGCGGATGTGTCGCGGCCGGCGCCCTCGCGCTGATCGCGAGCGTCTAACGCGCCAGCCGGACGAGCGCCAGGGCCAGCAGGGCGGGAACCGCCTGCACCCAGAAGATCCGGGGAGAGACCGTCGCCGCGCCGACGGCCCCGGCGACGACGACGCAGACCAGGAAGAACGTCTTGACGGAGAGCGCCGTCGCGGGATCGGACGCGAGGAGCCCCCAGAGCAGCCCGGCGGCCAAAAACCCGTTGTAGAGCCCCTGGTTGAACGCCAGGGCCGAAGAAATCCGCGCCATGTCCGGGGTCAAACGAAAGATTCTCAGTCCCAGCGGCTTGGTCCAGAAGAACATCTCCAGGACGAGGAAGCCGGCGTGCTCAAGCGCCGCGAAGGAGACGCACGCGGAAGCGAGAAGGCGGGTCATGGGGGGACTTTAACTCATCCCGCTCCGGCGCGCAACCGGCTGTGACCGAAATCGTATTGACTTGATCGTTTTTTTTTATTACATTCTTGACACAGCCGCGTAAAATCCAAATCCACAGCCCCCGTTTTTCGAGGAGCCAACGCGTGAGAAGATTGCTCGGAGCCAGCCTCCTCTTCATCGCCGCCGCCGCCAACGCCGCGCTCTCCAACCTCACCGTCGTCGTCAAGAGCCCCGCCGGAACCCCGCTCGCCGGGGTCAACGTCGCCGCGGTCTCCTTCGTCAACGGCCAGCCGGACGCCTCGGTGTCGCAGATCGGTCTCACCGACGCCGGCGGCACCCTCAATTTCGATGGAACCGGGATCGCGCACACTCTGACCGTCGGCAACGTCTACCAGATCGTGGCCTCCAGCCAGGGTTTCCTGCCCGGCTTCCTGGACCAGTTCGGCGGGAATCCTCCGACCGTGACGGCCGCGGCCCCGGGCGTCTCGACTCCGACGGTCAACATCGTGCTCAGCTCGGCCGGGGTCTCCTCGCTCGGCGAGATCGACGTGAACGTGACCAACGCCTCGCCCAACGTCCTGGTGTTCGGCCAGCTCAGCCTGAAGACCGGCGGCGGCGCGTCCGCCTACGGCATCACCAACACCGGCGTCGCCGGCGCGGGCAACTTCCAGTTCTTCAACGTGCATTCCGCCAGCGCGGGCGTGTACCAGGCCTCCGCGTTCGACCCCATCAAGAACCGCTCCGCCTCGGTGCAGATCGCCGCGACGCTGAATTCCGGCGCGACGCTCTCGGTGGGCGCGCCGCTGAACTTCACCAACGCTCCGGCGCCCGTCGCGAACATCAGCCAGACCCAAGCCTCCGGCCAAGGGGGCCGCCTGAGCGTCTACGGAGTGGTGATCGACACCGCCGGCACCCCGATCCCCTACCTCGGCCTCAACTTCCAGTCCCAATATAAGGACGCCTACAATCAGACCTTCAACGATTGGCGCGGCGCCCAGACCGACCAGAACGGCGTCTTCCAGATCTACGACCTGCGCGCCGGCACCACCTACTACACGAACATCTCCGGCGGCTGCAACCCCAGCTCCGGCGGCTGCTACCAAGGCTCGCAGAGCACGTCGGCGGCCTCTTTCGGCGCGGCGCCCGGAATCAACGACTTCGTCTACAACTCCACCTCCACGGTCCTGTCCCTCAAGTTCCAACTGACCCAGATCGCGGCGGGCAACGGCGTCCTGAAGGTCTACGTCCAGGATCAGTTCGGCAAATCCTTCCCGCAGGCCGGCGTGGGACTGTTCCCGGACGGCATGGGCTGGCAGACCGCGCCCGGCGCGGCGTGCGCCGGTCCTTTCGCCTCGAATCCCGGCTTCAAATCGCTGAACGCGCAGACGTCCGCGACGGGCTACCTCCTCCTGACCGGCCTGCCCTCGGGGAACTACCAGCTTTACGCCTGGAGCGCCTACGGCCAGGCCGCGTTCAACGGAGGACCCGACGGCAAGCTGAATTACGGCCCGTGCAGCACCAGCGGCATCGGCGCCGACGACCGGCGCCTGACCATCGATACCACCACCCCCAGCGGCATGGGCTACGTCTACGACAACGCCGGCAACGCCGTTTACAACAACGTCTCCTCGGTGACGATCGTCGTCAACGTCGCGACCGGGAGCCTCACCGGGTTGGTCCAAGGGAGCCTGAAGTTCCCGTCCGTGGTGGACCTGTCCTCCAGCCCCATCTCGATCGTGCTCTATCCGCAGTGCGGCAACGGTCAGACCTGCGGCGGCGGCGGCTTCACCGGCTTCAGCAGCGCCAGCACCGGCCCGGTGATTAACTACTCGATCCCCGTGTCCAGCGGCCAGTCCTACTACATGCAGGTCACGTCGGACTTCTGGGGCGCCGTGTTCCCCGGCGGCAACCAGCCCCAGCCGAACCTGACCACCTCCTCGGCGGCCGTCGTCAACATGAACTTCTTCCCCGCCGGAAAGGTCGTCGGGTCCATGCGCAAGCCCGACGGGAGCATCTTCGTTCCGCCGAGCAGCAATCAAGGTGGGAATCCCAACGTGACCGCGCAAGGCAACAACTCGTGGGGCAACACCCAGATCAGCAACGACGGCAGCTTCTCCCTGGGCGGTTTGCTTCCCGGTCAATACACTTTGCTCGCGCAGAATTACAGCGGCGGGTCCTCCTTCCCGTTCACGACCAAGCAGCCCGCGCCGAAGCTCACGATCCAGGCCAATCAGACGATCAGCCAGGACATGTACCTGTCCGACGCGGTCACGGTCCAACCGATCGCGGGCCTGGGCTCGCTTCCACCCCTGACGATCCTCACCTCCTGCCCGGCGAACAGCGACTGCCCGCCGGAAACCTACGAGGCCTACGCTCTCCCCCAAGGCACGCCGTTCACGCCGGCCACGGTCGCCGGCCTGCTGGCCGGCGGCGGGGGAGGCACTCCGGGACTTTTTCCATATTCCCCGGTATCAGGCCAGGCCAATATCTGCAGCGGAGGCTACCTCCCGGCGCCCGGCTTCTGCACCTCGCCGCTTGCGGCCAGCAAGTCCGGCTCGGCCTTCGACTTCTACCTCATGCGGAAGGGGGGGTTCGACTCCGGTAATCTGGTGGGAGGCACGCGCCCCTATTTCGTCATTGAAACGTCCACCAAGAACGTCATCGTCAACGCGGCGTCGGCCGTCAATTCGGTCTTCAACCCGAACGGCGGCGGCTCCGGCTCGACCACGACCGTGCAGAACGTGAACTTGACGCCGAACCCGTCGTTGAACGGTCTGGCGCAGGCGACCTTGGCCGGCACGGTCACGGCGACGAACATGATCAACCTGCGGCAGTTCCAGCAGTTGGCTGGAAATTTCGAAGCCTTCCTTCAATATCTGCCCATCGTCTGGGCCTACGACTCCAGCGGCACCCTCAAGAGCGCGGGTTTGGTGGTTCCGTACCCGCCGAACGAGAAGCCGAAGGACACCGCGCTGAACCAGGCCGTCGCCTCGGGGAATTTCCAGCAGTTCCAGAACCTGACCGGGCCCGCGCCGACCGGCTGGGGCGCCCTCGGCTACGAGATCCGCGGCCTGACCGCGGGCCAAACCTACAACCTGGTCGTCACCACGCCCAACTACCCGCCGTTCAAGACCTCGGTCGTTCTCGGCGTGGCGAATTCGACCAAGACGGTGGATGTGAACCTGGACTCCAACCCCGGCGTCAGCATTTCGGGACTGGTGCAGAGCACCAGCGCCGCCGCCATCGGGGGCGCGCAGGTGACCGTCAAGGCGCCCGGCTATCGGCCGACGACCCTGACCACCGACGGCGCCGGCAACTGGAGCCTGAGCGGTCTCGGCGCCGGCCGCTACAACGTGCTGGCGGTCGCCGCCGGCTACGCGCAGGGCGCGCAGGACGTGGACGTCAGCGGCAGCGGCGCCGTCGTGGTGCCCGCGTTCTCCCTGCCCGCCGTCAACGCCTCGATTTCGGGCACCGTCTACACCAATAACCCGGTCTGCCCCGCCGGCGCGACCTGCTCCGCGTTCGGCAAGACGGTCCTGCAGGGCGTGACCGTGCTGGCGTACGACGACACGATCAACGTTCAGAGCCCCACGGCATCCCTGCCCCTGTATCGCGCCGCCACCGATTCGAGCGGCACCTATAAGATCATCGGCCTGTCCACCTCGTTGATATCGGGCACCACGAACTACCACCGCTTCAAGGTGTTCGTCAACGCGCCCGGCTACTACGTCCTCAACCAGTCCACCGAGGTTCCCGGCGCCGTGCAAGGCTTCGACTTCGCCCTGAAGCCCAAGCCGCTGGACGTCAACGTGTTCGGACACCAGGTCGGCGCCAACTACGAGTTCCAGATCACGAATTTCCAGGACTTCTCCGGCGGAAACGCCTGGATCGGCGCCTCGCCGTTCGTCCTGGCCACGTCCACGCCGCTGCCGCAGAACTCGTTCGTCCAGCGCGTGGACGCGGACGGCAACCCGCAGCTCTTCCTCGATTACTCGACCGCCACTTTGACCGCGGGGACGGTCTACACTTTGCACATCGCGGCCCAGCCCAACGACCCCCGCGCGCCGTTGGTCGTCAAGGAGGTCACTTTCGGCCTGAGCCTGCCGCACGGCGTCTGCGAGAGCATCGACCAGGCGCTGATCGGCGACGAGTCCGGCGTCAACTCCCAGGGCCTGCCCGATAACAACGTCCCGCTGGACATCAGCGGCGGCGCGGGGGGCAACGGCTCGGGGCTCTCCTTGCCCGTCGGCGGCGTGATTCCCACGCTCTCCACCGCCATCCCGGCCATGTGCATGACGGAGACCGACGCGGCCGCCTCGCCCCAGGCCACCTTGGGGTTGCGCACGTCCGGCCTCAGCCTCTCCGCCTTTTTGAGCGGCGTCTACAACGTGACTCTTTCGAGCATCAACTACACGGCCAAGGGCGTGGATATGACCTTGGCCTACAATCAGACCGGAGCCGACCTCAACGACCTGGCGGTCTACACGTTCGACAGCCCGTCCCAGCAATGGAAGCTGGTCCCGGGGCTGCAGACCATCGATCCCGTGCGGGGCACCATCTCGGTCAAGGGGCTCAAGAGCCTGGCCAGCGTCCTGTCCGTCGCGGGCACGGGCACCGGCGTGACCGAGGCCGGCACCGCGTCGAATCAGCGGATCGGCCTGATGGCGCTGTCCGACGGGCAGGGCTACCGCCCCGACACGCGGGTGGCCGGGGCGACGGACTCGGGCCTGTTCGCCGTCCTGCGTCCGTCGCAGGTGGGCGGCGGCACCTACTCGGGCACCACGGTCCGCATCTACAACTTCCCGAATCCGTTCGATCTGCAGAGCAAGACCATCACTCTGGCGCCGACGTCGAATTGCA
This sequence comes from Elusimicrobiota bacterium, assembly GCA_028871595.1. Next base: position 15,073 of record JAGWMT010000029.1, read on the forward strand.
CCGGCTCGGCCACCAGCATCCTGACCAACGGCACCGTGATCAAGTATGAGATTCCCGCCGGCGTCAGCGGCCACGCCGTGATCCGCCTTTACACCTTGTCGGGCCGGCTGGTGCGGGAGATCGACGCGGGAGACGTTTCGCCCAGCAGCTGCTCGTACATCCAATGGGACGGCCGGAACCGCAGCGGACAGGCGGTCGCCAACGGCGTCTACTACGGCCTCCTGTCGGTCGCGGGGACCAAGCAGTCGTCGGGAACCTTCAAGCTGGCGGTGATCAAGTGAATCGCCCTCGAGCCGCCGTACTCGCCCTCGTCCTGGCCGCCGCGCCGGCCGCGGCCCTCAACATCGTCACCGGCGGACCCGGCACCAGCGGCGCGGACTTCCTGACCATCGGCGTGGGCGCGCGCCCGCTCGCGATGGGCGGAGCCTTCTCCGCCGTGGACACGGGCGCCGACGCCAACGCGGTCAACTGGAACCCCGCGGCCCTCGGCTTCGTGGACAAGCCCGACGTGACGGCCAGCTACAACTCGCTGTTCGTGGACGAGAATCAGGGCTACCTCGGCTATGCGGCGCCCGTGGGCAAGAACGGCGGCGCGTGGGCGGGCGGATTCAACTACCTGGGAGTGAGCAACATCGAACGGCGCGGCACCACCGACACGGAGACGCCCGTGGGCACGTTCGACAACCAGAACTACGCGGCCAGCCTTTCCTACGCGAAGGCGTTCGGAAACTGGGCGTCCCTGGGCGGGACCTTGAAGTACGTGCGGACCTCCCTGGACACCCTCAAGGAGAGCGCGATGGCCGCGGACGCGGGCGTCCTGGCGCGCGCGCCCGTCGCGGGGCTGACCTTCGGTTTCGCCATGCGAAACCTCGGGACCAATATCGGCCCGGACAGCATGCCGCTCGCCTTCAAGGGCGGCGCCGCCTACAAGCTCCTGCAGGACAAACTGCTGCTCGCCTCGGACATCGACTGGCTGACGACCGAGCGGCGCGGCTACTGGAGCTTCGGCTCCGAGTACTGGATCAGCCCGAACCTGGCGGTCCGCGCCGGGTATCAGCTCGGGCACGGGGCCGATCAGCTGCAAAGCCGCCTGGTCGGCTTCGGCGCCGGGCTGGGCGTGAAATTCAACCGCTTCACCATGGACTACGCGTTCATCCCGTACGGCGACCTGGGGGACACACACCGCATGACCATCGGCCTGCGCTTCGAGTGACATCCACGTGAAATTTCTCCCGATTTTTCTCGCGGCGTCCCTGATGGTCCTGCTGTCCGGCGCCTCCTTCGCCCAGCGCGAACCAGGCTGGAAGGCCCAAGGCGACATGGATTTGATGCTCGGCCAATACTTCTTCAACGACAGCGCCGGCGCGGTCAACGGCTACGCCAACGCCGACGCGCAGCTGCTGCGCAGCCTGTCCAGCGACTGGGGCTTCTACCTGGAAGGCAACGCCACTTACACGGGCTTCAAGCAGGTCAACGAGCTGGCCGGCGGCGGAACCTTGTTCCAGCAGAGCCTGGACCTGGGCGCCGGCGCCAAATGGGTGAAGCGCTGGGACGACGGCTGGAGCCTGATGCCGCGCGTCGGCTTCAAGACCGACCTGTTCCGGGAGACGACGGACGAGAAGTGGGGAAAGGGGCTTTACGACTTCTGGCGCCCCGAGCTGGGCGTCGTCTGGGAGCACAAGACCCGCTACGGCGACGACATCCCCTGGATGTGGCAGCTGTCCTACGACCTGTATTACACGCACTACCCGCACTTCCAGTCGCTGAGCACGCAGTTCAACACCGAGCAGGCCGCGCCGAATCCGGGCTCGCGCATCCTGGACACCGTCACCCATCAATTCGCCTGGCGCAACGAGTACGACCTGCCGGGCTTCGTCAACGCGTGGATGCTCTATTCGATCTCCTTCATCAGCTTCACCGACCAGAAGGTCGTGCAGTCCCAGGGCCAGTTCCTCAGCACGAACCGCTCCGACACCTACCAAAGCCTGAACCTGGGCGTGAGCAAGCGCTACCTCGACTGGGAGCGCCTGGGCCGCGTGAGGCCCGTGGCCGGCGTCAGCGTCACCTTGGCCGATCAGATCTCGAATCAGAACAGCTTCGACGCGGATCCGGCGCGGCTGAAATATATCGGCGCGTATTACGATTACTGGGAGGCGCGGATTTCGCCCAGCCTGACGGCCACCTTCCTGGCCGTGAAGACCGTGGCGCGCGTCGGCGTGGACTTCGCCAGCCGCTCCTACACCGGCCGCCTGTCGCAGAATTCCGACGGCAGCTACAAGAGCTCCAAGCTGCAGCAGTTCACCGAGGGCGTGGCGTTGGACGTCAGCCAGCCCGTCTGGCGCGCGCTGGACTTCAAGCTGCGCGCGGCCTGGTCGAACACCAGCGCCAACACCGCCTACGAGCAGACCTACCAGTACAATTACCACGACTACAACTACTTCGCGGGGGTCGGATGGAAATTCTGATCAAGCGCGTCGCGGCGTTCCTCGTTCTGCTGGGCCTTTCCGCGGCGCTGTCCGCGCCGGCGGGCGCCGTCGCGGCCGGCCCCATCCGCCTGATCCCGAACGGCCTGGTGGACGTGCGCGAGGGCGGCAACGCCCCGTGGCGACCGGTGGCGGGTCCGGAAACGGTCTCCGCCGGCCAGGAGATCCGCACGCACCGCAACGCCAGCGCGGAATTGACGTTCTCCGACGGCTCCAAGGTGCTGATCAACAGCTTCTCGATCTTCTCCATCGACCGGACCGATTCTCGGGAGGAGAGCTTCTCCTTGAAATTAGGGCGCATCCGGGCCGCGTTCGCGGGCCTCCTCAGCAGCCACATCACCATCCACACGCCCACCGCCGTGGCCGCCGTCCGCGGCACGGTCTTCGACGTGGGCGTGGACGGCAAGGACACCCAGGTCACGATGGCCGAAGGCGTCCTGGAGGTCAAGGACAACCAGGGCCGGGAGGCCGTCGTCACCTCCGAGGAGACCATGAAGATCGGAGAGAACGGCCTGGAGCGCCCGCACATGCTCCCGCTGAACGATCCCCGCGCCCTGCAGGCGGTGCGCCCGTACGCGGTGCACCAGGAGATGGCGCGCGACGCCACCCGGACCATGCTGGAGGATCTGCGCAACCGCGAGCTCAAGGCCAACGAAGCCCAGTTGGGCAAGGACGTGGTGGACGCCTACGGACGCCGCGTGCGCCTGGAGGAGTACCTGCTGCGCCCCGACGCCAAATCCTTCGAGCTGCTGTTCCTCAGCCATCGCCAGGACCGCTTCGACTGGGGCCATTACATCCAGACCTTCCACGCCGCCATCCCCAACGACCTGAGCCAGGTCCCGGCCATCGTGGCCAGCGGCTTACTGGCCCAGAACCAGCCCACGAACTGGCTGACCTCCCTCGAATTCTACGCGACCAACACCGTGGACGCCGACAAGGAAAAGCTGACCTTGGGCGATCCCACGCAGATCAACTTCGCGGGCTACAACGCCGGCGTCGCCAAGCTTCTGTGGTACCCGTCGTCCGTCAATTTCACGCAGACGCTCATCGGCCCGGGCGTGCCCGGAGGCTCGCGCATCCAGTTCGAGCAGACGCAGGACTACAACGCGACGGTGGCCGGGCAGTTCTTCTGGTCCCAGAAGGTGCAGGCCACGGCCGGCACCAACGACCTGCAGACCGCGCTGTTCGCGACCTTGGACCCCACGAACGTGGCCAACGTCAACACCGGCTACACCAACCTGACCACCGACGCCGTGCTCTATCCCGCCATCCAAACGGTTCAGACCACGCCCAGCGGACCGAACAACGCGGACCTGCGCACGGTCACCAAATACCCCGACGGCAGCACGGTGGGCGTGGAGAAGTTCCTGATCAGCAACGAGGGGAAGATCCTGGACTTCTCGAACCCCACGTCGGACATCTTCAACCACGACGGGACGTACAACCTGGAGATCAACATCCAGTCCAGCCTGTTCCAGGGGCGCGACATCGACGTGCTGGTGGC